>CBFHSJ010000008.1:11358-22796 GCA_965658485.1 Luminiphilus sp.
GAGTCCGGGCGCACCCCCAAGAGCGGGCACAACCAGTCCAGAGTCATCGGCCAGCGCGGCAAAGCGGGTCTGCGCACAGGCATGACGGGCTTTGATTAATGCGTTTTCGACAAAGGTACTGCCTGTCTCTTCCGCGTCGCCTACACCCAGCTCCTCTTGGGGGCATACCTGCCATTGGATTCCGAGCACTGCCTGAAACTCACGGATTTTGCCTGGGTTGTGGCTGGCAATGATCAAGCGAGGTCGCGCGTCGTCAGACATCGCTCAGCTCTGGCGCCACAGTTGCACTTTCATTTTGTGCTCGAAAGCCGAGGCAGCGCCGTCCGGCTGAAAGGTGAACTCGAAAAACCGGTATTCCCGATCCAGAAATTCAAACGGCACGATGTAATACGTAGCACGGCCCTCGCGAATCTCTTTGACCCGCATGTCACCACCTGTGATCAAGTCCCAGGTGCGCCCCTCGATTTTCATCGGCCGACCCGCGATGTCTCCGGCGTCGGCATCGCGGACCGACAGTGTCAGGATAGCCTTGTCTGACCCGCGCGCAATGCCGTATTCGGCAGCGACTTCTGGCGAAAGAAAAGTGGTGTAAACAATGCTGTGGTGCAGCTCGAACTGTTCGTATCGCGTCGACTGCTGTGCCGCGGCTGGCAGTACCCAGCACGCCAGCAGCAGTCCGGCAATCAGGTGCCAGAGCGGCGGATGCGATAGATCGCGCTGGTGGCAAACAGGTTCGGGAACCATTTGTCCAACGGGCGCTGAGCGGCCCCGGCAATGGTCGCTCGCTCGATGATGTGGATATTTAGTTCTGAACACAGCGACTCAAAGTCCTTGACGGTGCAAAAGTGGATGTTGGGGGTGTCGTACCAGTGCCGCGGCATGGCCCGAGACATGGGCATGCGTCCTTTCAATCCCAGGTGCAGGCGGCACAGCCAATGTCCAAAATTGGGGAAGGACACAATGGCCTCATCACCAATATCGACCATACGCTGCAGCGCGATATGCGGATGTGTCAGCTCTTGCAGGGCATGCGCCAACACGACGACATCGAATCCGTTGGTCGAGAAGCAATGCAGGCCGTCGTTGATATCTTCCTGAATGACATCCAGCCCCTTGCTAACTGACGCGATGAGATTGTCGGGGTCGATATCCACGCCAACACCACTGGCGCCCCGTTTATCCCGCAGGCGAGCTAGGAAGGCGCCATCTCCGCAGCCGAGATCCAGCACACGACTACCCGGTGTAATCCAGTCGAGCACGGTGTTCAGATCCAATCGCGTCATGATGGACCTACCCGGCGCATCCACTCACCCAACAGCTGCTCGTAATGAGAATTCGGGAGCAGAAACCCGTCGTGACCATTATCGGTTTCGATGTTGGCGTAGGTGACGGACTTGCCCGCTGCCATCAGCGCATCTCGAATTTCGATTGATCGCTGAGGCGGAAACCGCCAGTCCGAACTGAACGAGGCCACCAGAAAATTGGCCTGAGCGTGTGCTAGGGCAGCGGTGAGGTCGCCACCGTGCGCTCCCGCCAGATCAAACAGGTCCAACGCGCGCGTCATCAGGACGTAGGTGTTGGCATCAAATTGGGTAGAGAAGCGGCTGCCCTGATGTCGTAAATAACTTTCTACCTGAAAGACCCGCTCAGCGTTGTCGTCTGACGCAAAACTGTTCTCTCGCAACTCCCGGCCAAATCGGTCACTCATGCCGTCGGCAGACATATAGGTGAGATGGCCGACCATTCGTGCCAGTGCAACGCCCCGCGTTGGCAGTGCACCTGCTGCGAGATAGTCGCCCCCATGCCAATCGGGGTCGGAGAGGATGGCGTGGCGCGCGATTTCGTTAAAGGCAATATTCTGCGCAGTGAGGCCCGGCGCTGCGGCCAGTGCGACGCAGTGCTCGACCCATTCGGGAAAATCGATCGCCCACTGAAGGGCCTGCATGCCGCCCAGACTCCCGCCTATGACGGCGGCCCAGCGTGAAATACCCAGGTGCTCGGCCAGCCACTTCTGGCTGCGAACCCAATCCTGAACCTGGGGTTGTGGAAATTGACCGCCCCAGGACTTTCCTGTGTCTGGGTTGATCGTATTGGGGCCTGAGGAACCGTCACAACATCCCAAATTATTAGAGCAGACCACGAATAAACGCTCAGTATCGATCGGCTTACCCGGGCCGATTGCCAGATCCCACCAGCCGGGACGGCGGTCGTCGCCTGCGTGGAACCCTGCAGCGTGATGCGAACCCGATAACGCATGGCAGATCAGCACGGCGTTATCGCCGGCGCTGTTCAGTTCGCCATAGGTCTCGTAAACCAGTTCGTGACTGGTCAGCACAGCACCGTTGGCGAAAGTGAAAGGCATGTCGCATCTGGCGATCTGTGGCGTGACCAGACCGACGCTGCCGGCGGAGGGCGTCTCGCTCATATCAGAGCCCGAAAACCAGGCCCGGAGGTAAGCCCACGGTGAGCGCGGCGTGTCGCAGACCGATTTGCACGACGTTAATACCGATGAACACCAAGATGGGCGAGAAGTCGATGCCGCCCATGTTGGGGAGCAGTGAGCGCAGGGGTGCCATGACGGGCTCGGAGATCTGCCAGATCAACTCGATAGCGGGATGGCGGCTTCCGGGTGCGATCCAGCTGACAATAATCATGGCGATCAAAATAAAAAAGTATAGATTCACCAGCAGCGCGACGACGCCGATGAGACCCCAGAGCAAGACGGTTGCGAGGCCGGGTAGCGCCCAGCGCTCTCCCCCTATCCAGGCTATACCCATCAGAATCAGTGACTGCAGGAGCACAGCCAGTACCCACACAGCCCAGTCAATTCGGCCGGTAGCGGGCAGCGCCCGGCGCAGGGGCGTTAGCAGCGGGTTGGTCAGTTTCACAATCATTTGTGACAGGGGGTTGTAGAAGTTCACCCGAGATGCGTGAAGGACCCCGCGCAGAATCACCACAAACAGCAACAGTGCGCCCAGATTGTGAATTAGATACAGCGATATTTCCGTGCCGGCAGTCATTAGCCGAACTCCTCTCCTAAGGCTTTAGCGCGCGCGGCGCATTGCCGCACTGCTTCTGCTACCACCGCATCAAAATCATTGGCCTGAAGTGATTGCAGCGCCCGCGCGGTGGTGCCGCCGGGGCTGGTCACATTTTCGCGTAGCGTGGCAACCGGCTCCTTGGCCTGAGCTGCCAACGATGCGGCACCGAGAGCGGTCTGCACCGTCAGCGCCATCGCAACCTCCTCCTCAAGCCCCAGCTCCTTCCCTGCCTTAGCAATGGCTTCAATCAGTGCAAAAAAATAGGCCGGGCCGCTGCCCGATACGGCGGTTACCGCATCGAGCAAATCTTCGCGAGCCACCCAAACCGTTTTACCCGCGGCGTTGGTGACTTGTTCGGCGAGTTCCCGGTGGGCAGCATCGACGGAGTCGGGTGCATACAATGCGCTCGCACCCAACCCAATCATGGCTGGTGTGTTGGGCATGCAGCGAATGATCGATGCGTCTCCGCCCAGCTGAGACTGGAGCGAGCTGATTGGGATCCCGGCCGCAATAGAGAGCAGCGCAGTGCGAGGCCCCAGCTGGTCTTTAATCGCAGTCAGCGCGGCGGGGATGACTTGTGGTTTTACCGCGGCCACCACCAAGTTTGCATCCTCGAACAGCTTGTCAGGTGAGGTGCTGACGTGTGACAGACCCATGGCTGATAGGCGCGACAAGGCTGCCTCGCTGGGGTCGCTGGCTCGGAGGCGGCTTGGAGAAATTCCCTCGGCCATCAGACCGCTGATCATGGCTCTGGCCATATTTCCGGCGCCTAGAAATGCGATAACAGGTGCCACTTCAGATGACATGGGAAGGTGGGTATCCGTCACAAACGAGCTTAATTATACCGCGCCCCAAAAATATCTGTGCCGACACGAACGATGTTCGCGCCTTCACTGACAGCAGCCTCCAGATCTCCCGACATGCCCATAGACAGAGTATCGAGCTGGGGCAGGGAGTCAGACAGCTGAGCCATAAGTTCGCTTAATTGACGAAAGGGCTCGCGCTGCTCCGCCTGGTTAGTGGTCGCAGCGGGAATCGTCATTAATCCGCGTAGCGTCAGCCCCGGTAGTTCGTTGATGGCTGCGAGCAGCTCAGGTGCCGCATCGGGTGCAACGCCAGATTTGCTGTCCTCGTTGGAGATGTTGACCTGCACCAAGACATTCAGTGGGGCTTTGTCGTCTGGGCGCTGCTCACTGAGTCGGCGGGCTACTTTTAAGCGATCAATACTGTGCACCCAGTCACTCACCTCGGCGATCAAGGCAGTTTTATTGCTCTGGATTGGACCAATGAAGTGCCAGTAAAGCGGCAGGTCGGCGAGCGCAGCCGCTTTTTCTACCATTTCCTGTGCGTAATTTTCACCAAACGCAGACAAACCGAACCCATGGGCCCGTCGGACGAGCTCGGAGGGCTTGGTTTTACTGACTGCCAGCAGCGAAACGGTTCCTGTAGCGCGCCCCGACGCCTTTTCCGCCGCCCGAATCCGGCGGTCCACTTCTGATATATTGCGCTTAAGTTCAGTCGGCATCATGGTGGCATCATAAGGAAGTTGATTCGCCATGTGCTAGCCCGGCACTGGCGGAGAATGTGAAATGGATATCACTGACTTACTCGCTTTCAGCGTCCAGCAGGGCGCGTCAGACCTGCATCTTTCGGCAGGCCTTCCTCCGATGATCCGGGTGGACGGCGACGTTCGCCGCGTCAACGTGCCCGCCCAGGATCACGCGGAAGTGCAGGCGCTGGTCTACGACATTATGAACGACCGTCAGCGAAAGGACTTTGAAGAGTTCCTGGAGACGGACTTTTCTTTCGAGGTGCCCGGCGTTGCGCGCTTTCGTGTCAATGCCTTTAATCAGAACCGCGGCGCGGGCGCGGTATTCAGAACGATTCCCTCGGAGGTGCTTTCAATGGAGGCCCTGGGCATGGGCCAGGTGTTCCGAGAGATCTCCATGATACCCAGAGGTCTGGTGCTGGTCACCGGGCCGACGGGCTCAGGTAAGTCCACCACGTTGGCTGCGATGATCGACTTCATCAACGACAGCCGCTACGACCATATCCTCACGATCGAAGATCCGATTGAGTTTGTGCACGAGAGCAAGCGTTGTCTCGTGAATCAGCGCGAGGTCCACCGCGACACGCTGGGCTTCTCAGAGGCGTTGCGCTCAGCGCTCCGGGAAGACCCGGACATTATTCTGGTGGGCGAGATGCGAGACCTCGAGACGATCCGTTTGGCGCTCACGGCGGCAGAGACCGGTCACCTGGTCTTCGGCACGCTGCATACCACCTCTGCGGCCAAGACGATTGACCGTGTGATTGACGTTTTTCCAGCGGCCGAGAAAGCCATGGTGCGCTCGATGCTGTCGGAGTCTTTGCAGGCTGTCATTTCACAAACCCTGCTGAAGAAAAAAAGTGGCGGTCGGGTTGCGGCGCACGAAATCATGCGCGGCACACCGGCGATCCGAAACCTGATTCGCGAAGACAAAGTGGCGCAGATGTATTCGGCCATTCAGACAGGCCAAGCTATTGGCATGCAAACCATGGATCAGTGCCTGCAAGGACTGGTCGAAAAGCGCCTTATTACGGTGGAGGCCGCACGCGAGAAAGCGCGGCAACCTGACAGCATTACGTCCTGATGCTTATTGCTCGTTGAGCCAAGTAGTCAATATGATGGTCGCGGCTTCATCATCGATTGGTTTGGCCGCGAAATCGCCATTGTGCCCCGATGCCAATGCGGCCGCTTTGGCTTCGCGACTGGAGAGCCGCTCGTCGACCAAGGTCACGATACGCTGATACCGGCCCTCGATCTGACGCGCGAATTTCATCACTCTCTGGCTGATGTCGCTCTCTGATCCATCCATGTTAAGGGGATGACCGACGACCACCCGCTGTGGTTGCCACTCCTCAACTAATTTGGTCAGTGCGTCCCAGTCCGGCACCCCGTCTCGTGCGCCGATAATCGCCAACGGCTGCGCCGTTCGCGACAGGGTGTTGCCCACCGCCACCCCCATGTTGCGCAAGCCGTAGTCAATTGCCAAAACAGTTTCGTGGGCGGTCACAATTAGGCATGCCCCGCTTCAGTACTTAACAGATCGATATTGATACCCAATTGTCGTCCCGCCGCAGTCAGGCGATCCTCGACGGCACTCCGGAACAGAATGTCGGGGTCTGCCTTCACGGTCAGCCAGCTGTTTTCCGCCATTTCGGCCTCGAGTTGGCCGCCTGACCAGCCGGCATAGCCCAGCGCCACCAGATAATCTTCGGGGCCTTCGCCGGCCGCGATAGCACAGAGAATATCCCGCGACCCGGTGAGGCTCATTTCATCAGTCACGGGCTGGCTTCCCTCCCAGTGGCGTTCGCCGCGATGCAAGACGAAACCGTGATCGGTGGCTACTGGCCCGCCCGCCAGAATCGAGGTGTCTGGACACGCTGAAGAGATATCAATATTAAGGTGGGTCAACATATCGCTAAGCCCAACATCCAGGCAGCGATTCACGACAATGCCCATCGCGCCCTGTTCGTCATGGTGACAAAGATAAGTGAGTGAGCGGTTAAAAAAGCCGCTGCCAATCACGGGCGTGGCCATGAGGAAGTGCCCCCGTAGCGATTCCGGCGATTGACTGAGGTTTGCGCGTTGGTTTGACATGGTGGCTGGCTCCGTCAGCGACGAAATTGCCAGGTGCGGATGATATCGAGTTGCTGTGTTTCGCGCGCCAATGCTCGTGGAAAAGGTGCAAAGGGCGCCAGCTTCTCGACGGTATCGACGGCCGCTCGGTCTAGCGCCACGGATCCTGAACTTTCCAATAAATCAATTTGTTGCAAGGAGCCATCACTGCGGACGCTCACCTTGAGTCGCACATCGCCATCACCATGGCGCAGTGCCAGGTTCCGATAGTAGGCGTTGCCAAAACGCTCGATGTCGGCTTGCCACTGAAGCAGATAGTCGGCGTCCAGCGCCGCACGCGCGGCCATAGAGGCTTGCTGGGGGCTGGCAGCGGCCGACATGGTCAGTCCAGATGGCATCATCGAAGCTGAGACAGGCCCAGTTCGCTCTAGGAGCGGCGTTTCTTGTGTAGGCGGCGTCATGGGCGCTGTTTGATAGAGAGAACCGAGTTGATTCGCCGTGGCTTCAGCTTGCGCGACCTCAGGTGCTTCGGCGGCGGGCGCTAGGAGTACGGTGACTGCACGGTTTGCGACCTCTCGTGCAGAGTCTCCCGCTGGAGACATCAGGAAGCCAAAAATCACCACTAGGTGGATACCCAGCGATAGCAGGAAAGCGGGTGGCAGTCCCGTGCGAGGAGCCAGGATTACCGCGGGTGTTATGCGGTTCAGGAGGGCGCCCCTGTCAGCGGCAAGCTGTCGAGAAGCTGGCCTGCAATATCCAGCCCAGACTCCGCCTCGATTTCCCGGAGGCAGGTCGGGCTGGTGACGTTAATTTCGGTGAGGTAGTCGCCGATTACATCGAGGCCAACAAAGTAGAGCCCGCGCTCCCTGAGGGTAGGCCCAACTTGATCGGCAATCCACTGATCTCGCTCTGTGAGCGGCTGCACTCTGCCGGAACCACCGGCGGCGAGATTGCCTCGACTCTCGCCTGCAAGAGGGACTCTTGCCAGAGACCGCGGCACAGCTTCTCCGTTGATCATCAGAATTCGTTTGTCACCCTCTTGAATGGCAGGTAGATATTGCTGTGCCATGATTGTTTGCCTGCCGGATTGGGTGAGCGTCTCCAAAATGACGCTGACATTCGGGTCACCAGGCTGCGCGCGGAAGATCGCACTGCCACCCATGCCATCCAATGGTTTGAATATCACGTCGTCGTGTTGTGAGTGAAAGGCTCTTAAGCGATCCATATCGCGGCTGACCAAAAGCGGTGGGCAGCACTCTGGAAATTCAGTGGCGAACAGCTTTTCATTGCAATCCCTCAAGCTTTGGCAGCGGTTAACCACCAGGGTGCCTTCCCGCTCGGCCCGCTCCAGTAGATAGGTGGCGTAGATGTACTCCATGTCGAAAGGCGGGTCTTTGCGCATGAGTACCACGTTGAGTTCGGCGAGCCGCAGCGTGGTTTCGTTATCGAGATCACACCAGTGCTCAGCATTGCGATGAACCGTCAGGGGGCGGGCAGTAGCCATGGGCTGCTCTGCGTCGAGAAACAGGCCGTCCGGCTCGATATAAAACAGTGTCCAGCCACGGTCCTGTGCCGCCCACAGCAGCGCCAAAGTGGTATCTTTTTTGTAGTGAATGGAGGCAATGGGATCCATTACCACACCGAGCTTGAGGCTCATTCGCGGTCCTTCTTGGAACGGGGCTGGATATCTTGCGATCCACAGCAATTCCCCGCAAGCTCTCACCGCCCGAAAAGCGGGGTATTTTGTGGTTTTCTGAGGAGCGCTATGGACCTGTTGTTTGTCATTGTCGCGTGCGTGAGCCTGCTGTGTGCCGTTACTGCGGTGCTGCAGGTTCGCCAGATCGGCTGGGCCGTCTGGCTCTGGTTCTTTTCCGGATGGGTAACCGGCGAGCTGGCCGCCTGGCTTATTGGGTCGCAGATGGTTTTTGTCGCACTCTGCGTGCTATTGATCGGCACCGGTGCACCAGGCTTTGCCTTCGGACTATCCTGCTTTTTGGCGGCCTGGGGTCTGCTGGCGTGGGCGCTCAGGGACGGCTTTGATGCCGGTACGGCTTTTCATCGGGCGCTGCGTGTTGCGCTCGGCGCGGATTTTTTGAATCACATCCCGGAGCCAAGGCGGGCCAGGCTGACCGAACAGATTCATAGCCGAGAGTGGTTATGGCCGTTTCGTTTTCGTCGCCCCGGCGTGCGCTATGTGCGCAATGTGAGTTATTCCACGGGAGGAAAGCGGGGGTTGCTGGACATCTACACCCCGGTGACTCAGGGAGCGCGACGACCGATATTGCTGCATGTGCATGGCGGCGCTTGGATGATGGGTCACAAGTCCCATCAAGGACAGCCGCTGCTGCACCGCATGGTTGAGCTGGGCTGGGTCGGGGTGTCTATCAATTACCGGCTGGCCCCTCGGGACGCCTACCCTGCCCAAATAATCGACGTCAAAAAGGCCATTGCCTGGGTTAAAACCCACATCGAGGAATACGGCGGTGACCCGGACTTCATCGTCGTCACGGGAGGCTCAGCGGGGGGGCATCTCTCTCTCCTAGCAGGCCTTTCCTCCGGTCATGCCGCCTGGCAGGTAGGCTTTGAGGGCGCGGATACTGCGGTGCAGGGTGTGTTGGCAATGTATCCGGTTGTGGATCTCACCAACCGGCACGGCATTCGCCAGCAGGCCAGTATGGATGGATTCATCAGCCAAAAGATCATCCAGCAAACCCGAGAGGCGGCACCGGCAGTGTTCGAGGATGGCTCGCCCATCTCCTGGATCCATCGTGAAGGCGTCGCCGAGGCAGCCCCCCCGTTTTGTATTGTTCAGGGAACCCACGACTCGCTGGTATGGGTTGAGGAAGTGCGGCGCTTCGTTGCTGAATTTGCGCCGCTCACCAGTGTGCCGCTCGTCTATGCAGAGCTGCCTCGTGCGCAGCATGCCTTTGAGATTTTTCATTCGCCCCGCACCAGTCATTTTTTAAACGCGGCGTCGGCGTGGTTGGAATGGGTGCGCGCACAGCATGCAGAACAATCTTTAGCTTCCTGCGGCATATCCGAAACGCCTGAGACAGAGCCGCACAGAGGGAGCTCGCATGATTGATGCTTGGATACAGCACCCGACAGCCAGACACTCTGGCGACCCGATGTTTGACTCGTTGCGCCGCTGGACGAGGTCGGACCTGGATACAGTGCCCACCGTCGCCGACACTGTCGCCGCTTTGGATGCCGCGGGAATTTCTACAGCGCTGACAACCGCATGGTATGGCCCCAACAGCGTCATGATTTCCAACGATGAGGTGGCGAGTTTCGTTGCAGAGTCCGACGGCCGTCTGGTCGGTGTCGGTTCAGCCGACATCAGTAAACCCATGGAAGCCGTGAGAGAGATCCGGCGTTGTGTGGAGGAGCTCGGCTTCAAGGCGATTCGCATTCTGCCGTGGCTGTGGTCTCTGCCGCCCACTGACAGGCGTTTTTACCCGGTGTATGTCGCGTGTTGCGAGATGGGCGTGCCGTTCTGCACCCAAATTGGCCATACCGGACCGCTGATGCCGTCGGAAGTTGGCAGGCCTATCTATCTCGACCAAGTCGCCCTGGAGTTCCCGGAATTGACCATTGTTGGAGGCCACATTGGTTACCCGTGGACCGATGAGGCGATCGCTGTTGCGACCAAACACCCCAATGTGTATATCGATACCTCGGCATACACCGTGGATCGCTATCCGTCTCAATTGGTGGATTACCTCAAGCATCACGGCAGTCAAAAGGTGCTGTTTGGTAGTAACTATCCGATGATTACGCCTGCTAAAGCACTGGCCAGCCTCGACTTGCTAGGCCTTGATGACACGGTGCGGTCGCGCTTTCTAGAGGATAACGCTCGGCGGGTCTATGGCTTGTAGCCCTGCGTTCGGGACGGCATCTCACCCCAGAAAACACTGAGAACGGATAATGCCGTTGCCGGTGCTGTTTCTGTGCGCAGTACCCGTGGTCCAAGCTGCAGCAGCTGAAATCCCTCTGCGCTTGCGGCAGCAAACTCCTGATCGGTCAGTCCGCCCTCGGGGCCGATGAGTAGCGCCGCATCCTGGGGAGCACCGTTGTTGACGGTTGTTGCAGGCGCGCCGGTATCGTCGGCGCAGTGAAGCACCCACTTTTGCTCTGCTGATACGTTCCCTATCCAGGACAGCAAAGGTTGAGGTGATGTTATCGAAGGCACTTTGACGCGCCCACATTGTTCGCAGGCACTGATGGCAATCTGCTGCCAGTGTGCGATGCGCTTTTCGATGCGATCTGGGGGAATGCTGAAGTCAACGCGCTCGCTGTAGAGCGATGCGATGGCGCCCACGCCCAACTCGGTTGCTTTCTGAATCGCCCAATCAAATCGGTCGCCCTTGCTCAGACACAAGCCCAGCATTGAGTAGACCGGCGACTCCGTTTGGGGTGTGGCGGCTGCGCCAATATCGACGGTGACCTCGCGTTTGCCGACGGTGAGCACCTGAGCTGCAAACTCCTGCCCATCGCCATTGAACAACACAATGTGCTCTCCGGTGCGGGCCCTGAGCACGCGTCCCAGATGCTGGGCGACGGTGCCCTTCAGGACCACTTGATCACCGGGAGTCAACGATTGGTCAGTGAACAGTCTGGGGTTGCGCACATTCACACCTCAAGATGAGGCGCCAGTGTACGCTGATTCAAAGGGAGATATGGAGGCGCCAGCGTCTCGTCACCGTTGAGCTTGACTAGAAAGTCGTCGCCAGCAGCGCGCGACCTGCTCAGTACTTATAGCTATCGGTTTTGAAAGG
>CBFHSJ010000008.1:22896-33876 GCA_965658485.1 Luminiphilus sp.
CCGTCCACGCCCACGCCAATGTAGTCAGCCTGTTTTGGGGTCAGCTTGGTCATTACACCGCCAAAGCCTTGCACCATATATGTCGCAACTTGCTCATCCAAGTGCTTGGGAAGCACTTCTACCGTGATGGCTTCTGAGCGCGCGTCGCTCGCCAGATCGGCGAACCGCTTTTCGTACAAATGGATCTGTGCGAGTACCTGATTCGCGAAAGACCCATCCATAATCCGCGAGGGATGGCCCGTCGCGTTACCCAGATTAACCAGGCGGCCCTCAGACAGCAGCAGCAGATGATCATTGGTTTCGGCATTTCTCACGATCTTGTGCACCTGCGGTTTGATTTCTTCCCACTGCCATTCGGCGCGCATATAGGCGGTATCAATTTCGTTGTCGAAGTGTCCGATGTTGCAGACCACAGCGCCGGATTTCAGTGCCCGCAGCATGGCGGCTGTGCACACATTGAAATTGCCCGTTGCGGTCACCAGCATGTCGGTGGTGCCTAACAGGCCAGTGTCGATGCAGCTGTCAGAGCCGTCGTCGACGCCATCAATGAAGGGAGATACCACCTCGAAACCGTCCATGCAGGCCTGCATGGCACAGATCGGGTCGCACTCTGTGACCCTCACGATCATCCCTTCCTGGCGCAGCGACTGGGCCGAGCCTTTGCCAACATCGCCATAGCCGATGACCAGGGCGCGTTTCCCCGCCAGTAGGTGGTCGAGGCCGCGCTTGATCGCATCGTTCAAACTGTGTCGGCACCCGTACTTGTTATCATTCTTTGACTTGGTCACGGCGTCGTTGACGTTGATGGCAGGGACCCTCAGGTCGCCATTGGCGAGCATCTCGTAAAGGCGATGCACGCCGGTGGTAGTCTCTTCGGTAATACCGTGGATACGCTCTAGCATGTCCGGGTACTGCTCGTGGAGCATGGCGGTCAAATCGCCGCCATCATCCAGTACCATGTTGGCATCCCAAGGCTTGCCGTCGGCGAGGATGGTCTGCTCGATGCACCAGTCGTACTCTTCCTCGGTTTCTCCTTTCCAGGCAAACACAGGTATGCCGGCAGCAGCGATGGCGGCCGCGGCGTGGTCCTGAGTTGAAAAGATGTTGCAAGAAGACCACCGCACTTCAGCACCGAGGGCTACGAGGGTCTCGATCAGCACGCCGGTCTGGATCGTCATATGGATGCAGCCCAGTATCTTTGCGCCAGCAAGGGGTTGTGTGTCGCGGTAGTGCTCCCGCAGCGCCATTAGCGCGGGCATCTCGCTCTCGGCGATATCCAGCTCTCTTCGACCCCAATCGGCGAGGTGAATGTCGGCGACTTTGTAGTCGGCGAAAACGCTTTGCTCAACAGCTGTATTCATAACGATTTCTCTCAGGGTTTGAGGGTTAACGGCCGGCGGCCGCGCGCAACGCATCGATTTTGTCGGTCCGCTCCCAGGTGAAGCTGTCGCCCGATCGGCCAAAGTGGCCGTATGCCGCGGTAGTACGGTAAATTGGGCGCTTCAGATCGAGCATATTGATAAGGCCTTTTGGGCGCAGATCAAAGTGTTCGCGGATTAATGCCACGATGGCGTCGTCGGCCAATGTGGCGGTGCCAAAGGTGTTGACCGAGATCGACGTAGGCTCAGCTACACCAATGGCGTAGGACACCTGAACCTCACACCGTCGGGCTAGGCCCGCGGCGACAATATTTTTGGCCACGTACCGGCAGGCGTAGGCCGCGGAGCGATCAACCTTGGAAGGGTCCTTGCCCGAGAAAGCGCCGCCACCATGGCGCGCCATCCCTCCATAGGTATCGACAATGATCTTGCGTCCCGTCAGGCCGCAGTCACCCTGCGGGCCACCGATGACAAAATTACCCGTTGGGTTGATGTGGTAGAGCGTGTCGGCATGCAGCCACTCGGCGGGCAGAGTCGGTTCGATAATTTCTCTTCGTACCGCCTCGCGGAGGTCTTCCTGTGCGATATCGGGATCGTGCTGGGTGGACAGCACAACAGCTTCCACACGCTCGGGTTTGCCGTCGGCGCCGTAGCGCATCGTGAGCTGGCTCTTCGCATCGGGCCGCAGCCAGGGTAGCGCGCCCGACTTGCGTAATTCAGCCTGCCGTTCCACCAGTCTGTGTGAGTAGTGAATCGGCGCCGGCATCAGCACGTCGGTTTCATCCGAGGCAAAGCCAAACATCAAACCCTGATCACCCGCACCCTGGTTGGCTTCATCGGACTCGTGCGTCCCCAGCGCGATATCGGCGGACTGCTGGCCAATGGCATTGATAACGGCGCAGGTGTTGCCATCGAAGCACACTTCAGAAGAGTCGAAGCCGATGTCCAGTATGGTTTGGCGGATGACTTCCTCGAGCTCGCCGGGGGTCACGTTACCCGCCGTTGTGACTTCTCCTGCCACCACCACCATGCCGGTTTTGACGAGTGTCTCAACGGCGACCCGCGCATCGGGATCTTTAGTCAGGTAGGTATCCAGAATGGCATCGGAAATCTGATCCGACATCTTGTCGGGGTGACCTTCGGACACGGATTCCGACGTGAAAAGTGAATAGTCGCGCATGGCAAAACTTCCTGAAAATGTTTAGCAGCGCTTGAAATGCTGCACTTGTATTTGGAAACCGTTACGTTGTGCGAAAAAGAGCTCGGCACAGTGCTCTAAACCAGCAGCAACTGCCCAGGCTCGCAAATCCTCGGGTGAGAAACCAAGCCATAGATCGCCGCAATGCTCTCGCGCCCAAGCCTGATCGTGGGGGCAGAGGTCGCTAATGATTAAATCCCCTCCCGGCCGAAGCAGCAGGGTCGTATCGCGCAGCAGCGCCGCTGGATCAGCGACATGATGCAGCACCATGTTGACCACAGCAGCTGCGAACGTATGGCGCTGCTTGGTCAGTGTTTTAGGTTCACCGAGGAGGTATTCGATATTTGAGACCTCTTGGGTATTGTGCCGCGCCGCAGAGAGCATCTCCTCTGAATTATCAAGTGCACATACTGTGGCTGAACGCTGGGCGAGGTCGCTGAGCAAGCCGCCATCGCCTGGTCCCACCTCGATGACCGCGCTCTGCTCGAAGTTACCAGCGCGATCCAGCAAGTGGAGCGTGGCGCGACTATAATCCTTCCATGAGGTAATGGATTCCTGCTGTTTGCGGATTTCTTTGCCACGGTCGCGGAAAAATGCCGCAGATTGCCGCTCTCGGAGACGCTGAACCGCTTCCAGACCGGATGTGAGGTCGGTTGGCATCGGCTCCTCGTCGATCTGATCCAAAATCTGCTGCCGAAGTGCCTGGTGTCTGCCCTCGGGCAGTTGCCGCCGGTAAAAACTCGCCGTGCCCTCGTGTCGCCGGGCCAGAAATCCGGCTTCGGTTAAAATCTTGAGGTGATGGCTCAGTGCGCTTTGACGCACAGAAAATGCGGCGCACAGCTCTGTCACGCTAAACGAGTCAGCCCTCATAACCCTCAATACCTGCGTTCTTAAAGGGTGCGCCAGCGCACTGAAAAGCGTGTTCAGTGACTCGGCGTTTTTTGCGCTGACAGCGACAGGCGCGCGCTGAATGTCCAGCGCAATGACTTGGGCTTTTTGGGACATGGCACAAGGCTAGCACCTTCATCTTGATTCATCAAAAATTATTGATGAAAGCCCGCGAGGCTAACGGAGCCTTGGCTTGGGGTGTTGTACATTTCCCGTAGCCATTGAAGCGCTGGGTTGAGGCACCGCCAGCACTTCTTCTATCGGATAGTCGGATAGAGCAAAACTCCGTCAATGGCTCGTCATCGAAAAGCCGTCCTGCTCGAGGGCATCGGCGATATACTCTTGCCCGACTAACTGTCGGCAATGTAGGAGCTTGGGTGGACCAACAATTATTGAAAGAAAAGGTCGCTGAGGCCGCTTTTGAGCGCGTCGCCGCTGAGCACAGTGACAAACTTCTGCTTGGCATCGGGACGGGCACGACGGCAGAGTGCTTTATTCGCTTGCTACCGCAACTCAAGTCCCGCATCGAAGCCACTGTGGCTAGCTCGGAGCGTTCAGCGTCATTATTGTCGGATCTGGGCCTGCCGGTCGTCGACCTTAACAGTGTCGGTCCACTGGACGTTTACATCGACGGCGCTGACGAGGCCAATTCTCATTTGCACCTCATAAAAGGTGGCGGCGCAGCACTCACTAGGGAAAAGATTGTTGCTGCTGCCTCACGGCGCTTCATCTGCATCGCCGATGTGAGTAAGCGCGTGGCGGTCTTGGGTGCATTCCCTTTGCCGGTAGAGGTCATTCCAATGGCGCGCAGTCACGTCGCGCGGGAGCTTCATGCGCTGGGAGGGCAGCCTGTTTGGCGCGAGGGGGTGATGACGGACAACCACAACCTGATACTCGACGTGCACGGTATGGTGATCGAGGATGCTGTGGCCATGGAAGCCCGTATTAACCAGATCACAGGCGCAGTATGCAACGGTCTATTCGCATCGCGGCCAGCCGACATTCTATTGCTAGGCGCGCCCTCAGGAGTGGAAGAACTGCTGCCGCTCTCGCAATAGCCGGAGCGGAACTCTGCGCCTGAGCGTGTTTATAAAGGACTGAACAATGGGACGTTACATGCACACTTATCACCTTTTATACCTATTAGTCTCGCTGGGGCTCGCGCCGCAGGGGTTCGCTGAGGGGCGTGACGGCAGCGCTTTTGGCACCATAGAGGAAGAGATGTCGGCTGAAGAGCGGCGGGCAACTGGGATCGACTCCTTATCCGTAGATGAGCTCGACGCACTGAATCAATGGCTGATAGAACGGTTTGATCAGGTCCAGGAGAGCGTCAGCGCCGAGGTGAGAGAAGAGGTGCGAGAGGAGGTGCTTCAAGCCGATGCGGTGGAGCGCGAGGCGGAAATTGAGCGTCGCGTTGCAATTGAGGTTGAGGCGGCGAAGCAGGAGATTGCTGAAGCGCCACCTGAGCTTGCGGTCAGCGAACCGTTCGAGGCCGAAATTGTCGGCCCCTTCTCTGGCTGGAGCGGGAAAACGGTATTTACCCTCAGTAACGGCCAAGTATGGCGGCAGCGCAGTGGCAGCAATTACCGACACACGGCCAAGGGGCAAGCAGTCGCAGTCAAGAAGAACTTTATGGGGTTGTGGACCCTGACGGTGCTCTCCTCGGGGCGCACGGTGGGGGTGTATCGCATCGACTGATGCTTGAATTTCCGGCCCAGCGGCGTGAATCGCAGGTTAATTGCTTCGCTAGATTGGGGAAGTTCCTGTTTAAATACGTAAATATGTCATAATTAGGCGGCCTTCAGCTCACTGCATGAGGCTTCATCATAGTACTCTATGATTGAGGAGCCTTCGGGCCCCAAAATAGAAGCGCTCACGACAACACTTGAAAAAAGAGGTTCCCTATGAACGCACTCAACAAGCGGAGACTAAGCATTGCCGTAGCAGCCGCTCTTTCAGCTAGCCTAACAAGCGGTATGGTTCTCGGTCAGGAGGACGACGCAGCGGCAGAAACCTTAACCGAGGAAGTGATCGTTACCGGTACTCGTATTACGAGCGAAGATGGTTTCGGGGCCACCAGCCCGGTTACCGTTGTGACTGCAGAGAACATCAAGAATCTCGGTTTCGTGAATATCGAAGCCGTTTTGAACAGCCTCCCCTCTATTGAGACAAGCCAGAATGCCAATATCTCAAACGGCTCCACCGGTACTGCAACGGTCGACCTCCGCGGAATTGGCGTAGAGCGCACCCTAGTTCTGGTAAACGGCCGTCGCATGACCGCGGGTGCCGCTGAAGAACAAGCACCTGATATTTCTCAAATTCCAACGATTGCGCTGGAGCGTGTGGATGTTCTGACAGGTGGTGCATCGGCTACCTACGGCGCGGATGCGGTAGCGGGTGTTGTGAACTTCATCACGCGACGCATGAATGGTATTGAGATCCGTGCCGGTTGGAGTGGCTATCGACACGACAACAGCAACGGTTACATTCAGGACCTGCTAGATAGTCGCAACTTCGATTACCCATCGGGTACCGAAGGCCCTGATGGTATCAACGATCAGATCGATATTGCCATGGGTGCAGACTTCGCCGACGGCAGGGGTAACGCCACGGTATACGCCAGCTGGCGCCAGCAGGAAGAGCTGCGTCAAGAAGCTCGTGACTACTCAGCCGGTGCCCTTACGGGTTCAGGCTTAGGTGTTGGTGGCTCTGCTAACGCTATCGTGCCTAACTTTGATATCTACCCTTACGTGGACGGCGCTCTGAATTTCGATGCAGGTAATTTCTTTGGTAACGTCAACTCAAGTGGGGGTTTGACTCCGTGGGATGGCACAAACCGCTACAACTACGCGCCTATCAACCACTTTTTGCGTCCGTTGACTCAGTGGAACGCAGGGGCTTTTGTTGATTACGAAATCAACGATCATTTCACGCCTTACTTAGAGATGATGGTCTCCAGCGCACAAACACGGGCGCAGATTGCGGAATCCGGGACGTTCTTTGTCGAAGCTTATATTCTGGGTCTGGAAGACTTGCCCGAGGCATTTGCAGCTGATCTGGCCAATGAAATACCGGGCTACGATACGTTCGGGCTTTACGTCGGCAAGCGTAACGTTGAGGGTGGACCTCGTTCCAATAACTTCTCAAACGACAGTTTCCGCGTGGTTTTGGGCAGTAAAGGCGACATCACCGATAGTTGGTCGTACGACGTGAGCTACCTGCACGCGCAGTCGCGTCAGAACTCCACGTATATCAACGACTTTTTTGCCCCTAATATCACGGCAGTTTTGAACCAAGATGCGTGTGACAATGGTTGTCCAGGTTATTCTGTCTTCACACCTAATGGCGTAACGCCAGAGCAAGCTAATAGTCTGACCGGTACTGGCATGTTGAATGCTCAGAGCATCACCGAGGTGATCAACGGCTACGTGACGGGTGACCTGTTCTCGATTGGTAATGCCGACCCGATTAAAGTTGTCGTCGGTTACGAATGGCGAAGTGAAGACTTTGACCGAACCTCTGACACCGTCTTTGCCGAGGGTCAGTTGTTAGGGCAGGGTGGACCGACGCCATCACTGGGTGGCGGCTTCACGGTTACTGAGTTTTTTGCCGAGGCCAACATCCCTTTGACAGAGAATCTCACTGGCGACTTGGCTTACCGCTACTCCGATTACAGCACTGTCGGTGGGCAAGACACCTACCGAGTGGGCTTGGACTGGCAGCCCATTGATCTGGTTCGCTTCCGCACTGGCTATAACCGCGCTGTTCGTGCTCCCAACGTTTCTGAGCTGTACTCAGTCAACAATCTAGGTTTGTGGGCTGGTACTGATCCTTGCTCAGGCGCCACGCCAGAGTATACCGCTGCGCAGTGCGCACTGACAGGCGTAACCGCGGCTCAATACGGCAGCGTGGTCCAGAGCCCTGCGGATCAATACAACCAAGTCACAGGCGGTAATGTGGACCTCGATGTCGAAGAGGCCGATACCATTACTGTGGGTGTTGTATTGACGCCTACCGATAATCTCACCGTGTCCGTGGACTACTGGGACATCGAGATTGAAAACACTATCGCAACGGTGGGTGCAGAGAACATTGTGCGGCAGTGTGCCACTAACGGTGTCTTGTGTGATTCGATCACGCGAGGCCCCACTGGTAACCTGTGGCAGGGTGAAATCCCTCGCGTATTCAATGGCTTGCAAAACATTGGTACGGGTGTCACCTCCGGTGTCGACGTTGCCGCATCTTGGATGACGGACGCGTTGGGCGGCACGTTTAATGTCAATCTGGCTGGAACCTACCTGATGGATTGGGAAATCGAAATCCTTCCGGGCGAGGCTTTCGACTGCGTCGGTTTGCTGAGCAGCCGTTGTAATCCGAAACCTGAGTGGCGTCATACAATGACCGCCAGCTATGACAGCAATAGCTTCTGGGCTGTCACGGCTCGCTGGCGTTACTTTGAGGGTGTTGACTACGATGGGGCGCTGACCAGCACTAGATCTGAGGGTGCCGACGCAATTGCTCAGGATAATATGTCTGGCTCTGAAAGCTACCTCGATCTGAACGCGACGTTCCGTTTCTTCGGTGATTCCGAGCTCCTCGTTGGTATCAACAACGTACTCGACGAAGAGCCCCCGCTGGTTGGTGGTAGTTTGTCGACAAACGCCAACGCAATTGCTGGTTTTTACGACACCTTGGGTCAGTACCTGTTCGCTCAGGCCACCTTCCGCTTCTAAGACGCGGGCGTACCGAGCAGCAGATGCTGCGAAAAACAAAGCGGGCTTCATGCCCGCTTTTTTTTGTTTTGTTAGACTAAGTCATGGAGCATCTTCACCGGCACCTAGCGCATTGGCAGGCACAAGTGGCTGCAGACGCTAACAATGCGACTGCTTGGTTTAATCTTGGCTGGTGGTCTAATAAAGCCGGTCTTTACACGCAGGCTGTGAAAGCCTACGAGAGTGCAATAGCCTTGGGTGTAAGTGCGCCCGAGGAGGCAATGAGCAACCTTGCTTCTGTCTATTCGGACCGGCTTGCCAACGCATCCATGGCAGTCCAATGGCTTGATCGCGCTTTGGAAATTCACCCTGATTACTATCGCGCCGTTTTTAACCGTGCTCATATCGCGGAGCAAACAGGTGATCGCGATTTGGCCTGTCAACTTTTTGCGCGCGCTGCGACGCTCTCTCCCGGGGATCCCTATGCGCTTGCCCGTCTGGTTGAGGCTGATCTAACGCTGACAATGTCTTCCGCGGTCGGGCAAAAGTTACGTGACCTCGCCGGGGCGCACGTCGACGCGCTTTTTGGGGTGTCGCGTTTGCAGGAGCGGGAAGGGTATTATGTAGAAGCATGGGAATCACTGACTCAGGCTAATGAGTCCGACAGGCTCAAGCAGCCGGCTTGGTCTTCTTCCCAGTATCGTCATCGGGTGATGAGCCAGCTCGAAACTCACCCTCTTCTTCGCGCCTCAAGTATTACCCGGGACAGCGCGCCAGTTTTTATTCTTGGAATGCTTCGCACAGGTTCTACCTTGCTCGAACAAATTCATGCGGCTCATGCGCAATTCAAGCCGCTAGGTGAGTCGGAATTCTGGCCAAGGGAGATCCAATCACTAGGTGGTGGAATGCTTGACCCGGGTCCGCCGCCCAATTCCGCTCAACGAGCACAGATTAAGGCTCGGTGGGAGGAACACCTGTATGAGAGGGGTATTCCCTCGGGGGTGAGAGTGACTGATAAGCGCCCAGACAATTTATTTCATATCGCCACTATCCTTGATGTGCTCCCTGACGCCAAAATCCTTGTCACTGAGCGAGATTGGCGTGACACCCTTATCTCAGTTTATGGGACGCGCCTCCACCCCCAACACGGCTATGCCACGGAACCCGCGGCTATTGCCGACCAGATCGCCCTGTGTCACCAAGTAGCCGATTTTTGGGTTGAAGCACTCCCTGACAGGGTAAATAAGGTCAGATACGAAGCACTGGTGGATGATCCCGATTCGACGCTCCAGGCCCTTTTTGGGTGGCTTGGAGAGCAATGGGATCCGGCTTGTTTGGAGTTTTACAAACTCGATAATTCGGTTCGCACGGCGAGCGTTTGGCAAGTAAGAGAGCCTTTGGGCAGAGGGCGGACGGGCCGCTGGCGACTTTACGAAGAGCCCCTTCGGCACCACTTTGGTGCGGCTCTGGACGACCCGCTGCCACCAACGTTATCGACTTGATCAGCACGCCTGAGGCTATGGGATGTTGCTGAGTTCGCTGATGGCAGTGTTAACAAGGGCAGTGGATGCGCACTTACCATGTTGCGTAATGCCTCTCTGTCCAGGTTCCAGCAGCCCAGCCTGGATTGCATCGCTTGTTTATTGTTTAACTTCGAGAGAGCATGAGCGAATCATGGTTGTCTCAAAGCCTGCTTTGCAACAAAACTATGGCTGTCAGTACTTTTATCGAAACTTATGATATCGACCCCTCGGTGTGTGACGAGATTGTCGAGTTCTTCGAGCGTAACCGGCATCATGCACAGCCAGGCCGACTCGGCGAACATCCCCGTATTGATAAAGCCATGAAGGACTCCCTGGATATCACTATTTCTATCAAGTCATATGGCCAGTTCGAAACATTTTTCGACTGTCTCATTGAGCATGTCAAAACGTATCTCCAGACTTATTACTACAGTACCGGTGCCGATGGCTTGGGCGCACTGTGGTTCTCTCAGCATGCCAATATTCAGTGGTATCCAAAGGGGGGGGGCTACCCCGCTGTTCACTGTGAACGTGATCGTATCGAGTACTGTCAGCGCGCCTTGGTGTGGATGCTGTACCTCACCGATACACCCGGCGGTGGCACAGCGTTTCCTCATCAAGAGGTGATTACTCCGTGTGAGAAAGGAAAATTAATCGTCTGGCCAAGCGATATGACGCATATGCACCATGGCATTGTGTCCAACAGCCATGAAAAAATGATCTTTACGGGGTGGATTGATTTTGTGAATCCACCAAGCCAATAAGCGACAC
Organism: Luminiphilus sp.; assembly: GCA_965658485.1. GTDB lineage: Bacteria > Pseudomonadota > Gammaproteobacteria > Pseudomonadales > Halieaceae > Luminiphilus. The sequence continues at coordinate 33,368 of CBFHSJ010000008.1, forward strand.
TGACTGCCCCGGGCGGTGCATGGCGCAAGGACATCACGGCGGCGCATTTTCGTAGCCGCCACGTAGCCGCTTCAATCAAACAGCATGATTCGTGGGTGACAGCAGTTCCAGCCAGAAGGTCACGACCGTGGAGCTTTTATGTCGAGTATCGGGTAGCATGCGACCCACGTTGGGAGGCGTGGGTAGCCCTACTTTAGGACCAACGGCTTCGACCACTGGCCTGCTAGAAAATTTGCCCAATGATCTCGCTTCCTTGAAACTACAATCCTCGCGACTTCGGAGCCCTCATGCCGTCTCAAACTGAACTGGCCAACGCCATTCGTGCCCTCGCTATGGACGCCGTTCAGGCGGCCAGCAGCGGCCACCCCGGTGCGCCGATGGGTATGGCGGATATTGCCGAGGTGCTATGGAATCGCTTGATGAGACACAACCCGGCGAATCCGGATTGGCCGAACCGCGACCGGTTTGTGTTGTCCAATGGCCACGGCTCGATGCTGATCTATGCCCTG
>CBFHSJ010000009.1:0-28996 GCA_965658485.1 Luminiphilus sp.
GAGGCGACCCACGAGCGATGCCCACATCCCAGTCCACCAGATTGCGCCATCAGGCGCCTCTACTGGATCTCGGGAACGTTGACCCAAAGTGGGGACCATCCACTCCTCGATTTCGATCTCGACCGGCCCGTCAACGAGCGTGGGGTAGAGTTCCGGTTTGGATTGAAAATGCTTTGTGAGATATTTCGCAATGATGTCGGCTCGGGGCTCGTCCAACGCGACCATCGTCGCCATGAGCTGGCGCCATTCACTCGCCGTGTCGTAGCCTTGGGATCTGTTCAAGATTTCGGGGCGGTGGCAGCTCGCACAGTGCTCTCGCACCAGGCTTTCGCCTTCACCGGCAGGCAGGGCGAGCGCCAGAGGCGATAGCCAGACTGATACCGCTATAAGCGCGAGCACATTTCTCAAGGCAACTTCCTCAAGGCACCTTCCTCAAGGCACCTTCCTCAAGGCACCTTCCTCAAGGCACCTTCCTCAAGGCACCTTCCCCAAGGCACCTTCCTCAAGGCACCTTCCTCAAGGCACCTTCCTCAAGGCACCTTCCTCAAGGCACCTTCCCACTGCAACACCAAGGGAAGCATACCGCTAGGTTGCTGATTTGCAGAGAGGAAAAGAGACCAGCGGCCGGGGGGATGAGTCCGGCCGCTGGCGAATGGCGGGGAAGACCCCGCCGAGGAGTGATACGAGGTCAGACCGTGACCGCGTTGCCGCGGAAGATCTTGGACAGGTATCGGCTCTCACTGGGAGAGGGTGCGGGTACAGCACACTGCATGACCGCGTGCACCAGGCGCGTCATTTCTTCAGCTAGTTCCTGATCGTTTGAGGGTTCTTCAGTGTGCGCCCGCCGCGTCAGCTGCACCTGATTTACCGCAGGTACCGTTGGCAGCCGCTCACCTTCAACGCCCAAAGTCACCGTAAAGGCATGGAGAGAGTTCTTCACGAACAGCGCCAGCGCAAATTCTTCCCGCGTTGAGGCCAGTGAAGTATCAGGAGTCAGCAAGACGATCTGGCAATTGGGTACCAGCGCGGAAATTCTTGCTACACGAAAGTGATGAGTGAGTTGGTCATGGACTAGGTCTCGGAATTGCTGATCGCTCAGCACTCGATCCCAGCTCTTATGACGTTCACCCGCCAGCGCGTTGAGTGGCAGTCTCTCAAATGGGCTGCTTACTACGACATCAAAGCCACCTTCCTCACGCAAAATGTGATCCAGTGCCCCCTCGATATCGTCGCCGACACAACGCACATCGAACGCCACGGAATCCGTGGCGTCGATGGCGTGTTGAAGCTCACGGGCGCTGTCCTCAGAACGAGTCAGTACCGTGAGCGCTGCGACATCCTGCCCCATAAAACCATTGCCGATCGCCGCAAGCTCTTTACGCATACTGTCACCCACCATGACCACACGTTTGCCCTGAAGCTTGTTCAGGTCAGTCTGGCTCGGGGGTAGCAGCAGTTCGCCCTCGGTCACTGAACGGTCAAACTTCAGACCGCCCGAGGGGTGGAACGTCTCGCCACTGACAATGTCATCAGCGAGATGGAATACAGTAGACAGGCCAACCTGTTCGTCGGTTGGCATTTTGTGCAGGTGGAGTCGGTTGAGAATGCCGGACTCAATCTGCGCAGCAGATTTCTTTGACTCCGCAGTATCGAAGAACGGTTGCGGTGCCTCGACAAATGCCTCCATGAAGGCGTCGCGCTGCTCGGTAGTGATAATGCCGCCGTTGACTAGGCGCTCAACCAACTTACTGGCAATGCCTTCGTGCATCAGGAAGCGCGAGGAGTTCCCCACACCGCCCGCATCAATCACCTGGCCCACCAAGCGCGACAGCGCCTTAGGCATGTCATTCCCCGAGGGTAGGTTAGCCACGTCGTTGGCTGACAGCGCCATAATCGTGTCCACACTCAAGCCTTCCTTGAGATCACTGAGGATAGCTTTGTGCACCTGATTCAGGCGCTTGTTCTCGAGTACCAGCCGACCGCGGCGATCAAACAGACCGGGCGCATCACCTAAACCGCGGAGTCGGGCACCATCCACCGGTCCCGGGGCGAGGGCGTTGATCTGGATCTCAGGGCCCAGGTGCCGGGAGAGGATTTCGGCTAAGACGCGCTGACCCGCTTTGGAGACGGCGTAGTCGCCGCGATTGGGGTAGGCAACGGCGACATATTTCTCACCGCCGAAGTAGCTTGATACGTTGAGGATGGAGCCTTTGCCCTTGTCCTTCATCACCGGACCGAACTTGCGGATCAGCGAGTAGTTGGAGATCAGATTGGCTTCCATGGTGCGGTTCCAGTCCGCGAGCGTCATGTCGACTACCATCTCTTCTGCGCCCGAGATGCCGGCGTTGTTGATCAGAAAGTCGACATTGCCGAAGAGCTCTATTGCGCGGTCATACAGTGCGTCCAAGGCTTTCGGATCGCCCACGTCGATATCGGCCATGGTAGTGACCCGCGTGTCGGCCTGCGGGTAACCAATACCTCGCAGTTCCTCAACGATCTCGTCACGCGCTTCTTCCAGCTTGGCTGCACTTCGTGCGCTCAACAGCACACGACAGCCGGCAATCGCGAGATAACGGCCCAGTTGCAAACCGATACCCAAGCTCCCGCCTGTAATCACAGCCGTTTTGCCCTTATGCAGACCTGGGAGTACCCGCATCAGCGGCGTGGGCATGGATTCCTTACCGGTCGCGCGCTTGATGCTCTTTGGGATCCAGAGATTAATCGGGTCCATTTGCCGCACACGGTTCGTCAGCGTTGCGGCCCAATCTGCGGCGAAGGTCAGGTTGTCCTTGTCCTCACTGTCGTAGCGCACCAACTGGTTGGGCCGCACGGCCCATTCCAGCTCCCCTGCGTTGAGCAGCGTTTCGTCTTCGTGACGCCAGCCCCTGATCAGCGCCTCGATGGACGCTCGAATGACTTCATTGAGCAGGTTGCCCTGCGTGTCGCTGCCGTTGGTTGCATAGGTGATGGCGGGTGGCTCGCACTTACCAAACCAGCGCGAAAGGTTACTGGCCAGCATGCTGGCGAAGGCAACCGGTGCCACCACTTCCTCGCGAACAAAGTTCTCGACGTCTTCGTCGGCAGCGCCGCAGAGCGAATGGCCGTAGTGGCCATTGGGCTTGCGCGGCAACACAATCACACCATCAAGACGCCCGAAGTGGTCGTCGATGAACTGCATCGTGCGATCCACCGATTCGCGTCGCAGCGGATCAAGGTGCGACAGTTGGATTTCGTCGAGCCCTCTGGTCTGAATCAATGAACGAGCGTGCCCGACAGATTCCAGTGAGCGGAATGCCAGCAGTACATGAGCGCCACTGTTGATCTGGCGCTCGGCGTAGGTCAAAGCCTGCTCGTAGTCTGAGCCACCCAGAATGAGTACAACGTGGTCGGTGAGGTCTTCGAGACGCTTATCTGGCCAAGACACCAGCTGCGAGCGACTCTGCGCCGGTACCTGCATGCCATTGGTGACCTCAACGTGGTGACCCGACACTGCGGCGGACTCTTCAGAGGCCAGCCAAACAATGCCGTTAGCGACGTCGGTGGGCGTGGGATAGCGATACTCGAGGCCTTCCTCGCCGTTGCGCGTGGTAATCATGAGATCACGGAATTCCTGGCTGGTACTGCCGGGGGCGATGTTCTGTAGTTCATCCATGGTGGCAAAAACGGTATCGATGCGCTCTGATTCGATCGGTCCGGGGAACAGCGTATTCACGCGAATACCGCGCTCTTCACCCAACTCCAGTGCCAATCCCTTCCCCAATGCATTGAGGCCCGACTTGGGCACCACGTAGGGGATGCGGCCGTAATAGTGGGTGCGCGAGAAAATCGTTGATACATTGACAATGGTGCCGCCATCACTCAGGTGGGCGGCGGCAGCACGCGCCATATTCCAGGGTGCGCCAAGCAGGTTCATCGCGGAATCAAACATGGTCTGGTCAGACCCTGCCGCGCGCATTTCTACATCGGTGAAGGGGATATCACGGAGCGTAAACTTGGGACCCGCGGCGCCAGCATTGTTCACCAGTACGTCGAGCCTGCCAAAGCTGTCTACGGCGCGCGCGACGATATCTCGACATACCTGCGGATCAGCGCAGTCGCCCACGATGGTGGTGATGTTCTCCGCATCAAAGCCCTCTTCAGCGAGCTCCTCCACAAAGGCATCTAGCTTGCTTTGATCGCGGCCGGTCATGGTGACCATGGCGCCTTCCCGCAACAAGTGACGGGAGATATAGCGGCCTATAGAGCCTGCAGCGCCGGTCAGAATGACCGATTTGTTTTCGAGCCGGCGCCCCGAGAGAGACTGAGCAATAACAGTGTTGGATAAGTTCGACATATCGTTCATCTAAGCGCTCCGGCTGATCCTGTTTCGACTTTGGTAATCTCTTCACCGCGCTCCGCTGCGTCACGCAGCGCCCAGGCACGGTAAAGCTCGTCTTTTGTTTTGAGGCCCATACGCGGTAGGGCATGGGTTACCACATAGTTCGCACCGCCGTGACGGTTCTCCCACATCGCCTGGTGGATCTCGGCGATGTCTTCGATGGGTCGCGCCAGAGGTGGCAGCACATCGATCTGCGCAGCGGCGATTCGCTCCTGCATTTCCGCAAATTCACGCGCGGTATTGAGGTGCGTGCCACGGATCTCTGCGCTGGGCATGATGATGCGACGTTGGCGCATCCACACCTGGGGGGCATAGAAGGTAAAGCGTTGCCCGCTCAGTTCCTCGGCATAGACCACTTTGCCCACGTTGGGCTTGACCAGTGAGGTAGCGAGCGCGAGGCCGTCGCGACCCGCACGCTCGAATACCACATCGGGCAAGCCGCGTTTATCGAGGGTATTGCGCAGGAAGGGCGCTATCGCTGAACCAATTGGCTTCAGCGTGCGGTCTGAGAACAAACGGACGGCTTCCTTGAATGCCTGTGACTCGGTGAACGGGTTGGGCATCTGCGCGAACGGCCCGGGCGGGTCGTAGTCATCCCCCAATCGTCGTTCGATCTCCTCAAGACTCACCACGCCTTTCACCTGCGCGCCAAAGCCTAGCGAGTTCACAAACTCACGCTGCGGGACGGTATCCACCAGAACGGCAATTTGCGCGCCGCGCTGGCAGCCAACCTCAATGGCTTCGATCGCCACGCGGTCTACAATGCCATCCTCGGCGCCGGGTCCGTAAACAATCAACAGACTCTGACCCGCGCGGAGCCCAGCACGAGTGAACATCTCAGACGGGCTCGAACTACCTTTCTTACCCATGAAGGTGAAACGATAGCCCGAGGACGCGCCATAGAAGGTCAGTACACCGCCTTCACCTAATGTCTGGAACGAGCGGGGGAAGGCAGTTTCACCAGCGTGGGACACCACATAGTCGATACTGCCACCAGCGGCGGCTTCTGTGGCCGCGACAAAACCCGCCCCTTGCGCTTCCCAATTGGCCCACTCGGCGGGGTCATCGGGTACGGGAGTGAAGGCATCCGCCCACTGCGGATCTTTTCGGTCGACAGCGGCACCGCCGACGGCTTCAACGCGGGCGGCGCGCTCTGCATTGGAGACCATGCCCACCACGTTGAGGCCACTGCTCACGGCGCTGCGCAGGCAGTCATAGCCGGTACCCGTCGAGGCGCCCTCAACGAACAGCTGCTTATTCGGCTCTATATCGAGCGTGTGATAAAGCGCCCGGTGAATCGTACCCAGCGTTAGCCCATACGAACCGGCCTCTTCAATGCTCAGGCTCGGTAACTTGGGATGCAATTGCGGGCCTTGCACAGCCAGGAACTGTGCGTGGCTGCCATCATTGCGCTCATAACCTTGAATGCGGAAGTCGGCTGCCATGGGGTCGAGACCCTGGTCGGGAGAGAGCAGCTCACTCTGACCCGAGTAAACGGTGCACACATCGCCGACTGATAAGCGGCCCTCGGCGATTAACTCGCTACCGAGACGAACAATCATTGCCACACCGCCGGAGCCAGTGACCTGCACATCGGCATCACGCGCATCAAAGGGCGACACTGGGATACCGGTAATGGCCCAGATGTCATTGAAGTTCATCTCAGAGGCCAGGACATACACCAATGCCTCATTGGGCTCGGGTTCTGGGGTTTCGAAGATCAGCTTGATCTCGGCGTCAATCGGGTCTCCATGAGCGGGCTTGCCGTTCTCGGCAGACTTCGGCACGCCGTAACCATATTGATAACGGGGAACCGGCGTGACCCCGGGGAAGAAACTGGCGCCCATGGGTAGCAGTTGACCGGATGCCAATAACTCATCGACCTGTTCACCTGAAGCGGTGGGCGACACATCAACGTACTGGGTTGGCAGAGGTGCACTGCGCTTCTCAAGGAAGGCCGTGATCCCGGCAGGTCCAGATTCAGGATCGCAGACCGCCTCGGCAAAGAGCTCGGCCTCATGCAGCAGACCAGCAGCCTGACCTTTCTTTGCGCCGATGGCGACGGCATCTAGCACCCGTGCCACCTGCTTTGCACGGCCGCTGGCGCGAATTTGTGCCAATGCTTGTTGCAAGGCAGGCTGCTCAAGAATGGCCTCAGAATAAGGAATGACCTCATCTCGCGCAGCGAGCGCTCTCTCATGCTCTTCCTGTGCTGAGGCCAGCGGGCCTTGTTGGGCAAAGTAGTCGCGCAGTCGCTCCATCGCGATTTCAACGGGCGAGGCCGCGGCTTCCGTGACGACTTCGTCGACCAGACCGCAGTTGATCGCCTCAGCAGTGGAAATATTGCGGCCACTCACCATTAAACGCAGCGCCTCGGCCATGCCGGCCTCGCCGCGGCGTCGATGTAGCTTACGCACCAGCCGCTGTGTGCCGCCATAGCCCGGCAGCAGATTCAAATTGATTTCTGGCTGACCAAACTGCGCGTGCTCTGCGGCAATCACATAGGAGCAGGCCAGCACCAGTTCGTTACCGCCACCCAGTGCGGGGCCATTGACTGCCGCGATCACTGGTCTGCCAAGTTGTTCCAGAGCGGCAAATGCCGCCTGTGCCGCATTGGGCGGGGTGCGGGCTGACTCCAAATCGCCGGCTTCACCCACCTCCAGCAACTCTTTCACGTCAGCACCAGCAACAAAAGCACCGCGGGCGCCGGTAATTACCACTGCGTCCACGTCATCCTGATGCTCGAGCTGTTGCACCACGGTGTGAAGTTCATCGAGGGTGCGCTCATTGAGTGCGTTGACCGGCGGGTGGTTGATCACCAACAGCGCGACCTTGTGATTGTCGTCCAAGCGATGGGTTTCGACGCGCAGGTAGCGCCAGGTCTGAATAATCTGCCGCGCCTCGGCCAGTCGGCCAAAGTCTCGCCATTGCGCTACGGCGCCCTGAATCTCCTCCACCGACTCGGGGTTTCGCAGCGTAGACAGGTCGCCCAAAGGTTGGTCGAGCAAGATTGCTCGCAGCGTGCGGCGCATGTACTTGCCTGAGCGGGTTTCGGGGAACGCTGACACCACCAAAAAGTCTGACGGAACTGCGGTGGCGCCTTTTTCAGTGCGCACGAGGTTTTGCAGTCGTGCAAGATCCTCATCTGAGAGTTTGCGGCCTGCCGCGGCTACCAGAAATGCAACGGGGGTTTCACCTTTCTCGTCATGGGGGGCGCCCACCACGACCACGTTACCGACCGGGGAATCCTGTCGCAGCGTTTTATCTCGCAGGATCGCACCTTCGATTTCCTCGGTACCAATGCGGTGGCCCGAAACGTTGATGACGTCATCAGAACGACCGTGCAGCGTGAACGCGCCCTCATCACCTCGACGCGCGTAGTCACCTTGTGTGTAAGTCAGTTCTCCATCCCAACGCTTGAAGTACACCTCGGCGAAGCGGTCGATATCGCCCTGCCAGTCATCGGTGCCCAGCGCATCACCCGCGCCCCAGAGTGTTCTTGCCAGATAAGGATAGGGCTGGGTAATCACCAACTCGCCTTTCTCACCGGCCTCAGCCTCTCGCCACTGGCTGACGCTGCCCGTGTCGCTGGTTTCTTCAACAATCCGCACCTGTGCCTGAATCCATGGCAGTGGCCAGGTCTTAGCGTCCGCTTCCAGCGGTTTGAAGTCACCCCAGGGGCAGGAGAAGACGATGCCGCCGTGCTCGGTAGCCCAGTAGGAATTGATGTAGTGGGAGCAGATGTTCTCCATCGCGAACTTCTGCACGGCTGGTGACACCGGTTCCGCGCAGAAGGTGCCGACTTTGAGTGTCGACATGTCGTAGCGAGACATTTCCTGCGCGCTCGCAGGATCGGTCATGACCGCCTTCAGGAAAGTGGAGCCCGCCTTGAACAGCGTGACCCGGTTACGCTCGATAATGGAGGCGAAACGACCTGCATGGGGGAAGAGGGGGGATCCTTCGGCAATGACCGTGGACATGCCGAACGCCAGTGGCGCGGCGATCAGATACGACTGACCGGTAATCCAGCCCGGGTCGCCAATGACGTATAGACAGTCATCCTGATTGGCGTTGAACACTGTCCGCATGGTGTGGGTGATGCCCGAAAGCCAGCCACCGTGAGTGTGAACCACGCCCTTGGGTTTGCCGGTGGAGCCAGAGGTGTAAATGATGAACAACGGCCAGTCGGCTTCGACGGGCACCGCTGGCATGGCGGCGCCAACGGCCTTCCAGAACGCGTTGTCGTCCAAGTTATCCAGTAAGGCGCGATCTGCCACACCTGAGTCCGCCAAAAACTCTGCCTCGACCCCAGCTACCAGATCATGCGACCAGCGGTCTCGGCTGTGCTCGACAATGTCATTGCCCGTGTAGCGCACAACAATGACGTTGGTCACGGCGTGACTAACGCTGGCCAACTCGCTGGCCACGGTGGTGCGAAGTTCCGCAATAATTTCGGGGGCCGTGCCTCGCTCGCGCTCCAGCGCCAAACCCAGTTCTCGCATGACATCAGCACGCTCGAGTGTGATCTCTCCAGCAACGGCCTCGGCCACTTGTGTCTCGAGGCGCTCCGCCACGTCGGCGGGCAGACGAGACTTCAGCGTCTCAGACAGCGCCTGCAGTGCGGCGGGGCGAGGGACATAGTTGTCCAGTGCGGGATCGGTATAGGTGCTTTTGTAGGGGACCACCTCGGCGTTGCGATACCCACCATCAGCGGTAATCACGACTTTCGCGCCGGCATCATGAATGCGATCAGACAGTGTTTTCGCAGAGAAGCCGCCGAAGACGGGGGTGTAAATCACCCCAAGCCGCTGTGCGGCCAAAATGTAAAAAATCTGCTCTAGGATATTGGGCAGGTTCAGCGCAATACGGTCCCCGGCTTTAAGATCCAGGCTTTCGAGCACCCGCGCGCGGAGGGCAACTTCAATCAACAACTCTCGGTAAGAGAGGCGCTGCTCGAAAACCGGGCCGCCGCGCCCTTCATTTTTGGAGGGATCCCAGCGGTCACCTTCGAAGACGAGCGCCTGGTTTCTGCCGCGGCCCAATAATACGTGGCGGTCGAGAAGGTTGAAGCAGGCGTTGGTCTGCCCGTCGACAAACCAGCGATAGAAAGGTGCCGCGTTAGCGTCAAGCGCTAACGACCATGGGGTCCAGCTCGCGTCGGCGGAGCCCTCTGCGCCGGATGCTGCATGCCAGCCTTGCCAGGCGTCGTCACCCGGTTTGGAGATCCACTGCCCACCGCCGGTGTCGTACCAATGGAGCTCTTTTGCAGCAATTGCTGCGTGATAAGCGGCAGGATCGCTTACAGCTTGCGCGCGCGCCTGATCTTCGTCTTGCTGGGTGCTCAGAATGCCCCAGTCTCCGTCGTGATGTGTCACAACGCCTCCTCTCTCTAGAAAGGCGGCGGCTCACAAGCCCCGGAAAGAACCGGTCGCTTGCAGACGCGCACCCCAATGTGTTTCCGGCGATACGGCATGCCCGAAGCGACAGAGTCATCCCCAGAGTGACCTTCTTTGCTTATCGCAAGCGGCCTGTAGACACTGACATATCGGTTACGCCAACTATTACCGTCCGGATCACTTGTTTACGGGTACCGAAACCGTCAGTGGTGTTCGTTGCAAAGGTCATTAGTGTTGATGGCGCGGAAAGGCGGGTAAATGGCCCCGGTTTCATGTTGTTTGGGCGATGGAGGCGATTTCATGTGACGACCCGCCGCGCCATCGTTATGCTCTGAACTGCACCGCGCCCAAGGAACACGCAATGTCACAACGTAAAAGCCCGCTAGATAAGTATCTGGGCACGCTGGGTATCGGTAGGGTGCAGTGGATCGGTGTACGGCCTCGCAGGCGCGAGCCGTTGCAGTCGCTTTCACGGGTGCAGGCGGTGGCTGATCTCGGCCTTGAGGGGGATCATCGAATGTCCAAGACACCAGGTTCTGGACGCCAGGTGACGCTCATCTCGCGGGAGTTCATGACCCAGATCGCTGCGCACCTGGGCGAAGCGAATCTAGATCCCGCGCGCTTGCGCCGGAACATCGTGGTGTCGGGTTTGAATCTCAATGCGCTGCGCAGGCAGCGGTTCTGGGTCGGTGAAGCGCTACTGGAGGCGACGCAGCTCTGTCACCCATGCGCACGCATGGAATCAGAGTTGGGCCCGGGCGGTGTCATTGCCATGTTCGGTTTCGGCGGACTCTGCGCCAAAGTCATCCAGAGTGGTTCGATTGAATGCGGCGCGCCGGTAAGGTTGGCGCAACACTGATGGAAATTACTCAGCTGTTCGCTGTCCCTGCTGAGCAAGCGCTGCTTGTGGCAGCGTCAGTGGGTCTTGCCGCGTTGCTCCGGGCCTTTACCGGATTTGGGTTTGCCATGCTGGTGGTCCCGGCGTTTTCCTTCTTTTTAAGGCCAGGTGACGCTGTGGTCCTCAGCGCGGTATTGGCGCTTCTATTGGGTCTGCTCTCTTATCGCTCCTGGTGGGGTTTGTTCCCGGCTGCGTCGGCCAGGCCCATGGTCGCCGGCAGTGTTATAGGCACGGCCATCGGGGTCTGGTTCCTCGCATCACTGTCTGTCGCTGAATTTCAGCTCTGGATTGGCGTCTCAGTTGTCATCGCATCGGTGGTGCTAGCGCGCTTCGCCCCCAGTGAAAGTACCGCCTCGAGTCGAGCAGCATCGGCAATCGGTGTGGCATCGGGCCTGATGAACGGTGCATTCGCCATTCCCGGACCGCCAGTCATTCTCTATGTGATGGCGACCCTTCCCGAACCAGTGAAGTCCCGGGCCTTCCTCATGATGTTTTTCTGGTGTTCGAGCCTGGTGTCACTCGTCATGTTCGGTGCGGCGGGGCTGATTTCTCCCCGACCTTTTCAATTGCTATGGATTGCTCTGCCAGCAATGTGGCTGGGCAATCAGGCTGGTAATTGGGCCTTCGCCCGATATGCCGGCGCGGCCTACCGACCTTTTGTTGTGGGGCTATGCATTCTGATTGGCCTCTCTATCTCGGCCAAAGCGCTGTTCTGGGGCTGACTACTGCTTGACGTTGTCGCGCACGATGCGCGCTTTCTGGCGTTGCCAGTCGCGATCCTTTTGGCTCTCGCGTTTGTCATGCTGCTTTTTACCCTGAGCGAGTTCAATGCGGGCCTTGACCAAATGCCCTTTCCAGACTAGCGCCGTGCAGACGCAGGTCTGGCCTTTTTGCGTGACCCCGGCATTGATCTTTGCAAGTTCTTTTTTGTGCAGCAGCAACTTGCGGGTTCGGGTGGGATCGGTCACAAAATGGGTCGATGCCGTTTCCAGCGGAGCTATGTTGGCGCCCAACAGAAACGCCTCACCGTTTTTCATCAGCACATAGGAGTCCGTGAGCTCAGCTTTGCCAGCCCTGAGTGCTTTGACTTCCCATCCCGCCAGCGATACGCCTGCTTCAAATGATTCCAGCAGGTGGTAGTCGAAGCGTGCTCTTTTATTCTGGGCGATGGTATTGTCAGAGGTCTTGTTGCGTTTGGATTTCGCCATGAACCCATTATACGGGCGCCTGTCGGGCATCGCGTCGGTATTCTTTCGACCTGACCCGTGGGGAATTATGCTGGGGCCGCTCCTGCGTGCTGGATGACAATGTCCCGCAGCCCTGGCGGGCGAGAAGCACCCTGGTACTGACGCTGTCCATGGTGGCCGTGGGCTTGGGCAACCTGCAGCGTTTTCCCTACCTCATGGGTGAACACGGTGGCGGCGCGTTTTTTATGATGTATCTGGTTGCGCTGTGTGTGCTCAGTGTGCCGGTGCTGATTGCCGAGGTGACGATTGGCAGTCTGGGAAGGGGCTCCCCCGGGCTGGCGCTGCACTGGGCAGCCAGTGTTGGCAATCTGGATTCCCGCTGGCGCCATTTGGGTGTCGCGCAAGCATTGTTGGGATTGGTCTTCGCTGCCGTAGCGATTCTCACTGCGGTCTGGTGCCTTCACTGCGTCAGTGCCTTGTACTCCGGGCAGCTAGCTTCTGCGAGTGCGATCGATGTTGCAGCCGATTTTTTGGCTTTTGTCGATGATCGTCCTGCACAGTTCATTTGGACCCTCTTTTTGCTGGTGGCGGCGGGAAGCGTCTCGGCGCTGGGTATCCGATTTGGGATGGGATTTTTGGCATGGGCGTGTCTACCGGCGGCAGCGATTACGCTTTTGGGCGTATTAGATTTCGCTTTTTTCTATAACGACATGCGGCCTGTTCAGGATTTTCTCTTCTCGTATCGGGCGGACGACTTGCAGATCGGCGCCTTCTGGCAGGCATTGGGCGCCGCAGGGGTCACATTGGGTGCCGGTTTGGGCATCGGCATGGCTTTGGGCGCACAGGCGCCGACCGGGCTCCCCTGGGGTCGCTCGGTGCTCGCTGTTGCGGTGATTGATACGAGTTTTCTAATCGTGACCGCCGTCATCTTCTCGGCGCTGTTGTTCGAGTCGAATGTCTCGCCGGTCGAGGGGTTGGCAGGGCTCTTTATCGGTCTGCCCTATGCCTTTGCCAACCTCCCGCTGGGTGAGACCTATGGTGCGTTGTTCTTTGCCGCCGCCGCGCTGCTCGCCTGGGGCGCAGCGGTTGTGTTGCTGGAGCCGACGGTCCTTTTTTTGGCGAACGAGTGTCAGCTAGGTAGGGTCAGTGGCGCCGTGTTGGGGGCGACGTTGGTGGTGCTTATTGTCGCTGTGCTGCTATTTGGCGGCACGTTACCCTTGCTGCGCGTGGGCAGTTGGTCAATGCAGTGGTTGCTACCCTGCAGTGTCTTGGTGACCGCCTGGTTTGTGGGATGGTTATTGCCTCGACCCGCGCTGCGGGGTGAGTTGTACCGCGAACCTACCTGGTTGTTCCGCATGTGGTGGTTTGTCCTGCGTTGGCTGGCCCCACCCGCGAGCCTATTCTGGTTGCTGCGAGCCGTCTTCTAGCGGACCGGCGTTCTCCAGCGTTGTTCGGTAAACTCCCGGTATGACTGTTATAGAGCGAAGCGCGCTGCTTCCCTACGCGGCTGAACAGGTGTTTGATCTGGTGGCTGATATCGAGCGTTATCCGGAGTTTCTGGAGGGGTGTGTGGGCGCCGAAATTCACGAGCGCGGAGAGGAGATCGTGACCGCGACGCTGCGCCTGTCCCGGGCCGGCATCAGCCGCGGCTTTACCACCCGCAACACGATGACGCGGCCAGAAAAAATTGAGCTGAGGCTGGTGGACGGGCCCTTTGATTCGTTTTCGGGGCAGTGGATGTTTCGCGCTCTCGGTGACGCTGCCTGTAAGGCCTCTTTGAGGCTTCATTTTGAATTGACCAGTGGGCTGGCGAACGCGGCTGCGGGTAAATTATTCGACAAGGTGGCGCTCGACCTTGTCGATGCAGTGGTGCGACGCGCGAACCAAGAGCTGGAGGTGGCAACATGAGCGATAGCATTTGTGTCGAAGTCGCCTACGCCTTGCCCGAGAAACAGCGGATCGTAAAGCTCGACGTACCGCCGGGAACCACCGCACTTGAGGCCGTGACGCTCAGCAAGCTGGATGAAGTATTCGACGAGTTGGTGGTCGGCCCTGACCTTAAGATTGGCGTGTGGGGTAAAGCGACAACCGCTGATCGTGTATTGACTGCGGGCGAGAGAGTCGAGATCTATAGGCCGTTACTGGTCGATCCTAAAGAGGTTCGCAAAGCGCGAGCGGCCAAGGCTAAAGCGGCCCGAGCGGACGGCGGTCAGGACACTTCTGGCGCTTCGGATGCTGGCCCTTCAGATTGAGACTCTTCCCAGTTGGGGGCGTCGGGCCCCTCCACGCGCACTAATTCATCCCCCTCAAACCAGAGGGTCAGTTGCGTCTCAGTCAGCGTTTCATTGCCATTGCGCAGCGTATAGCGGTAGTCCCAGCGGTCCTCATGGAATGAGTCTTCGATGAGCGGTGTGCCCATGATGTAGCGTACCTGCCGACGATTGAGCCCCGGACGAAGCTGATCCACCATCTCCTCTGTCACCACATTGCCCTGCTCGACATTGATGCGATAAACGCCGGGAAAGCCTATGTTACTGCCGCAACCGATCAGACCGGCTAGCAAACAACCGACTGCGAGCGGCCGGATTAGGGGACTCACTTGCGACACATTAGCTTCCAAGGAACAATTCGGGCTGGCATGATACCGTCAAACCGCATCCTTCGAGAACCTTTCAAGCATGGCCTCACAAAATAGAGAGCTAAAAAAAGCGGGTCTCAAAGTCACCGCCCCTAGATTGAAAATTCTGGCCATGCTGGGTGATGCTTCTGAGCAGGGAGATCACTTGAGTGCAGAAGATTTATATCAGCGGCTACGCGATACTGGCGAAGATATAGGACTGGCGACGGTTTACCGCGTGTTGACCCAGTTTGAAACCGCAGATCTGATCATTCGCCATAATTTCGAGGCGGGTTACTCGGTTTTTGAAATGGCGCCGGATCACCACCACGACCACATGGTGGACGTCGATACCAACGAAGTGATTGAGTTTATCGACGAGGAAATCGAGCGTCGCCAGCACCTGATAGCAGAGCAGCACGGATACGAGATTATTGATCACACGTTAGTGCTTCGTGTCCGAAAGAAAACCGGGGCTTAACTGCCCTCCAACATTTCTCGCGCATGCGCCAGGGTGCTTTCAGTCAGTTTGGCGCCGCCAAGCATCCGCCCCACCTCCTTAATGCGAGCCGCGCCGGCCAGCAAAGTAAGCTCAGAGTGCACGGCATCTTCGCCGGTTTTGGTCACCAAGAGATGCTGATGACCTTTAGCAGCGACTTGGGGCTGATGCGTGACCACCAGTACCTGACTGCGCTCTCCAAGTGTGCGCAGCAGGTCGCCCACCACCTCTGCAATGCCGCCACCTATACCGACATCGACTTCGTCGAACACCATGGTGGGTGAGGTGGCCGTGTCAGCGGCCACGACCTGCAGGGCCAGGCTGATACGGGACAGCTCACCGCCGGAGGCCACTTTGTTGAGTGGGCCTGGAGTGGCGCCAGGGTTGGTGGCGATCAAAAACTCGATGTCCTCGGCGCCTCTAGGATCGGGCTTGTCATCTTTGAAGGGAATCAGTGCGATTTCGAATACGCACTTAGTCATGGCTAGGTCAGCGAGTGTCTTCATAACGCGCTGTGACAGCAGAACAGCGGCTTCCCGACGTCGTTCTGAGAGGGCTTTGGCATGCGTGCGCCAGGCCAATGCCGTGTCATCCAGCACCTCTTCGAGCGATGCAAGCTCCTCGGTGCCGCCCGCCAGCGATTCGAGCTCCGCCCGCAAGGTTGCCAGCAGTTCGTGAAGCGCATCGGGTTGTGCGCGATGCTTGCGCGCCATATCGTGAAGGGCGCTCAGTCGCTCCTCAGCTGCCTTAAGCCCCTCAGGGTCGAGCTCCACGGACGCAGCAAAGCGTGCGGTCTCAGCCTGCGCCTCATCGAGTTGAATCAGCGCTGATTGAAGCAGTTCGCGGAGATTATCGGTTGCCGAGCCCGTCATGCGCTCGTCATTGGCAAGCTGCACGATTCGTGCGAGCTGATCGCGCTGTGCTTCGCATCCCGCCGCGATGTCATTGGCGCTGTCGATGATGTAGGCGGCATTCGCTAACAACTTATGCTGCGCCTCGAGCGCCTCCAGCTCACCCGGCTGCGGATTCAGGACTTCCAGCTCTTCGATCTGATAGGTAAGCAGGGCTCTGCGTGCATCGGATTCCTCGGTCTGACCCGCGAGCCGGGAATACTCCTCCTGTAATACTCGCCAGCGCTGCGCGGTCTCGCTTACCTCAACGATCAGGGTTTCCGCGCCGGCGTAGGTATCGAGCAGGCTGCGCTGGATCGGCCTTCTCAACAGCGACTGATGCGCATGCTGGGAATGGATATCCACAAGGAGTTGCCCCAGATCAGCGCAGTCTGCAAGGGTGGCTGGAGATCCATTAATGTAGGCGCGAGACCGACCCTCGGCGGTGATGGTGCGGCGCAGGATGCAGTCCCCCGCAGACTCTAGATCACGCTCGGAGAGCCACACCTGAGCGCGGGTGTTAAGACTCACGTCAAAGCAGGCTGCGATGTCCGTGCGCGCGGCGCCGGGGCGGATAGCCCTCGAGTCAGCGCGATCGCCGATACAGAGGCCCAAGGCATCGAGCATGATTGATTTGCCCGCGCCCGTTTCACCGGTAATACAAGTCATGCCCGCGTCGAGGTCCACCTCGAGCTGGTCGACGACGGCGTAATCTTGTATCGAGAGGTTGATCAGCATGGAAGGCACCGATGTGCTTTGCGTCAGTTATAGCGCAGACCGCCCCATGAGTGAACATCCGATGTGGCGTATAAGACCCGCGCGGACCACTGTCAGTGGTTCTTGCAAACATAATGGGTAGCTCATGGGCCACCCAATCCTTTTTTGCTATCTATGCCTGTGCTAAAACAGACACTACATGTTGCCAGAGACCTCGTCGTTGGAAGCCCTTTCCCCCCGCGCGTCATCGCTCTTAAAAACTCTCGTGGAGATACACATTCGCGAGGGTCAGCCAGTGGCTTCCAAAAACTTGCAGGGCGAGAGCGGCCTCTCGGTCAGTTCCGCAACCGTCCGTAACATCATGTCTGAATTGGAGGGCCGCGGGTTTCTGGCTTCGCCACATACCTCCGCCGGAAGGGTGCCGACCGCACAGGGCTATCGGTTTTTTGTCGACAGCCTGCTGCAGGTGGGACCCGTGGAGGAGGGCGCCGTCACGGCGCTGAATGCCGGGCTGGATCCTAACCGCAGCTCCGGGGAACTTGTGCAGACAGCCTCGAATCTGCTTGCGCAGATCACTTATCAAACCGGTATCGTGACGGTGCCAAAGCCCGCTGCTAGCCAACTCCGACAGATTGAATTTCTGCCGCTGTCGGGAGATCGGGTGCTAGTGATCCTTGTCATCAACGAGCGAGAGGTACAGAACCGCATCATTCAGATGCAGCGCCCTATGGACGAGGAGCAGCTCAAGGCGACGGCTGATCTGATTAACCAACGCTATGCGGGTAACGACCTTTCCGCGGTGAAGGAACATATTGTTCGAGAGATGTCGGATGCCCGTGCCCGCATCGATCACTATCTTGAGGCGGCATTAGAACTTGCCAATGCGGCAATCGAGTCGGAGCAACAGTCCGAAAATGTTGTGGTTGCGGGTGAGGGGAGTCTGCTGAATCAGGCATCACCGGAGGACATGCAAAAGTTGCGGGAACTGTTTGATGCCTTCGAACGCAAGCGGGATCTACTCGAGCTGATGGAGCGCTGCTCCCGTGCGGACGGGATTCAGATCTTTATCGGCGAAGAGGCCGGTTTTGATGTGTTCGGTGACTTCAGCGTCATCACGGCCCCCTACGCGCAGGGCTCCCAATCGCTGGGCGTGCTGGGTGTTATCGGACCCACCCGGATGGCCTATGAGCGAGTGATTCCGATTGTAGATGTCACCGCCCGGATGCTGAGCGCGGCCCTTTCACGTTAGCCGAGCGCGGCTCTCTTGTCGTAGCCGAGTGCGGCCTCGCTGCCGCACAGTTACAGCTCCCGGATTGATATCTCCAGCATTTGATTGTGCAGATGCAATGTCTTTATGTATTGACTCGCACTTCTGCACGTGGAGGCGCACCAACAACAAAACTCGGGTCACCCCTGAGGTGATCACGCAGGCTCACGTGGTGAGGCGTCGACGACTTCTGGTGCTCCAGTCGCAGTCTGTTTTCGTAAAGATCGCAACGAAAAACCCTGTCACCCCTTGAAAACTGGCTTTAGCACCCCACATTTCCTCGCATAGCGGTGGTTAGCGGGCCATTTTCTCGCGGTAGTTCGGCCCCGATGACAAGCGAATAGTCAGTAAAAGATTGGAGAGCGTCCATGTCGGAAGAGAAACCCGAGAAGCAGGCAGCGGCTGAAGAACATGCTGTCGATGTCGAGCAGACTGACGGCGCGGTAACGGAAGCCGTCGCAGCAGCAGATTCAGATAACGAGGCTAACGCTGCGGATCTCGATGGCGAGCCTGAAATACCGGTTGATCTTGAGGCAGAGCTCGAGGCTGCTAAGGATGCTGCGCTCAGGGCGAAAGCTGATGCGATGAACGTGCAGCGGCGTGCAGATCAGGAAATTGAGAAGGCGCGTAAATTCGCTTTGGAGCGCTTCTGCGGCGACTTGCTCAGTGTGGTCGATAACCTCGAGCGCGCCCTGGAGTCCAGTGGTGATGAGCAGGGCAGCGCAGCTTTGGCTGAGGGCGTGGAATTGACGCGAAAGGGTTTTATGGACGTGCTCGCCAAATATGGGGTCGAGACGGTCGACCCTCAAGGGGAGCCGTTTGATCCGGAGACCGCTCAGGCGATGGGCATGGTGGAACAGCCCGACGTCGAACCCAATTCGGTGGTCGCGGTGATGCAGAGAGGTTATCTGCTGAACGGACGACTGCTGCGCCCGGCAATGGTGATGGTGTCCAAAGCCTCCAGCGCAGAATGAATCAATACGTTATGGGTGAGGCGGCACTTGAATTCATCAAGACCGCCCCCATTTTAAACAACAAGAAAGCATGCTGGCGCAGAGTCGTCGGCCGATAGGAGAAACAGACATGGGTAAGATCATTGGCATCGACCTGGGCACCACCAACAGTTGTGTATCCGTTTTGGAAGGCGGCAAGCCCCGAGTAATTGAAAATGCTGAGGGGGGGCGCACGACCCCGTCTATCGTCGCCTACACCGACGACAATGAAATTCTGGTAGGCCAATCTGCCAAGCGTCAGGCGGTTACCAATCCAACGAACACGCTGTTCGCTGTAAAACGTCTGATTGGTCGTCGCTTTGAAGACGATGTGGTGCAAAAGGACATCAAGATGGTGCCTTACCAGATCGTCAAGGCAGACAGCGGCGACGCTTGGGTGCAGGTGAACGACGACAAAATGGCCCCGCCACAAGTGTCGGCGGAGGTGCTACGCAAGATGAAAAAGACCGCTGAGGAGTACCTTGGCGAAGCGGTGACTGAGGCGGTGATCACGGTCCCTGCGTACTTTAATGACTCTCAGCGTCAGGCGACCAAGGACGCGGGACGCATTGCGGGCCTTGAGGTCAAGCGCATCATCAACGAGCCTACCGCCGCAGCACTGGCTTACGGCATGGACAAGGCCGAGGGTGACCGCACGGTGGCGGTTTATGACCTTGGTGGCGGCACCTTCGATATCTCAATTATCGAAATCGCAGAAGTCGATGGTGAGCACCAGTTTGAAGTGCTGGCAACCAACGGCGACACGTTCCTCGGGGGTGAGGACTTTGACCTTCGACTGATCGAGTTCTTGGCGGACGAGTTCAAGAAAGACAACAGCATCGATTTGCACAACGATCCGTTGGCGCTGCAACGCCTGAAGGAAGCGGCAGAGAAAGCCAAAATCGAGCTGTCGAGCTCGCAGCAAACGGAGGTGAACCTGCCCTACATCACGGCGGATGCCACAGGCCCTAAACACCTGGTGGTCAAGCTGAGTCGCTCCAAGTTGGAGTCGCTGGTCGAGGATCTGGTCAAGCGTTCACTAGAGCCCGTGAAGATCGCGCTGGACGACGCCGGCCTGTCACCCTCCGAGGTGCAGGATGTGATTCTGGTTGGCGGACAAACTCGCATGCCGATGGTGCAGCAGGCGGTGGCCGATTTCTTCGGTAAGGAAGCGCGAAAGGACGTGAACCCCGACGAGGCTGTTGCGATGGGTGCCTCGATTCAGGGCGCGGTACTCGCGGGCGATGTGAAAGATGTGCTGCTGCTCGACGTTACACCGCTGACACTGGGTATCGAAACTATGGGTGGTGTCGCGACACCGCTTATTGAGAAGAACACCACGATTCCGACCAAGAAATCGCAGGTTTTCTCAACGGCCGAGGACAACCAGACTGCGGTGACCATTCATGTTGTGCAGGGCGAGCGCAAGCAGGCGACACAGAATAAGTCGCTGGGTCGTTTTGATCTCGCCGACATTCCCCCCTCGCCCCGCGGTATGCCGCAGATTGAGGTGACTTTTGACCTCGATGCGAACGGCATTCTGAATGTCTCGGCCAAGGACAAAGCGACCGGTAAAGAGCAGTCGATTCGCATCACTGCCTCGGGCGGACTCTCTGATGATGAGATCGACCAGATGGTGCAGGATGCCGAGGCCAATGCCGAGGCGGACAAGAAGTTCGAAGAGCTCGTGGCTACGCGCAATACGGCTGATGGTATGGTGCACGCCGCACGCAAAACACTAGAAGAGGCGGGCGAACACGCTACCGATGACGAGCGCGCTGCCATCGAAGCCGCTATCACCGAGGTAGAGGGAACAATCCAGGGTGATGATGCCGCTGCGATGGAGGCTGCCACGACCAAGCTGACCGAAGCGACGGGAGGCGTTGCGCAGAAGATGTATGCGGCGCAGCAGGCCGAAGGTGCGGCCGCTGGAGCCGAGGGTGCTGAAGCCCAGTCGGAAGAGGCGGATCAGGGCGATGTTGTCGATGCCGAGTTCGAGGAAGTTAAAGACGACAAGCGCGCTTAACGCTTACTGAAACATAAGGAGCTCGCTAGGGCGATGTTCTGAAACGCCTTCCTGATGGTGGGCGAACCTGGCGCGGGTCATGGCTATCACCATGTCACCCGCGTCCGTTTTTAAAGAGGGAGCGAGGCGCTCGAGAGAGCTCGCGCCGAAATTATGTCGAAACGCGACTACTACGACGTGTTGGGGGTGGACCGATCCGCTTCCGAGGCGGACATCAAGAAGGCTTATCGCCGCATTGCCATGAAGTATCACCCGGATCGCAATCCAGATGATGCGGACGCAGATGCCAAGTTCAAGGAGGCGACCGAGGCCTACGAGATCCTGTCCGATGGCGAGAAGCGCGGTGCCTATGACCAGTTTGGGCATGCTGGCGTTGACCCCTCTATGGGGGGTGGCGGATTTCAGGGCGGCAGCTTCTCCGATATTTTCGGTGACGTGTTCGGTGATATTTTTGGCGGTGGAGGTGGACGTCGACAGGGCCCGCAGCGCGGGTCGGATCTGCGCTATACCCTTGAAGTCGCGCTGGAGGAGGCCGTTCGAGGCTCTACTGCAGAGATTCGAGTACCGTCTTTGCAACACTGTGAACCTTGCAACGGCAGCGGCGCCAAACCGGGCAGTAGCCCGGTCACTTGTGGCAGTTGCGGTGGTTCGGGACAGGTCCGCACCCAGCAGGGTTTTTTTCAGGTACAGCAAACCTGCCCCAAATGCCGGGGTCGGGGGCAAACTATTTCTGATCCTTGCATTGAGTGTCGCGGCCAGGGGTTGGTAGAAAAAAGCAAAACCCTGTCGGTTAAGGTGCCGCCGGGTGTCGATACCGGTGATCGTATTCGCCTCAGTGGAGAAGGTGAGGCGGGACCGGCGGGAGGTCCGCCAGGCGATCTGTTTGTGCAGATCGCGGTCCGCCAGCATCCACTCTTTGAGCGAGATGGACGGCATCTATACTGCGAAGTGCCTATCAGTTTTGCCGACGCCGCGCTGGGTGGTGAGCTAGAGGTGCCCACGCTGGACGGGCGCGTCAAGTTGAAGATTCCCTCAGAGACCCAGACTGGGAAGATGTTCCGACTGCGGGGCAAGGGCGTGAAGCCGGTGCGAGGGGGCCCCATTGGGGATCTCTTGTGTCGCGCTGTGGTGGAGACGCCCGTGAATCTCACCAAGGAACAGCGTAGTCTGCTCGAAGAGTTTCGCGGCGCTCTGGAAGAGGGCGGCAAGGAACAATCCCCGCGTCAGAGTAGCTGGTTTGAAGGGGTCAAAAGTTTCTTTGACGGAATGACCGGATGACAGTGCGTATTGGCATCACAGGTGCAGCGGGCCGCATGGGACGCATGTTGGCAGAAGTGATCGCGGGCAGCGACGCGCCCGCTGCGCTGGCCGCGGCGATCGAGCGACCTGAGTCGACCCTGTTGGGCGCCGATATGGGTGAACTGCTGGGCGGTGATGCTTCTGGTGTCGTTATTAGCTCGGATTTGGCGGCAGTCGCGCAGCAGATCGATGTGTTGATCGACTTTACGGTGCCGGAAGCGACGTTGGCGCAGGCCGCGATCTGTTCGGCGCACGGCCTGCCCATGGTGGTCGGCACGACCGGCTTCTCCGATGAACAAGCACGGGCACTCGCCACTGCGACTGCTGGTGTGCCGCTCTGTCAGGCGTCTAATTTTGCACCGGGCGTGAATCTCACTGTCAAACTGGCCGAGGCGGCGGCCAAGGTGCTGGGCAATAGTGCTGATATCGAGATTGTCGAAGCGCATCATCGTCACAAGATCGATGCGCCGTCGGGCACGGCGCTCAGTCTGGGGGAAGTCGTGGCCAAGGCATTGGGCCGTGATCTTTCCCAAGTCGCGGTTTTCGGTCGCGAAGGCCGGACCGGTGCGCGGGATCGCGACGCCATTGGGTTCAGTACTATCCGTGCCGGCGATATCGTCGGTGACCACACCATCATTTTCGCGAGTGAGGGCGAGCGGCTCGAGATCACCCATCGCGCAAGCTCGAGAATGGCTTTTGCACAGGGTGCAGTGCAGGCGGCCTGTTGGTTGGTCGGTCAATCTGTAGGTCGTTATGACATGCAGGATGTGCTGGCTGATCAGGAATCCAACTCATGAGTGCGTCTGCGCACATTGTCGAGATCGACGAGAGCAATGCTCAGCAGTTACTGATCGAAGAGTCCATGACGCGCCCGGTGGTCGTCGATTTCTGGGCTGATTGGTGCGGCCCATGTAAACAGCTGATGCCGATACTGGAGAAGCTCGCCGTCGAGTATCAGGGTGCTTTTCTGTTGGCCAAAGTCAATGCGGATGAACAGCAAATGCTCGCGCAGCAGCTGGGCGTGCGTTCATTGCCGACGGTGATGGTGATCAAGGATGGTCAACCCATCGACGGTTTTTCGGGCGCACAGCCCGAGTCTGCCGTGCGCGAAATGCTGGACAAACATGTGCCCTCACCACAGGCCGATGCCTTGGCTGAAGCGGAACAACTGCTAGCGGAGGGGGATATCCCCGCTGCTTTGGCGCTCTACCGCAGTGCCTGGGAGGAATCGGGTAAGAAGCTCGATTTCACATTTGCGTATGCGGCGGCGTTGGTGACCGCGAACCGGCTGGATGATGCAGAAGCACTGTTGCAGAACGTCCGCCTGGTGGATCAGGACGCTCGTTATGATCAGTTGTTGGCCCAAATTCAGCTCGGACGAGAAGCCGCGCGGTCTCCCGAGGTGGAGGCCTTAGAGGCCGCGATGGCGGCTAATCCCGACGACCATGCGACCCGCATCCAACTGGCTATTCAGCTCAGCCAGGCGGCACAGTACCGCGACGCCCTGGAGCACCTGCTGATCGTGCTGCGCGCTGACCGAGATTTTAACGACGGAGAGGCTCGCAGGGTCTTTCTGGACACGCTGGCAACGATCGGCAAGGGAGATCCGCTGGCGGCGGAGTATCAGCGCAAACTGTTCTCGCTGATGTACTGAGCTATTGGGGTGCTGACCCTTTGAAAGGCTGACCCGTTGCCGGTTTGACATTGACCGTTTGAATAGTGGCGATTCGGGCCGCCGTCAGGGTTGCAATAACCCCCTAAGTTGCCTACATTCCCCCTATTCAGAAAACATACTCAAGATTCAAAAATAGCCTAAACGGTTTACAGGTGTTTGGGCGCTATCTGCCGAGAGGTAATTTATGGACACTGCATATTCACCCGAAGATCTGGCTTTTCGCGACGAGGTTCGCGGGTTTTTCGAACAGGCATACACGGCGGAGCTGCAGACTCGTTTGCGCTCTCCCGATTACAAAAACGCCATTGAAGATTGGCAGCGCAAGCTCTACGAGAAGGGTTGGGTTGCCCCCAACTGGCCTGCCGAGTACGGCGGAACAGGCTGGACGGCCACGCAGAAGTACATCTATGAAACCGAGCGCTCCCTTGCGGGCATCCCCAATGTCGTGCCCTTTGGCCTCGTTATGGTGGCCAACGTCATCATGGCTTATGGCACCGACGAGCAAAAAGAGTACTTTTTGCCTCGGATTCTGAAGAGTGAGGACTGGTGGTGCCAAGGGTACTCCGAGCCCGGTTCAGGTTCGGATCTTGCGAGCCTCAAGACTAAAGCCGAGCGGGAAGGTGATGACTTCATTATCAATGGCGCGAAGATCTGGACCACCTATGCCCAGTACGCGGACTGGATCTTCTGTCTGGTGCGCACCGATAACTCGGGCAAGAAGCAGGAAGGCATCACCTTCATCCTGATCGATATGAAGAGCGAGGGGATCAAGGTCAACCCGATTATCTCGATCGATAATCATCACAGCCTGAATGAAGTGGAGTTCAATAACGTTCGCGTGCCCGCCAAGAATGTGGTGGGTGAGATCGGTAAGGGCTGGACGGTTGCCAAGGCGCTTCTCGCCCATGAGCGCACGGGTATTGCTGGCGTCGCTGATGTGAAGCGCAGTGTGCGCGTGATCAAGGAGGTTGCTGCTAAAGAGGAGAATGGGGGTCAGCGTTTGATGGACGATCCCGGTTTCCAGCAGCGCCTCGCTGACATTGAGGTGGAGCTGATGGCGCTCGAGTTTACTGAGCTGCGCACACTGGCAACGCAGGCCGCGGGAGGTTTCCCGGGGCCAGAATCATCACTTCTCAAGATCAAGGGCACCGAGCTCCAGCAAGCCACCCAAGAGCTGCTGATGGAGATTGCAGCCTATTATCAAGGCGTCTTGCCGACAGACCTTGACCCCGATGCGCTGGGCCACGAGTTTGCTACGGAGGCGCGCCGCAGTTACATGTACGGACGCGCGGCCACCATCTACGGCGGCTCCAACGAAGTGCAGAAAAACATCATTGCCAAGTATGTACTCGGTCTTGAGTAAGGGGATCTTTAACAATGAATTTTGATTTTTCCGAAGAGCAACAAATGGTCCGCGACTCGATCGCGCGCTTTGTTCAGGACGACTACGACTGGGACACGCGCAAGGCCATTGTTGCCTCTGATAAAGGTATGAGCCGAGATAACTGGCAGCTGTTTGCCGAGTTGGGCTGGCTGTCGATTCCCTTCGCCGAGGAACACGGCGGTTTTGGCGGCAACATCGTTGACCTGTCAGTAGTGATGGAAGAGCTGGGCAAGGGCCTGGTGGTCGAGCCCTATTTTCCCACGGTGGTGCTGTTTGGTGGGCTCATTAAGCGCGCCGGCAGCGAGGCGCAGCAAGCCGAGTGGCTGCCCCGCATCATCGGTGGTGAGGTATTGGGTGCGTTTGCTTACGTCGAGCGCCACAGTCGCTTTGCGCTGCATGATTGTCAAACAACCGCCACAAAATCGGGTGATGGTTATGTTCTGAGCGGTGAAAAGGTGGTGGTGTTCAACGGTGAGCAGGCCGACCACCTTGTTGTGCTAGCCCGGACCTCCGGGGATCAGTCAGACAGCGACGGTTTATCGCTATTCATTGTCGATGCGGCGGCGGCCGGCGTCGACAAGATGAGCTACGCCATGATGGACGGCCAGCGCGCGGCCAACATCACTTTCAAGGACGTCTCGGTGAGCGCGGAGGCATTGCTGGGCGAAGAGGGCGGCGCGCTGTCAGTGGTCGATGCACTCACCGACGAGGCCATCATTGCACTCGCCGCAGAGGCCGTCGGCATCATGGGAGTGTTGAATGCCAAGACGCTGGAGTACACCAAAACCCGCGAGCAATTCGGTGTGGCGATTGGCTCCTATCAGGCGCTGCAGCATCGCATGGTCGACACCATGATGGCCTTCGAGCAGAGCAAGTCGCTGTTGTTCAAAGCGCTGTGCGAGTACAAACAGGCCCCGGCGATGGCTGCCGAGACCATTCATGCACTCAAGGTGCTGATCGACCGCAACGGCAAGCATGTATTTGGCGAGGCGATTCAGATGCATGGTGGTATGGGCATGACCGATGAGTTAGATATTGGTCACTACGCCAAGAGACTGATGATGATTAATACAACCTTTGGTGATGCGACCTATCACCGAAACCGCTATATCGAGACCGCGTACGCGGCCTGACTGTGGATCTACGCGACAAGGTTGTTGTCGTCACTGGCGGTGCCAGTGGCATCGGTATGGGCCTGTGTCGCCGATTCCGAGAGGAGCAGGTTCGTGGCCTGGTGATCGCGGACCTCAACGGCGAGGCGGCGAGCACCCTAGCGGGTGAGCTCGATGCAAAGAGTGTTGAGCTCGATGTGCGCGAAGAATCGGCTATCGCGGCGATGGTGGCTGAGACCGAGTCCGAGTTCGGACAGATCGATCTCTTTTGCTCTAATGCCGGCGTGCTGGACCTCGACGGGGGCGACTACTGGGCCTCATCGAGCGCCAACGAAGTGTGGCAGCGTAACTGGGAGATCCATGTCATGGCCCATGTTTATGCTGCTCGGGCTTGTCTGCCCTCAATGATCGAGCGGGGTGGTGGGTACTTTCTGCATACGGTGTCCGCTGCAGGGCTTTTAACCCAGCCTTACACCGCCGCCTACGCTACCACGAAGCATGCGGCGATCGGTTTTGCCGAATCTTTGGCAATCACCCACGGGGACGAGGGCATCAAGGTAAGCTGTTTGTGTCCGCAAGGGGTGGATACGGCGATGCTCGGCGGCACAGATGGTGGTGCCGCTGGCCTCGATGGCATCCTGAGTCCTGCTCAGGTGGCCGAAGCCGTGGTGCAGGGGCTCGAGGACGAGTCATTTTTGATTCTGCCCCACGAGCAGGTAGCGCAGTACCATCTGAACAAAGCGCAAAACTATGACCGCTGGATTGGCGGCATGCGAAAATTGCGCCGGAGCATGCCCCCACCTACACTGCCCTGATCATTTTTTAAGGGTCTTCAGTGGACAAACAGCAACGTTTCGCCCGGGTCATCCTGAACGGTTTCTATGCTTATTTCGCGGAGTTTGAAAATATCACTCTGGCCGCGCGCACCCGCTTTGAGAGGGCGGAGTGGTCGAGCATGCAGGAGATCTCGAGCCAACGTATTGATATTTACAAAGAGACAGTCATGGAGACCCTCAATGTGGCGCGCCTCATCGCCGGGGATCAGATTGAAGACCTGACCTTTTGGGCCGGCACCCGCAAGCTTTATGCCGAGTTGGTCCAAGGGATGACTAATTTCGAGATCGCCGAGACCTTCTACAACTCCATTTTCAACTCCCACTTTGGCCATCGGTCGATCCGCAACAAGTACGCCTTTGTGTTTTCGCCTCAGGGTGATGTACCGCCGGTCGATATGGGACGTGTGGTCAATCATTATCCGGTCGGCGAGGGCTTCGCGCAGGCGTTTACCCAACTGCTTGAGGATTACGCGTTTAGCATTCCTTACGAGGACCTTACTCGGGATGTCGCTAGCATTACCTCGGCGATAGACCACCATCTCGTTCACCGGTTTGATATTACCCTCCCCAATATCGAGCTGCAGGTGCTGGAACACCACTTCTTCCGGAACAAGGCGAGCTACATCGTCGGACGTCTCTACGCGGCGGGGGAGCAAATGCCCTTTGTATTGCCTCTGTTGCACAACGACTCGGGAGAGGCGCCAGCCGTCTATGTGGATGCGTTTCTGTTTGGTCCGGATCAGGTCAGCCTGCTGTTCTCCTTTACTCGCAGCTATTTCATGGTCGACGCGTCGACCCCGTCCCAATACGTGCTGTTTCTGCAACAACTCATGCCCAAGAAAGAGGTTTCAGAGATCTACAGCTCGATCGGTCACTTCCGCCACGGTAAAACTTACTTCTATCGGACCTCGACCCGTCATATTCGCTCGACCGAGGATCAGTTCATCGTCGCGCCGGGCATCAAAGGTATGGTGATGTCGGTGTTCACGCTGCCCTCCTATGAATATGTGTTCAAAGTCATCAAGGATCGTTTCACACCACCCAAAGAAGTGACCCACCAAATCGTGAAGGACAAGTATCATCTGGTGAAGAGGTGGGACCGTGCGGGTCGCATGGCCGATACCCAGGAATTCAACAACCTGGTGTTTGATGCCAGTCGCTTTTCCGATGAGTTGATGGAAGAGCTATACGCAACCTGTCCCTCGCAGCTACGTATCAACGGTCGCGCTCTGATCGTCAAACACTGCTACGTTGAGCGACGCATGAATCCGCTGAATCTGTACTTGCAGGAAGCCTCGGACGACGAAGTGAACGAGGTCATGAATGACTATGGCAACGCTATCAAACAACTGGCGGCGGCGAATATCTTTCCGGGCGATATGCTATTGAAGAACTTTGGCGTGACCCGTCACGGACGGGTGGTGTTTTACGATTACGACGAAATTGAGCCGCTGCTCGATTGCAACTTCCGGCGCATTCCGCCGCCTAGGGATGAGATGGACGAGATGTCAGACAAGCCCTGGTATTCGGTGGGCCCCAAAGACATTTTCCCCGAGGAGTTCCGGCTGTTTTTTTCCGGTAATGCCCGCGCCCGCGCCGCGTTTGATGCACAGCACGCAGATCTTTACGATGCGGACTACTGGATCGGACAGCAGGAGCAGCTCCGTGACGGTGTCGTTGAAGATTTTTACCCTTATCCACGGCGAGTTCGGTTCTCGCAAAGACAGCAGGTGGCGTAATCATGGCCTCTCTTTATCTCATTCGTCATGGCCAGGCGTCTTTCGGCAGCGCCAATTACGATCAGCTCTCGTCACTTGGGCAGC
>CBFHSJ010000009.1:29095-33270 GCA_965658485.1 Luminiphilus sp.
TTCAGGCGGACGTATCTGGCCGTTTTTTTGCAGACATTGGGCTGCACTTCGGCCAAGCGGTCAGCGGTGATTTGTCGCGGCAGCAGGAAACCGGGCAGCGTGTGTTGGCCAGCCAACTTGAGCCCGCATCTCTCAGGATCGATCCTCGCCTGAACGAAGTCGACAACGAGGGCCAGATTGCGGCCTTGCTGCCGATACTGTGTGAGCAGGACGCGGCGTTCGCCGAGCGTGTGAAAGCAGGTCGCAGCGACAGTAAGCAGTATCAAAAGGTGATTCAGGCGGTGTTCAACGCGTGGGTGTCCCCTGACTGTCCGCAGCTCGATAATACGGCGTCGTGGCCGAACTACCTCGCTGGTGTTCGCGGCGCATTGGAGGAAGCGATGGAGCAGGCGGAGAGCGGTAGCGACACCGCCATCTTTACCTCTGGCGGCACGATTGCTACGGCGGTCAGCTGGGTGCTCGGCGCGCCCCACGACCAGATTTACGGATTCTATGAGCCGGTTTTCAACTGCTCGATAACGCGGATGATTTTTTCTCGGGGCAGAGTCTCCCTGTCGAACTTCAACGATACCGCGCACCTTCAGTTGCTGAGTCAGCAGTTGGGAGAAACGCTGGTGACCTACCGCTGAGGTTTGCGAGTGACCGATATCTGGTTAGTGCGTCACGGAGAAGCGGCCGCCGCTTTTGATCAGAATACGGATCCGCCCTTGTCTGATCTCGGCCGCGAGCAGGCCGCAGTTTCTGCTCACAGCTTGTCGCGATGTGTGCCCGATGACGCACAGCTGCTGTCCAGTCCCAAGCTGCGCGCCATACAGACCGGCGAGCCCTTTGCGGGGTTGCGCGAGAGAGTCCTGAATATCGATCGCCGCTTCATAGAGTTGCCTTCACCAGGGAAGCTGAGCGAGCGCAAAGAATGGATTCAGCGGGTTCTGAAGGGGCAATGGAGTGAGTTGCCCGAATCGGTTCATAACTGGCAGCGCGATATCGTTGAGGCCATTCACGGATTGCAATCACCGACCGTGATCTTCTCGCATTTTTTGGTGATCAATACCGTGGCAGCGCACATGAGCGGAAGGGATGACGTAATCCAATGTGTACCTGCCAATGGGTCAGTGCACCATCTGTGCGTAGAAGGAGAGCGCTGGCATTGGATTGAGCGGGGTGAGATGCTCCGGACTGTGGTGAACTAACGGCGCTTGACCCGCATCAGCGATTCCTGAGCGGTCGACGCCAGTAGGGTGCCGTCCTGCGACCACAAAAATCCGCGACTGAACCCTCGTCCGCCACCGGCTCTGGGCGTGTCACAGTCGTAGAGCACCCAGTCGTCCATTTTGCCCGGGTGATGGAACCAGATGGCATGGTCCAGACTGGCGGCCATAAAATGCTTGATCGGGTTGCTGAACGGGTGCGGGTAGAACACAGTGCTGAGGAGCGAGTAGTCAGAGATCATCACCAGCGCCGCTTGATGCGTTGCGCGGTCCACGGGAAGGGGGCCTGCGGCGCGAAACCAGGATCGCCCAAGTGGTGGCTGCTCCTCGGCGAGGTACTCGGTTACTCGCTGTCGCTCGATCTGGTAGAGATCGATCAGATTGGGGTCGCCGGGCTTGGTGGTAAACCCCCGAAAGCCCGATAGATCGTCTGCCTCGGAGCGGGGTGCCGGGACCTCTGGCATCGTGAGGCAATGACTCACGCCTTCTTCTTCACAGTGGTAACTGATCGAGGTATTGAAAATGGCCTCGCCCTTCTGTCGGGCGACCACGCGGCGGGTTGAGAAGGATCGCCCGTCCCGGATCGGATCGACTTCAAAATCGATCGGTATGGACGGATCCCCGGCACGGAGGAAGTAGGCATGCAGGCTGTGGGCGTGGAGATCAGGCGCCACCGTCTGGTTGGCGGCCATGAGACACTGGGCGACGACTTGCCCCCCGAAGATTCTTTGCTGTGGCATAAGGCTATCGCCGATAAAAGCAAAGGCGTCGGTTTGGCGCGGCGCAATGTGCTCGAGCACTTTGGTAAAGCAGGTCACGGGGAATCCTTACTGCAGATGTGAAGGCGAGGCCAGCCCCGAGAAAAATACGGAGAAGTATTCGCCTGCGCTGTGGTTGATGTCATCGATAGGCTGCCAGGCATCCAGATCCATGGCGGCATTGAGCGCGCCTGTGAGCAGTTGGATCACGATCCCCGGGGGAATATCCCGGAACTCAAGCGTCTCCGCGGCCAGCGCCACGTAGTTTTCCAGGGTGGCGTGAACCGAAGCCAGTCGTGCGAGCAGGCGTTGACGTACCTCGGGTGGCAGGGCGGTGATGGCGTTGAAGTGCACCAGCGGGCCCTGGTCAGAATTTTGTAGCGCAAAAATATGCCGACAGGCTGTCTCGAGCTTCGCAGCAGCCGGCGCTTCGAGTTGCTCGATGCGTGCGACGACCTGCTCCAATTGATCCAGCGTGTAATCAAAACACTGGGTCAGCAGCGCTTCTTTATTAGCAAAGTGATAATAAAAAGCCCCTTTGGAGACCTGCAATTGCTCGGCGATTTCATCTAGGGAAGTCCCGCTAAAGCCTTTTTGGTTAAAACAGCGGGTACCGGCTTTCAAAAACGCTTCCTGCTTGAGCCTGTTCTGTGCTTCGCGATCAAAGGCCTCATCCTCAGGAGAGAACGGCGGTATCGCTGCCGCTTCGCCACCCGCGGGCCGCTCGGGCGATGAGATGAGCCCGTGGGTGAGCAGGTCACGCAATGCATTCACCACACCTCGCGCCTGCTCGCGGGGCATTTCATAGAGCCAATAGAACGACCAGTCGAGTGCACCGATGATGGCGCGGATGGTAATTACCGGGTTGCAGGGCCGGATCTGACCCGCCTCGATACCTCGGTTTAGCAGGTCGATCAGTCGTCGCAGCAGGCGGCGATATTCCTCCTCCAGTACCTCGCGATGCTCCGCCTTTAGTGAGGCCACCTCCAAAGGTGCGGCATAAAAATCGCCCTCGCCGTCGAGGGAGCGCAGAGTGGTATTGATCTGACTCTCCAGAAACGCCATCAAACATTCGATGGCGCCTTCATGAGTCTCCTCGGCCCGGTCAAGCTGGTCATGGGCTTGTCGCATGTTGGCGTCGTAGCACTGGTAGATCAGATCTTCCTTGGTCGCCACGTAGTAATAGAGGCTGGTTTTGGTGAGCCCCAACCTGCTGGCCACATCGGCCAAGGTGGTGGAGCGCGCGCCCTTGGTATTGAACAGTTTCGCTGCGCAGGACAGCACAGCGGCGCGTTTGGTCTCGCGCTGTAGGCCGCGACTGAAGGGGGAGCGATTGGCAGGGGTCGAGGTGTCCAAAATTTCCTTGAGTAAAGCAGGCTTCGGAGCGGCCATTCTCACAATTCGATAATTTGAACTTTAAGTATTTTTACTGACCCTGTCCATGAAAATCATGTGCGGTGTGCCGAAAAAGTGGCGAAAATCGGTGTTTTCTGCAAGGGTTGAACGGGGGCGGATCGCCGCCATTTCTCTGGGCCTTATCGATCGTCTATGACACACTTCGCAACCCGATTTTGCCCCTGTAAGGCGGTTTCGTGACCGACACGATTTCTTTTTCGGAAGAGCAGGGCATCGCCACGCTGACCTTCGATAACCCATCTCGCCGCAATGCGCTGGGGGCGGCGGAACTTGACGCTATCGAACGCGCCTTAGGTGCACTATCCGCAGAGACGAGGGTGTTGGTCGTGACGTCTTCGGACGATCGTATTTTCTGTGCCGGAGCGGATCTTACGCAGATTCTTGATGGCTCCCTGAACGGCAATCGGTTCCAGTCAGTTACCAACCAGATTGCCGCGCTGTCGATCCCGACCATCGCGGTGCTCACGGGGAATGTATTTGGTGGTGGCGCGGAACTGGCACTGAGCTGTGACTTTCGACTCGCCCGCGAAGGCATCGTATTGCGCATTCCTGCCGCCGCGATCGGGCTCTGCTACCCGGTGGAGGGGATCGAGCGTCTGACCCGACGGCTTGGTCCCTCCCTCGCCCGGCGGGTGTTGGTGGCAGCTGAAACGTTTACATCAGAAGAGATGTTGTCCCTCAAGATGGTCGATGCGGTCCACCCCGGTGACACATTACGAGAGACCGCTGGCGACTATGCCCAGTCACTACTCGCGCTGGCGCCGATGGCCGTGGCCAATATGCTCGAGATCAT
>CBFHSJ010000010.1:0-2210 GCA_965658485.1 Luminiphilus sp.
GGCCATCAGTCAGGGCCTGTGCGCGCTGGCAGAGGACACGCCAAGACCCGCGCTGGTCTGCCAAATGCAGGTTTCCGAGGCCGGTGAAATCGAGGGCTTCGAGTTTCACAAAGCGATCATTCGCTCCCATGCCAAGCTCGCCTACGCGGCGGTGGACCGCTACGTTAGGGGTAACAGTGACGAGTTGATCGCCCACACCAACCCACTGGAGGCGTTGGTTCAGGTATACCGCACGTTGCGCCAGCGACGCGAGCAACATGAGCTAGTCATGGAAGAGCGACGTGAGTACCGCTGGATGCTGGGCGACGACAAGCAGATCGCCGAAATCGACAACTACGAAAAACTATCGTCGCAGCATCTGGTCGAGGAATGCATGATTGCCGCAAATAAATGTGCGGCCAAGTTCTTGAGCGCGGCCGACGCACCTGGACCCTTCGTCGTTCATCAGGGGTTTCGACAGGACCGAAGTGAAGAAGCAAGAACTTTTTTGGAAAAGCACCGCGCCGAGCTGAAGGACATACCGCTGGATACCGTAGCGGGCTATCGCACGGTACTGGCCGATCTCGGGCGAGCCACCCACGAGCAACCGCTGCGAGACATGGTCAACCGACTGCTGTCGCGGGCCGTGCTGAGCGAGACTGGCGGGCCTCATATGGGATTGGCCACCGAGGCCTACACCAACTTCACATCGCCGCTGCGCAAGGCGCTAGATTTCTTCGTGCACCTGCAAATCAGTGCCTGTCTGGCCGGCGAAAAAACAGCTCGCTACCCGGTGGATCAGCTGCCTGTGATCACCCGCGCGATTGGCCGCAGTCGCGAAGCAGTAGCGGCGGCAGACCGTCGCCTGACCGCACGCTATCTTGAAAAACTCAAAGCCGAGGGACGGTCGCAGTTCACAGCCAAGGTGAGTCACATCATCAGCTCAGGCTTTACCGTCAAACTCGATGAAAACGGGCTCGAGGGTCTGGTAGACCTGCGGCCCGAGGAAGAAAAGTTCAGCTTTGATAAGTGGACGATGAGCCTGACCAGCACGACTAGACGCTTCCAATTGCTGCAGAGCGTGGAAGTCACGTTTGTTGGTGCCCCCGCAGAGGGCGATTTCCTCGCCCAGTTCTCACTGGTTGAGGGATGTGGGTCGAAGCCCCCGAAAGACCCCAAACCAGAAGATGATTCAACGGCACTGCGCGCGGAGATTGAGGCAAAGACCAGCGCAAAGGCGCAAGCCGGGGCCGACAGCGCCCAGTCGGACGCGTGACGTATCAGCACCCGCCTGTTGTTAGACAGACGCGCTATCCTGCCTACCCAACGTCTTCCACCAGTAAACCCCATTAGCCATGGCCCATAACGATATTCACCTGCTGCTCACCGGTGACGAGCTGATGAGCGGGGACACAGTCGACAGCAACTCATCGATGATCGCCCAGTCACTGGCGGCGTTCGGCCACGGCGTCGCAGAGAAAGTGACCCTAGGAGACGACCGGGGGAGGCTGCTTATCGCACTGCAACGGGCAACCGGAGCGGCGCGCATCCTGATCATGAACGGCGGGCTGGGTCCCACCCAGGATGACCTCACCGCCGAGCTGGTGGCGGCGGCAGCGGGCGTGAAATTGGTATTGCACCCAGAGGCCGACAAGCATGTGCGGGACTGGTGCGCAGCGCGCAATATTGAACCCAATGACGCCAACCTGAAGCAGGCCTGGCTCCCTGACGGGGCGGCCATCATTCACAACCCCCGAGGTAGCGCAGTTGGGTTTGCGATGGATGTGGGCGGCACGCTGGTTTTGACAACGCCCGGCGTGCCCGGGGAATTGCGCGCGATGCTGCCCGAAGTGTGTAAACGGATCCTGGCAGCCATTGGCGGTGGAGAAAGCCACCGGGTGCGTCTGCAAACCTTTGGCATCGGCGAATCCACTGCCCAGGCGCGAATCGACGAGGACAGTGAGCCCTGGCCCGACAATGTGGTGCTCGGTTTTCGGGCGGGCATGCCGCAGCTGGAAATCAAACTCACAGCCGAGTCGGCCTCATTCGCAATGGACCAGTGCCGTCAAACGCTGGAGCGACTGATCGGCGATCACATTATCGGCGAAGACGACGTCACGCTCGCAGGCGCGTTACAACAAGTACTGCGAAAACAAGGCAAAAAGATGGTCACAGCGGAGTCCTGCACCGGCGGGCTAATCGCCGCCATGATGACCGCCGAACCCGGTTCC
>CBFHSJ010000010.1:2308-32863 GCA_965658485.1 Luminiphilus sp.
ACGTCGACGAGCAGACATTAGAAACCGAAGGCGCCGTCAGTGAGCCTGTGGTGCGGCAAATGTTGAGCGGAGCGCTGGAGAGATCTGGTGCCGATATTGGTGTTGCCGTCTCGGGTATCGCCGGTCCCGATGGCGGCACTGAGGAGAAACCCGTGGGCACCGTGTGGCTGGCCTGGGGCACGACTGACGAGATGCATACGCTAAAAACTGTGCTCCCCACCGACCGCGCCATGTTCCAGAAACTGGTCGCAGCGGCGGGTCTCGATCTGATTCGAAGGCAACTCCTAGGGCTACCCAGATTGCCCCACTACTTCAGCCGTCGGGCCATTTAGTTACACACTCACTAAGTTGCACCCTCAAGCGCACTTCGATCACCTGAGCAAGCGATTAAGGCCCTCCCCCATCTCTACTAGGCACTGGAGTTCAAAGGGTGTCATTGAGAGGCTAGGGCTGCAGGCGCGTCACTTGCCAGGTGTCGCTGTCGATGCGGGTGTATCGAAAGCGGTCGTGCAGCCGGTTCTCACCGCCCTGCCAGAACTCCCAGCTCACCGGTGTTAATCGGTAGCCGCCCCAGTGCGGCGGCCGGGGAATCTCACCCTCACTAAAACGGGCGCTGACATCCGCCAGCTGTTGCATCAGCGCCTCTCGATTCTCTATCTCCTCACTCTGCGCTGAGGCCCAGGCCCCCAACTGGCTGTCGCGGGGGCGCGAGGCGAAGTAGGCGTCGGACTCCTCCTCAGTGGCGCGCTCAACTGCGCCGCTCACCGATACCTGCCGGTCGAGTTCATTCCAGGGAAACAGCATCGAGGCCTGATCGCACTCAGCGAGCGCCGCCGCTTTGCCGCTTTGGTAGTTGGTGTAGAACACCAAGCCACGCGCGTCGATACCCTTCATCAGCACCATACGCTGGCGCATTGTGAGGTCGGGTTGGCGGGTGGCCAGTACACAGGCCGTGGGATCCGCAAGACCCGCCGCTATGGCCTGATCCTGCCACGCCACAAACTGCGCCACCGGGTCCTCGGCAAGGTCTGCACGCCGCAAACCGCCTGATGTGTACTGCCGTCTGTGGTCGCTAAAACGCATCTCATCTCGAAGGGTCAAAACACCAGAGAAAGTGTACCGCAGGTGTCTGCCCTTGAGGCCAAAGCCTGTGGTAGCCTCATGCACCTTTTTGGCGCACCTACCGTATAACCCATAGTCACCCAATGCCGGACAGGGCTTAGAACTTAGGAAACACCATGTTGGCCAACGCTCGTTTCACTTCTCCACTCCTCGTTTTTTGTCTGACGCTCACGCTTGGCAACGTTCCCCTCGGGAGCGCCCAGAGCACCCTGCCGCCGATGCCCGCGGCCGACGCGCCCATCATCGATTATCAGAACCGCTACCTGCCCGCCTACGGCCGCGCGGGCATGGTGGTAAGCCCCGAGAAGTTGGCGGGCGAGATTGGCCTCGACATGCTGAATCAAGGTGGCAATGCCATTGATGCGGCCGTGGCAACAGGGTTTGCACTAGCGGTGACGCTTCCCCGGGCGGGCAATATCGGCGGCGGCGGTTTCATGCTGATTCATCTCGCCGAGACCGATGAACAGGTTTTTATCGACTACCGCGAGACCGCACCCGCTGCGGCAACGCACGACATGTTTCTCGGGGAGGACGGCTCCGTCGATGAAGCCAAGGCCTACTTTTCGCATCAGGCGGCCGGAGTACCGGGCACGGTAGCGGGCCTGATTCACGCGCAAGAGCGCTTCGGCAAACTCTCATTAAAAGAGGTGATTCAACCTGCCATCGATCTCGCCAAAAAAGGTTTCGATACGTCACTAGCGCTACATATGAGCTTAAGCGCGCGGGCTGAACGCCTCGCCAAAAACGAGGAAGCCAAGCGCATCTACCTGCAAGGCGGAGACGCGGCGCCCTCCCCCGGCACGCTATTCCAACAGGCCGACTTGGCGCGCACGC
Organism: Luminiphilus sp.; assembly: GCA_965658485.1. Lineage (GTDB taxonomy): Bacteria > Pseudomonadota > Gammaproteobacteria > Pseudomonadales > Halieaceae > Luminiphilus. The sequence goes on from CBFHSJ010000010.1 coordinate 4,265, forward strand.
TGACGCGCATCCGCGACAAAGGGGCTGACGGCTTTTATACCGGCGAGACCGCCGCTTTGATTGCCAGTGACATGGCGGCCAACGACGGGCTGATCACCCAAGAGGACCTGGCCAACTACCGCGTGCTGGAGCGCCCGCCGGTCAGGGGCACCTTCCGCGACTTCGAGATTGTCTCGGCGGCACCGCCCTCTTCCGGCGGCATTCATATTCTGCAGATGCTCAATATCCTCGAGCCCTATCCACTGGAGTCCTATGGCCACAACAGCGCCGCCTACCTGCACCGGGTGATTGAGAGCATGAAGCTCGCCTACGCCGACCGCAGCCGCTACCTCGGTGATCCGGACCAGACCGTGATCCCCATCGAGGCACTGATCAGCAAAGACTACGGGGCCGAGCGACGGAAATTAATCGCCGCGAATCAAGCCAAGACGCCAGATGAAATCGGCCCCGGTAACCCGGTACCCAATGAGAGTCCTGACACGACTCACTACTCAGTAGCTGATGCCGACGGCAATGTGGTCACCAATACCTACACCTTAAACTTCAGCTTTGGCTCACACATTGTGGTGCCCGGCACCGGCATGCTACTCAACAACGAGATGGACGATTTTGCCGCCAAGGCGGGCGCTGCCAACGCTTACGGCTTGGTGCAGGGCGAGGCCAACACCATCGCGCCGGGCAGACGACCGCTCTCCTCCATGACCCCCACGCTGGTGTTCAAGGACGGCCAACCATGGCTGGCTGCGGGTAGCCCGGGCGGATCGCTCATCATCACCACCGTGCTGCAAACGCTCCTCAATGCCATGGTGTTTGACATGAACATTGCCACGGCTGTCGCCGCTCCCCGCGTACACAATCAGTGGATGCCTGATCGCACATTGGTTGAGCCTGGCATTAGCGCGGATACACAGCGACTGTTGAAGGAGTGGGGTCACAACCTCACGCCGACCCGCCGCACCATCGGGCGCTCTAACTCGCTCATGATCGACGAGGGCTGGATGCAGGGCTTTGCCGATATGCGCCGACCCGGTGGGCATGTCGCCACCGAATAATCGCTACACTCGCCGAGCACAAAATTGCCTATAAAAAAGCCCAGCATTGGCTGGGCTTTTTTGTCTGTCTGCTACCCAAGATGAATCAGTCGCCCCTCGGCATCCGTACCTTGTAGGTCTGCCGAGCCATCGCAGCAAGATCGCCCTCGCTATCCCAGATCTCGGTATCGGTCTCGGCCACACCGCGAGTAACCTGCCGCGTGGTGTGTCGCGCTAGTAACGGACCAGCCGAAGGCTTGCGCCGCACCTGCACGGTGAGCTCCACAGTGGGCACCCACCCATAAGCACCATAAATCGTAAAGATCGGCGGCGGCATAATGTCAGCAAACATCAATAGATCTATCGGCCCCGGCGCAGCGCCGTCCTTGTGCGCCAGCCAGGCAATGAACTCGCCCGAGTCATTGGTTTTGCCGTCGGTAAAGACCTCCGCACCCTGCACCATGCGGAGATCAATGCTCTGGTGAATCTCGAGGTGCGACATGGCGGGCGCGGCGACGTCATCGAAGGCAGGCACTTCGGGCGGCGCCACGTTGGTCCAATCCGGGCCGCTCAGTCGATCGAGGTCGGTAAAGGCCGCAGTGGCGCGCAACTTGAGCTGGCCCTCCTGCCTGAGATCAGCACTGGCAAAGTGGGTGCTGCGGGTCTCGGACAGTGACTCTACCGCTACTTCCACCTGCCCTAACGCCACCGGCGCCAGATAAAACGCATTGATGCTCAGGGGATCAGGCTGATTCAGCGCTTCAGATAAGGTGCGGCCCACCAGCGCAAGCACATAGCCGCCGTTGGCCACTGAACCGATGCGCCAGCCTCGATGCACCTCGGCCTGCCACCGCGAATCCCCCTGTGATGACACCGCGGTGTGGGATAAAAACTGACTCATACTGCTCCTCGCTCCGCCTTGGCGGCGTTTGTCCGGTATCCGTTCAAGCACATTGAAGCGGACTTCCGCCCCTTGAGTGCTTTTTTTCGCTGCATCGATCTATACTTACTGGCCGTATTGAGCGCCGGAGAGCGGTCTTGGCCCATACGCGCCGCCCGTCAGCGAGGCATGGATTGCCGCTACTGACCCTGATTTTAATTGGGGTGGTTCCACTTATTTCCGTGGCACAGGACCCCAGCGACGCCCCCGCCGAAACCGAAGCGGCGCCTATCGTAATCGATATGGTGGCGCCACTGGAGCCCAAACGCGCACCCCCGCCCCCAGCCGAGCCCAGCACACTTGGGATCTATCGCAACTACATCGAGTCCATGGAAAAGAGCGCCGGTGCGTTTGCGCCCGGGCTTACCGAACAGCTACTGGGGCTGGGGCTGAACCTGCAGGCGCTGGATCGTCATGCCGAAGCAGCCAAAGTCCTAAAGCGTGGCGTGCACGTAAGTCGGGTTCAGTCGGGGCTCTACGCAGCCGACCAAATCCCGCTGCTGCGCGCTGAGATCCGCAGTTTGATTGCACTGGGCAGGCTCGACGAGGCCGACGAGCATCAGCGCTATCTGGCACGGGTCGAATCCGCGGCACTGACCGGCACACCTGCCTCCATCGCCGCACTGATTGATCAGGGCAAGTGGGCCGAGCAGGCATGGGACTTGCGTCTGGGCGATCAGGAGGCACACCCCGAGCATCTCGCGCGAAGCTGGGAGTACTACCGGCTTGCCTACAACCAAAGCACACAGCTTTACGGCGAGCGATCGCTAGAACTCTTGAAACCGCTCGAGGGTATGTTGCGGCTTCAGTACCGATTTGCCGACCTGCAGCGCGAAAATGTCAGTGGCAGTGCCTTTGACGGTACCAACTATCGCCAAACCTCTGCCCTCGGCGGCGCTTACCGGCGAGGCGAGGCCGTGCTGTCTACCATATTTGGTCTGAAAGTGGTGAATGGCTCGTCTGCCGGAGAGCAAGCCCGCGACCTGACAAGGCTCGGAGATTGGGCACGGTGGATGGGGCGCCGGTCCGATTCCCGCAGCTATTACGACAAAGCCTGGCGGCGCATCACGCCACCCCCAGTGGTGCCCGAGGCACCTGAAGCCGACGCCTCACCGGGTCCCGCGGCGGATGCTAGAGCCGGGGCGTCAGCCACCGCTGAGGTGGCAATGAACGATGCTGGCAGTGACGACGCTCTCCCTGATACGGGCGCTGAAGAGGCGCCCACGGATGCGGTCGCAGTCGCAGTCGCAGGCGGAGAAGAGGTAGCAGCCCTTAATGAGGCGTTAGACGCGGCAGAGATCATTAACGATGCGCCCGCCGAGGAGGAAATAGTCGCCGAGCTTGCGCCCGCAGCAGAGACCGAAAAAGCCAATGAAGACACCTCGATCATGGCACTCACTGAGGAGCAACCACCCGTGGACGATCCGGTAATGCGGAGAGCACTGTTTGAGACCGCCACGCCGCTACCCGATATCGACACATTGCGGCCACTGCCATCCTTCCGCCGCGACGCCTCCGGGCCGCTGGTGGTGCAGTTTCAGCTCAACGAGGCGGGAAAAATTACAGTACTGGAACGCGTCACGGTCACTACGGTCACAGAATCAGACACCACCGAAGGCGAGGAAGCTTCTGAGGACGCCGAAGAACCCCTAGTGGACAACGACCCCGCCGTGGACCGCCTCTTCCGCAAAATGCGACGTACCCGGTTCCGGCCTAGATATGAGGAAGGCGTCGCCGTGGAGACTGGTATGATTGTGTGGTCTTTTGATTTGAACCCGGCCAACGCGGAAGCGATCGCCCTGCAACCCTAATGAACCCCAAATTCCCTTCATGCTTTAGCACAACCCCCTCGCTCCGCCCTCTGGCGGCCAGCGCAATCGTTGCTGTCATGCTGGTATTGATGGGTTGCCCCTCTGCCAGCACGCCGACCACGCCCTCGATACCGACTCCGCCGTCGTCTCCGTCAAGCTCAGGGGCATCATCACCGAGCTCAGGGGGTGCCGGCGCACCCAGCTCGCCGAGCTCATCCAGCGGTAGTTCCGGATCCAGCAGCTCCAGCTCTTCTGGTAGCGCTGGCGGGGGGAGCCCAAGCGCCGGCGGGGGGAGCCCAAGCACTGGTGGTGGCAGTAGCGGCCCCGCTGGAGGGGGCATGCCAGGCAGTGAGGGCGGCGGTTCCTCTGCAAGCACGGGCGGCGGCAGCGATGCCGCGGGCACCGGCGCGGAGGCCGGAGATGGCACCTCCAGCGAGCCGGGCTTTGGCGATATGGCCGGAGGCGCTGACCTGCCCTCGATGGTCGATACCCTGCCCACCTTCGATGAGGACTACGGTTCGGAAGGTGACGGCAGTGGCGCCGAGGGTGGCTCACCCGATGGCAGTGAGGATGGAGCTGGCGGCACAGGCGACAGTGGACAGGTTGCGCAATCATCTGGCGGCGCGGATGGTGCTGCAGGTCAGCAAGGTCCGGGGACCCGCGCCAGTGGCGGCATGGAATCAGACATGGGTGCCGGCGGCCCGATGACCGCGGCGGAGCAAGTCGCCATCCTCGACCGGCAGCTTGAAGAAAGTACGCGGGATTTCGACGGCATCATTTATGACGAGGAACAGCGCCAGCGAGAGGCGGCACGTGAGCGCGCTGCTCAAACTGCGCAGACCGCGGGTAGCGCGATAGATCCCACCGAAACTGAGGAACCCACTTTTGGTGGTGGGATGGCCAGCGCCGGTAGTGGCTCCGTGGGTGGGGGCATTGGCGGGCGCAGTGGCGCACCACCCACAGATGGCGCCAAGTACCCGCCGCCACCAGATATCCCCAACGGCAATGACGACGACGTGGTAGCCCGCCAGCTCCGCGAGGCAGCGATGCGGGAGTCCGACCCGGCTATCCGTGAAAAGCTGTGGGCCGAATACCGTAAATACAAAGGCATTGCGGAGCCTGACGCATGATGCGCACGCTGTTGTCGCTTTTCTTCGGCATGACCTTGCTCACCGGTTGCGTGTCGGAGACAGTCAAGTCGACCTCCGTGCCCGTACTCGATGCTCCCGCCACGCTCACGCCAGAAGCAGAGTTGCTCGATGTTGGCGTCGTCATACTGGATCCGGGCATCAGCAGTGTTGAGGACGAGGAGCAGGTCTACCCCGAGGTGCGCAAAGCCGAAGCCACCTTTATGGCCACGGAGCTCGCCGAAGTGCTCACCGAACAAGGTGGCTGGGGCGCTGTCAGAGTCGTGCCAGACGATCGACAATTTTCTGATTTACTGGTGCGCGGCACCATACTGCGCTCGGATGGCGAGGCGCTGGAGCTCAAAATTCTGGTGAGTGACGCGCGCGGCACACTCTGGCTCGACAAGCGCTATCAAGGGATCACCAGCCGCTACGCCTATGAACAGGGCACACGCGTCAAGCAGGATCCGTTTCTCGCGGTGTATCGCATGATCGCCAACGACATGCTGGCCATCTTTAACCGACTCCCCTCCGAAGACCGCGTCACCATCCGCCAGGTAGCAGAGATGCGTTTCGCCCGGGATTTTGCCAACGGCGCCTTCGCCGATTACCTCGAGGAAGATGACAAAGGCCAGATCAGCCTGCGCCGATTACCGGCAGAGGATGACCCTATGCTGAACCGCGTGCGCGGTCTGCGACAACGCCATTATGTCTTTGTCGACACGCTTCAAGGACACTACTCAGGCTTTGCCGAGGACATGTATAGCCCTTATCAGGAGTGGCGAAAGGCCAGCTACGAGGAGACCGTCGCGCTACGTGAACTGGAGAGCGAGGCGCAACGCGAGATGATTGCTGGCGGTGCAGCGATCCTCGCAGGTGTGCTCGCCCAGACATCGGGTAGCCGCACCACGCGCAGCGCCGGTGCGGTCGGCGTACTTGGCGGCGGCGCTCTGTTGAAAAGAGGCCTGGAAAAACGCGCCGAATCCAATATTCACTCACTGGCACTGGAAGAACTGGGGCAATCATTAGACGCCGAAATCACGCCGAGGGTGATCGAGCTAGAGGATCGAACGGTGCGCCTGACGGGCAACGTGGAAGACCAATACGGCCAGTGGCGCGAGCTGCTTGCCGATATCTACGCCGCGGAGCTCGCCGCGCTGGAGCCCCCAGCTCCACCCGCCGACAGCCTGCCTGCGGCCCCTGAATCGCAGGACTCGTGACCGACCACAAAGAGCAGCCCCTCTCCGCCACCACCTTCGAGCCCGCACCAGCCAAAACAGAATCGGCTGACCCCGGGTCCGAGGGGGGACAACCACGACTGGTGGTTATTGCCCTTACCGCCGCCGCGGTGTTACTGATCTTCGTTTTTTTTATCCTGCCGCAGCTGGTAACGCCTGATGACGTCGGACCCAACCTGACTGACCCGGAGCAGGCCGCATCCTCTAGGAACATCGTTGCACCAGGTAGCGTCACTAACGACACGGGTAATGAACGCAGTCCCTTCGCCGAAGCGCAGGAAAGCGCGCTGAGACGCGATGCACAGGAAGTGCTGCAGTCACTGCTCACGCTCCAGGAATTGCTGGCGGAGCGCGGCGCGGCAAAATGGGGCGAACCCACTTATGGAGAGGCTTTGGGTCATGCGGCGGCGGGCGATACCGCCTACCGGGAACGCGACTTCACCGCGGCCACCGCCGAGTACCAGCTGGCGCTCGATCAGCTACTTGAGCTCGAAGCCAGCCTGCCCGAGCGCAGTGAGGCGCTCCACGACACGCTAGTAACGGCGATCGAGAACGGAGACGCGCTAGCCGCTCAGGCACGCTTTACCGAGCTGGCCGAAATGGCACCATCCGATATTCGGCTGATTGCGTTGGAAGATCGACTTGCCGCATTGCCAGCCGTGATCGCTGCTCTGGATACCGCCGCAGAGAGAGAGGCGTCGGGTGACCTGGGTGCCGCAGTTGAGGCTGCCACTGACGCCACGCGAGCAGACCCCGCCCACCAGCGGGCAGCCGCCCGTCTGAATGAGCTGCGCACTGCGCTGACCCGACAACAGTTTACCGACGCCATGACCGCGGGATACGGCGCCATGGGGGCGAAGGCCTTCGACAACGCAGAGCAACAATTCCGCGCCGCTGCGAAACTGATACCCGGCGCGCCGGAGCCCGGTGCTGCACTGATTGAAGTGGAGCAGGCCCGCACCCAGAACACCTTGCTGGGGTTGCGTGAACAAGGCACACAAGCCGAGCGCGAGGAGCGCTGGGCCGACGCGGTGGGTCTGTACCAGAAAGCCCTTGAGATCGACGCACTGATGCTGTTCGCCGCAGAAGGTGTGGCACGCGCCGAGCCGAGGGCTGACTTGGACATACGTCTGGAGACCATGCCAAAGGAGCGCGACCGCCTCATCGACGCTCGTATCATGCGCCTCGCACAAGAAACACTCGCCGAGGCAGAAGCAATTGCGGACCCTGGCCAGCGCTTAAAAGCACAAATTGCCGCGGCGCGCGATACCCTCGCCTATGCCAGCACCCCTGTGGCGGTGACCATGACCTCCGATGGACTCACCGACATCACGCTGTTGCGCGTCAGGCGGCTGGGCGCGCTGGCAGAACAGACACTGTCGTTGCGTCCCGGCGTTTACACCGCCGTGGGCATCCGCAACGGTTACCGCGACGTGCGGATCAAATTCGAGGTGCGGCCCGACCAAGCGAATGCGGTCGAGGTACGCTGTGTCGAGACGATTTGAGCTAGCACCATGACCGAGCGCGACGCTGACAGCGACACACCTGACACCCTAAAGCCTGACGCGTTCTCGCCGGCAACGCCCTTGCAGGGCGGTGACCAGTTGGCAGCGACCACCTTCGAGCCGCTAAGTCAGTCATCCCAGCAAAAAAAGCGTCTCAATGCGACCCAGATTGCGCTCGGCGTTGCCGGGGTGCTGATCGCTGCGCTGCTGTTTTTTCTCTTCACCGCGCGCTCCCTCACCCTGAATATTGATGCCGAGGCACAACCCGACTTCTCCCTGAGTGGACTGAACTGGTCCTTTGGGGAGCGGCTTCTGGTGCGACCGGGGAACTACACGCTCTCGATTAACGCCGAGGGGTATCACCCCTACGAGCAGACGATTACGGTGGGCGATGCCGATACCCAACAGCTTGATATTCGCCTTGCTCCGCTTCCTGGCACCGTGACCATCGCCACGCAACCCGCCGGCGGCGAAATTATTCTGGATGAGCTGTCTCTGGGATCTGCGCCGCTGGTGGACCTCACGCTCGAGGCAGGCGTTTACCGTGTAGAAGCCGTGCTCGATCGCTATCAGCGCTGGCAAGGACAAATCGACGTCGTTGGCCGTAACCAGAGCCAAACAGTGGACGTCGTGTTGTTGCCGGATTGGGCGGACGTCCGATTCAGTGCGACGCCCGCCACCGTGACCGCAAGCATCGATGGACAGCCCGCCGAGACAACCGCCACCGGTGTGGAAGTGCTCTCGGGTGAGCGGGAGCTAACGCTCAGCGCACCAGGATTTATGCCCCTGACGCTGCCTTTGAGCATCGTGGCGGGTGTGGATCAAGACCTCGGTGCGGTGACCCTGACCCCGGCCGATGCCACTCTGACGCTGGAGAGTACGCCACCCGGCGCAGGTGTTACGGTGGACGGGGCTTTCGCCGGCCTGACGCCGCTGGTTGTGCCCCTGAGCCCCGGCGATCGCCACACCATCAGCCTCTCCAAGGCGGGCTACCTCGGTGCCAGCCTCTCACTGACTTTGGCTAGGGGGGAAACCGGCAGTCGGGCCGTCACGTTAAAACCCGAATTGGGCGAGGTGCGTTTTGCCATCGAGCCGGCAGGGGCGGACATACTGATTAACGGGCAGCGCGTGGGCTCGGGGAGTCAAAGCCTCTCACTCCCAGCGGTGCAACAGCGTATCGCTGTGCAACTTGACGGGTATGCCGCCTTCGAGACCGACGTGCTGCCGAAACCGGGGCTGCCGCAGCAGATCAGCGTGACACTTTTGACCGAGGCCGCAGCGCGCAAGGCGGCGATGACGCCGACAATCACGACGCCACTGGGCCAAACGCTGGTGCTAGTGGATCCCTCTGTAGAAACCCAGAACCCCTTCACCATGGGGGCGTCGCGTCGCGACCCGGGACGGCGTGCCAACGAAGTCGAACACCCGGTTGAATTGCGGCGCGCCTTCTACATTGCGAGCACCGAAACCACCAACGCGCAGTTCCGCCAGTACGAGGCCACCCATGACTCGGGCCTGATCGAGAGCTACTCCCTCGATCGCGACCACCAGCCAGTCGCGGGCATCAGTTGGCAGCAAGCGGCCAGCTTCTGTAACTGGCTGAGTCGGCTCGAGGGCTTGCCGCCTTTTTATCGCGAGAACCAAGGCATCATTATCGGTTTCAACCCCAGCAGCACCGGCTACCGCTTGCCCAGCGAGGCAGAGTGGGCCTTTGCTGCCCGGGTAGAGGGCGATACCCTGAGACGATTTGCCTGGGGTGATGACTTCCCCCCGAGCGCCGTTGTGACGAACGTGGCCGACAACACTTCAGCACTCGTCACCGGCCGCATTCTCAATGGCTATACAGATCAATTTGTCGTCTCTGCGCCGGTGGGGAGCTTCCCTGCCAACCATCGCGGATTGCACGATATGGGTGGTAATGTTGCCGAATGGGTACACGACGGTTATGCCATCCCCTCCCCCAATGCCGAGCTTGCGATCGATCCCTTGGGCGCCCAGCGCGGCGACAACTACACCATTCGCGGTGGCAGCTGGGCGCTCAGTCGTTTGTCCGAGCTGCGACTGACCTTCAGGGACTATGGGGAGCGCGGACGTGACGATCTCGGCTTCAGGATTGCGCGCTATGCGGAGTAGCCTGCCAGCACCCCTCGCGAGCGTTGCGGCACTGGCTGCGCTGTTCAGCGTTTTACTCATTGCCCCTGTCTTTGGGCAGGAGACGCTCGAGCCGGAAGAGACAGCGGTAGTAGCAGAGCCCGATACTGCTATTGAGCCCGCCGGCGACGAGGCGGTCGCGCCTGCGGTTGCCGAGGCGGGTGCCGTGCTCGACTATGAACCCACCGAATCCATCTCAGAGGATCTCTCTGTGTCTTTTCCCGTGGATATCTGAGCCCGACAGGAGCCCACTATGAAGCTGCGCTTACCCTCAGAGTTCCTCTATCAGGTGTTTGCCCTGCTGTTCGCCGTAATAGTGGTGCATGCCGCCTACGTTGGCGTGATTCGCCCGAGTGCAGACTCACAGCTTGCGGTTCAGGCAGCCCAACAGGCGGCGGGGGAAGCCCCCACCGGTAACCGCTCGCTGGCGATCGTGATCAAGGATTACGAGCAGGAGGCCTGCTTTATCTTGATGCTCTGGGCGCTCGCGATCATGGGCCTCAAAGCCTCGCGCACGCACGCGGAAGCACAAATGCTGAATCGCGATCTGATTGCCATCCCTGAAGGCACCAGCATCCTGCCCCGGGATGCCCGCGAACAGTCACGGTCGCTCGAGGCGCTGCCCTCTGAAGAACAGGACTACTTGCTCCCCCGGGCACTCGGTAATGCGCTGAGTCGCTTTACCACCACCGGCAGTATTCCAGCAGTATCAGATGCGGTGCGCGAGCAGTGCGATATCGAAGCCGACCGGCTCGACTCGGAGCTGTCCATGGTCCGCTACATCTCCTGGGCGATTCCATCGATCGGGTTTATCGGCACGGTGCGCGGTATTGGCGACGCATTGGGCCAGGCCTACAAGGCGGTTGAGGGCGATATCTCTGGCGTGACCGTGAGCCTCGGGGTGGCCTTTAACAGCACCTTCGTGGCCCTCGTCTTGTCGATCATCATCATGTTTGCGCTGCACCAACTGCAACTGTCGCAGGAGCGACTGGTGCTGAATACCCAGCGCTACATAGACCGCCATCTGTTGCGACACCTGTCGGTACCGCGCAGCTAATGCGACTCCTCGATTGCAACGACGCGTCACTGCGCCTGTGGAACGAGGGCGACGCGCTCTGGTCACCCGGCGTCGTATGGCTGAGCGGTGACCGCTATCTGTTTGGCGAGCCGGCCTGGGAACAAGCCCGCCGCGCCCCAAGGGAGATTAGTAACCGCTATTGGCATCGGCTGTCGACACAGCCCCTGAGTCCGGCGCTGGGTCCGGCGCGACACACCGCCGACCTTGTGCACGCCCACCTTGAAGCGTTGCTTAATGGCATAAGCGGCGATATCACGCTGGCGATTCCCGGGGCGATGGAATCGGGGCAGTTATCGCTGTTGCTCGGCATCCTGCAGACCCTGCCCGTCACCCCCAGCAGTGTGGTGCACCGCAGCGCGCTGGTCGGCGCCGCCACAGGGCAATCCTGCGCCCATATCGAGCTGCAATTGCATCAGGCCAGTATTACGTTGGTTAGTGTTGAGAAAGGCGTCGCGCGGGCGGGCGAGACCCAACTGCTACCGGGTCACGGTTTGCTCGGCCTGATGGACGACATTGCAGAGCGGATTGGCGAACAGTTTGTGGCCCAGACACGCTTCGACCCGCAACGACGCGCCGAGACCGAACAGGCGCTCTATTTACAACTCCCCGACCTGCTCCGATCGCTGGGCACTCAAAGCGAAGTCAGCTGCTCAGTAGAGGGCCATACCGCGCGCATCGCCGCGGATGCCCTGCGACCTGTGGGTGCGGCATTTACTCAAGCACTCGCACCGCTGTTGCCCCCGGGTACCGCACACATTGCGCTAGACGCCCTGCTGTCGGCCCTACCCGGACTGGACTTGCCCGTGCAGGCCACCACGACAGGGCCAGAGGTCATCCCCCTGATCGCAAATACCCTGGCACCATCGGCGGGGGAACTGCACTTCCAGCGTGAGGCGCCCTGCGGCAGCGTGACTTCACCCGGGCAGACCCCAGCCGAGTCACAACAGCGTGCCGACGCATCGATGCAAGCCGAAACAGGCCAGACGGCGCCGGAGATCATTCAAACGCCTGGCTCCGCAACCCACTCTCTCAAGAGCGGCCATGCAGTGCCGCTCAGTCCAGGCAAGCACATCGCCGATGGCGTGAGCGTGGCGGAGTCCGGGGTCATCGACATTGCGCCCGGTACCCCTGCTGAACTCAATGATCAACCTGTTGAAGGGCGGGTCGCGGTCAATGCCGACGATAGGCTATGTGCCAGCGGGGTCGAGGTGCGCTTCATCACTGTGGATACGTGATTCGTGGCCAGACGCAAGCGACAGTCCTCCACGTTTAACCTCAGCTTTCTCGACATCATGTCCTGCGGGTTCGGCGCGGTGGTGCTCGTGTTCCTGATCATCGATCACTCACTCGAAGTCGAGATCCGCACGGTGAATGCCGAAGTGCTGTCTGAAGTCGAGTTACTGGAGGAAGATATTCGCGAAGGTGAAGCGGGGCTGGTGCGCCTGCGCAATGCCCTCGATGAGGCCGATCTCGACATCGTGGAAGCCGATGGCCTGGCCCGGCGCATCACCGAAGAGCTTGATGAGTACGAAGCACTGATCGCCTCAATCGAAGAATCCGGCGTGAGTGACAGTGATGCCATCGCCAAATTGAAGGCTGAGATCAATCAGCTCGAGGAAGAGATTCGCCTACTTGAGGAGGCCTCCGAGGCTGAGGCCGGCCGGAGTGCCAGAGAGTTTGTGGGCGAGGGAAACCGGCAATACCTCACTGGCCTGAACCTGGGCGGCCGGCGCATTGCCATCATGGTGGATACCTCGGCCAGCATGCTGGCGAATCAGTTGGTGAACGTGATTCGCCTGCGTAACATGGATCCCGAGCTACAAAAGCAAGCAGGCAAATGGTCGCGGACGCTAGACACTGTTGACTGGCTGACCGCTCAACTGCCGGTGAATGCCCAGTTTCAGGTGATGACATTCAATACTGACGCCAAGCCCGCGCTGGCAGGCACCGAATCCCAGTGGCTGGAAGTGGCCGACACCCCCAAGCTGGAGGCCATCAGCCTCGCGCTCCGTGAAAAGGTGCCAGCCGGCGGTACCAGTTTGCACAATGCCTTTGGCGCGCTGGCCGCCCTTCCCAGCCCGCCCGACAACATCTTTTTACTGACCGATGGCCTGCCGACTCAAGGAGAACGCGCGCCACGGGGCAGCCGGGTCAGCGGCAACGAACGCCTCAAGCATTTTCGCGAGGCGATTCGCCGCCTGCCGCCCGGAGTGCCGGTGAACACGATTCTCTTTCCGATGGAGGGCGACCCCATGGCCGCCTCGGAGTACTGGCAGCTGGCCCGGGCCTCCAACGGTAGCTTTCTCTCACCCTCAACGGACTGGCCCTGAGCCTCTGATATGCCAGCACGACGCGCCCCCGCTGAATTCTCACTGTCTTTTCTGGACGTGATCTGCTGTGGCTTCGGCGCTGTGATTCTGCTGCTCATGATCACCAAGACCGTGCAGCCGCAGGTGATTGAGCAAGCCATGGTCGATGCTGAATCGGCGGTCGCCGAATTGACCGAGCAGCTCTTCGAGATCCGGGGCGAAACCACCATTCTCAACCGTGACCTCAATGTGAAACGTGAACAGGTCTCGGAATACGAGGAGAGGATTGCAATTCTGCAGGGCACCATGGCACGCACGCGCTCTGAGTACGACGCGCTCAGCACCTCGCAAAATGCCAACGCCATCATCCGTGAACAGCTGGCTATTGCGCGACAACAGCTTTCGGAAGAAGAGCTGCGGCTACTGGGTCGCAACGCCGAGAAAAAGAATCAGCTCATCGGCGGTATTCCGGTCGACAGCGAATACATCATCTTCATTATCGACACCTCAGGCTCGATGTTCTCCTATGCGTGGGAACGCATGCTTCAGGAGATGGAAGCGACACTGAATATCTATCCTGAAGTCAAAGGCATTCAGGTGCTCAATGACATGGGCAATTATCTATTCAGCCGCTACCGTGGCGAATGGATACCGGATACCCCGGCCCGTCGCAGTCTGATACTGCAGAATTTGCGCAACTGGAATGTGTTCTCCAACTCGTCACCAGTAGAGGGCATCACCAATGCGGTGCGCACCTTCTACGACCCCGGCAAGAAAATTTCGATTTACGTGTTCGGCGATGAATTCACCGGCGCCTCGATTCAGGAAGTGGTGCAAGTCGTTGACCGTTTGAACGCAGAAGCCGCCAGTGGCGAGCGCCGCGTGCGCATCCATGCAGTGGGCTTTCCCGTACAGTTCATCAGGCCTCCCGAGCTACAGGCGACGGGGGTACGGTTTGCTACACTGATGCGAGAACTGACCCTAAGGAATGGGGGTAGCTTCGTTGGCCTCAACGATTTTCGACCTTAATCCGTCCGGATTCGGACGATGGCTTTTGATGCTGTGCCTCGCGCTGCTCGCTGCTGGGTGTTCCACCAAGCAGGTGGTGGTTGAGGGCAATTTCCCCACGCCGCTGCTTGATCCCCTGCCGATTACGCTGGGGGTGATTTATCCCTCTGCCTTTGCCGGGCACGAATTTTTTGATGAGGCCAAAGGCCGCGCCGAGTCAGACTGGCTGGTGAAAACCGGCGAGGCGCAAGTGGAGTTTTGGGACATCCTGCTTGGCGGCATGTTTGAAGAGGTGGTGCACATCCGCGACTGGGAGACGGTGCAGAGCAGGGGTCCTGAAATCGACGGCGTGCTGATACCTGCCATTGCTGATTTGCAGTACACGGTCCCGCCACACACCAACGTCAAGATCTATGAGATCTGGATGCGTTATGAATTCCGTTTGGTTGATATTGCCGCTATCCATCAACAGGAAGACGGCGCGCTGAGCTTCAACCCTGATGAGCGTCTAGCTGCTTGGCCTATTACGGCCTACGGCAAGACACCCACAGCCTTTCTGCAAACCGACGAGGAAGCGGTCAACCTCGCCGCAGTGGTCGCGCTGCGTGACGCGGGCGCACACTTCGTTACCTCATTCGGGACCACGCCGGACGTCGCAGTATGGTTGGACAGTATCGCGAGACGCGAGCAGGATGCGTTGCTCTCATCGAACGACGACACCAGCGAAGCTGAGCCTGTTACTAAACCGACCCAGCCACCCTCCTCCGCCGAAGACAAACCGGATATTGGAGAGGCGCTATGAGCCGGCAATATACAGCGTGGCAGGCAGCTCGCGTTGCCGGGCTGTTCCTGCTGGCAGTGCTTTTAGGCGGGTGCGTGAATGCCACCGTCGATGAGATGACCTATAACGAACCGGTCGCTGGCATTGGTGAGTCCAGCGTGGTGATTCTGGGCAGGCGCCACAAGCCAGACTACGACACCGAATTTGATTTCATTGAGTGCATTGGCGATCACATCCACAGTGGCGACCCCAGTATCGAAGTGATCGATGAAATTGCTTTTATTAACCAGCTCTACCCCTGGTTCGAACCACGCACTGCACCGCTCCAGCCACAAACGATCGACCGGCTCCTGCAGCTGCCCCCGGTTGCAGCGCGCTTTGATGAAATGAAACTCGAGTACATGATCTGGGTCGACGGCAGTACCGAGAACACCGACAGCGTCGGATCAATGAGTTGCGGCATCGGCCCCGGGGTCGCGGGCTGCTTTGGCTTTGGCACCTGGGGAACCGAATCCGAATACGAAGCCACCATTTGGGATTTCACCGACAAAGTCGAGGTGGGCCGGCTCAGCGCACAAACGAGCGGGCAAAACTACATGCCGGCTGTGGTCGTGCCGATTCCGATCATCGCGCCAGTGCAAGGCACGGCCTGTGACAGTCTGGGCGATCAACTGCTGGAATATCTCTCGGCCTTTCACTGAGTCATGAACGCTCTTCTCGCGCAGCGACTTTCTGTATTGACACTCACAGCGCTCTTATGGGCGGCATGGGCGGGCAGCGTCAGTGCTGCCTCCACCGTCACCATCGGCGGTAAATCCGTGGAACTGCCCGATGACATCGCGGAAGAACACCAAAAGCTCATCGATAACATTGGGATCTACAATGATCCAGAGCTCGACGCTTATGTTCGAGGGGTGGGTGAACGTCTATTGCGAGACTCGGGCATCACCAAGCCAGAATTCAGTTTTACGCTGCTGGACTCACCTGACATCAATGCCTTCGCGCTGCCGGGCGGCCTGATTTACGTCAATCGCGGCCTCTTGGCGTATCTCGACACCGAGGCGGAGCTCGCCGGCGTACTGGCCCATGAGATTGGCCACATCACCGAGCGGCATCATTCGCGACGACAAACTGCGTCGTTCACGTCCAAGGTCGCCGCCGTGTCTGCCTACATCCTGACCGGCTCAGGCGATGTCTATGACGCGGCCGGCATGTACGGCGCCGAGATCATCTCGGGTTTCGGCCGCGACATGGAATTGGAGGCTGACTCAGCCGGCGCGGAGTACCTGCATCAAACAGGTTACGACGTGGACTCCATGCTGTCGGTAATCGGTGTGCTCAAGGATCAGGAGCAGTATCGACGCGTGCAGGCTAAGGCAAGTGGCAAACCATCCGGCACCTACCACGGGCTCTACGCCAGTCACCCGCGCAACGACCTGCGACTGCAGACAGTTATTAGGGCCGCAAACGAGCTCGACATTGACGAGATGCCCGAGAACCCCGAGATCCCCGGCGAGTACCGCCGGCAGACCGAGGGGATGGTTTACGGAGCGAGTGCCGCCGCACAGGGAGAGCCAAACCGGTTCTATCACAACAAGCTCAATTTCACCTTTGCCCACCCACCCGGCTGGACAGTGGCCCAGTCGAGCCGAGCGATTGTTGCAAAATCGGCGGATGGCAGTCAGACGTTGTCCATTGGTTTGGCACGCATTGACCCCGACAAGGACACCGAGGCGAGCCTGATTGCCAACGCCCAGGGAGACGTCACCGACTTTGAGGCGCTGGAGCAATATGGCCTGAACGGCTCTACGGCCGTGGCCTCAAGCGGTGGGCAGTCCGTTCGGCTCGCAGTGATTGATCACAGTTACCGCTTTATGTTTGAGGGCGAAGCACCAGATCTTGGCGCGGCCGATAAGGATTTCCGGACCATTATCGACAGCTTCCGCCCCCTAGCAGGCCGCGAGAAAGTCACGGGCACCAGCCACACGCTGCACTACATTCAGGTGCCCCGTGGGGCGACCTTTGCGTCACTGGCGAGCAGCGTGAAATTGCCCGATGCCGAAAATCAGCTGCGGCTGATCAATGGCTACTACCCCAGCGGCGAGCCGCGCACCGGAGATTGGGTTAAAGTCATCCGCTGATCTCTCAAGCCAAGTGGACCTGCCGTTATGGCCTGCGCTTTTCAATCGCCCCATTGGACCTTCTTCCCCCTGCGAACTGTGTTAGCAGCGTTAGCGTTGCTGACAGTGGTAGCGCCTACACGCGCTGAACTGGTGGTCTATACCGCTCAACTGATCCGCACCATGGAGCCCGCCTTGCCGACCGCCACTGCGGTCGCAGTGGAGGATGGATTGATCGTCGCGGTGGGTAGCGAGGACACGCTTCAACCCCTCATTGAAGCCCGCAACGGCCGGGTCGATCGCCAATTTGCGAACGACACTCTGCTGCCGGGATTCATCGACCCCCACGTGCACCCAGCCCTGCCGGCGGTGCTCACCCAATTCCCGTTTCTGGCGCCCGATGACTGGT
This sequence comes from Luminiphilus sp., assembly GCA_965658485.1. Taxonomy (GTDB): domain Bacteria; phylum Pseudomonadota; class Gammaproteobacteria; order Pseudomonadales; family Halieaceae; genus Luminiphilus. The sequence continues at coordinate 21,773 of CBFHSJ010000010.1, forward strand.
CCCTGCCCACAGGACAATTCCCCGGCGAGACCACTCCCGAAGGCTATCGTGCGCGACTGACCGCGCTCGCAACCCAGCACCGCGACCCCACCGTGCCCTTCATTACCTGGGGCTATCACCCCCTCTGGCATGGTGAGATCTGGCGGGAGGATCTGAACGAGATGTTTGGAGAGCAGCCCGTGATGCTTTGGCATCGCTCCTTCCATGAGCTGATTGGCAACGACGCAGCGTGGGCTTTGCTGGGAGTGACTGAGGCCGACGCGCAAATGGACGAAGGCGCTAACTGGGCACGAGGCCACTTCTACGAGAATGGCTTGAAGGCCGTGGTGCCCAAGCTTGGTTTCCTGTTCACACCACAGCGGTTCGGCGGCGGCATGTTTAACTTTCTCGCCATGCTGCATCAGGCTGGTGTCACCACCGCACTGGACATGGGCACCGGCATCTTCGGCAATCCCGTCGGCGAGATCGCGGGCGTGCGCGCCGCAGCCAGCGCCTACCCCGTGCCGGTGCGACTCATCCTGACACCGATCATTGTCGACTTTCTGACCCGCGGGAAAACCCCCGAGGAGGCCTTGGCGGAGATATTGGCATGGCAAGCTGGTAACGACGATCGCGTGATGGTGGGCAACCACTTCAAACTCATGATCGACGGCGCGATTTTCTCGGGACTCGCCCAGATGGGCCCGCCCGGCTATCTCGACGGCCATGAGGGTGTCTGGATGGTGCCGGAGCCCGTGCTGCGCGCCTATGGAGAGGTGTTTTGGCGCGCCGGATTTCAGCTCCACGCCCACGCCAACGGCGATGCGGCCGTGGATCGATTCCTGAGGCTGATCGAGGGTCTACAGCAGGACTTCCCGCGCCCGGATCATCGTTCCACCATTGAGCACTTGGCTTACAGCACCGAGCAGCAGAGTGCGCAACTGGCCAAGCTGGGTGCACAGGCGTCCGTCAATCCGTACTACCATTACATCCTCTCCGAGGCCTACTCCGGAGACTGGCTCGGGCCCGATCGCGCAGCGCAAATGACACGCCTCGGGTCGCTTGAGCGCAACGGCGTACCGCTGACGCTCCACTCGGATGCACCCATGGCGCCCCTGTCTCCACTTACCTTAGTTTGGGCCGCGAGTGAACGTGAGACCATCAGTGGCGCTGAGGGTCTGGAAACAGAGCGTCTCTCCAGGGCCTCCGCACTCAAAGCGGTGACCTCGGGTGCGGCAGCCGTGATGGGCCGTGAAAGTGAAATCGGGTCAATCCGCGCGGGTAAGCGCGCGGACTTCGTCGTGCTCGAGGCCGACCCCATGACCGTGCCGGGTGATGCGCTGCGGCACATCAAAGTGAAGGCGACGGTGTTTGGGGGGGATCCCTACCCCACCCCGTAATCAGCCGTACTGCTTGTCGGCCACAAAGGGGTTGCTGATGCGCTCCTGACCGAAGGTCGAGTCCGGGCCGTGGCCGGGGACAAAGCGAATGTCGTCACCGATCGGAAAGAGCTTCTCGCGAATCGAGTGAATCAGCTGCTCGTGATTGCCCATGGGAAAATCGGTGCGGCCGATTGACCCGGCAAAGATCACGTCCCCTACCCAGGCAAGCTGGGTCTCCCGATGCAGGAACACCACATGCCCCGGAGTGTGGCCCGGGCAATGAATGACCTCCAGCGTCTGCTCGCCTACGGTGACCGTATCGCCATCCTCTAGCCAGCGATCCGGCGTAAAGGGCTCCGCTCTCGGAAAGCCAGCCATCTCACACCACTCGGGAAGCTTGTCGATCCAGAAGCTGTCACCCTGTTCAGGGCCTTCCATGGGCACAGTCAGTTTCTGACGCAGCACATCCGCCGCGGCGCAGTGATCCATGTGCCCATGGGTAAGCAGAATTTTTTCTACGGTGGCGTCCATTTTCGTGATGGCCGCCTCGATGCGCTCAATATCGCCGCCCGGGTCCACAATCGCCGCAAGGCCCGTCGCCTGACACTGGATGATTGAACAGTTCTGTTGGTACTGCGTGACAGGTACGACCTGCACTTTTACGCTCATGCGGCCGCTCCTGTTGTCTGGGGTTCCTCAAGGTCACCGCCATGATCAGCATTGGGGTCGAAGTAGATGTCCTGATCGAGCTGGCCTTCCTGATACGCAACGATCGTGGCCACAGTGGCGTCCCCTGTCACATTCACCATAGTACGCACCATGTCGAGGAAACGATCCACGCCGATAATCAGGGCAACTCCCTCCACTGGCAGACCCGCTTGCTGCAGCACCAATGCCAGAGTAATCAGCCCGACACCGGGCACCGCTGCGGTACCGATCGATGCCAGGGTCGCAGTCAGCACCACCATGAGGATTTGCCCACTGGTCAGATCCACGCCGTAGACCTGAGCGATAAATACGGTTGCTACCCCCTGCATGATGGCGGTGCCGTCCATGTTGACTGTCGCGCCCAGGGGCACCGAAAAACCGGCGACACTTTTACTCACGCCTAGACGCTTCTCCACCGTGCGCAGGGTAATCGGCAGCGTGGCACCGGAGGACGCCGTCGAGAACGCAAACGCCCACACCCGGCGCATTTTTCGCAGTAGCACCGCCGGGCTCAGACCAGTCAAGGTCCTGAGCAGGCTCGTGTACACCACCAAGCCATGGAACAGGAGTACGCCAAGCAGGGTAAAGAAGTAGGCCGCCAGATCAACAATAGTGCCAAAACCCATCGTCGCGAACAGCTTGGTCAATAGCGCAAACACGCCATAGGGCGCGAGCTCGATAAGGACCCCTACCATCTTCATCACAATCACTTCCATGTCGCGGAACCAATTTGCGATGCGCTCTCCCGCGTCGCCCGCCCGGGTCAGGGCAAATCCCACCAACAGGGCGAACACGATCACCTGAAGCATTTGGCCTTCGGCCATGGCTTTGAATGGGTTGCTGGGGAAGATATTCACCAGCGTATCGGTCAGAGGAGGCGGCGTCTTAGCCTCGTAGCCCGCCGAGGCTATGGCCTCAACACCCTTACCGGGACCAATCAGCAGCGCTGCACTCAGGCCAAGCGTGACCGCCACACAGGTAGTAAATAAGTAGAGGCCGATGGTACGGCCCGCAATGGAACCCATCCGAGAGCTGGCGCCAAGTGAACTCATGCCACAGATGAGCGACACCATGACCAGCGGCACGACCAGCAGCTTTAACGACGCGATGAAGATTCTGCCTACAACATCGAACAAGCCAAGGATCAAGCCATTCTCGATAAACACGTGCAGCTCTCCCGCGGGATCCAGCGCGCCCATGAGCCACTCGAGCAGTGAACCGAGGGCAATACCCGCCACCATGGCAAGCAAGATGCGATTGGTCAGGGACATACTATTCCTCACAGGTTTCAGGGTGCCACGCGGTCACGGTCACATCGGCGCAGGCATTACAGGCTGAGGCGTAATCAGCGACCTCACCCGTGCTCCGCCGGGCACAGACCGGGTCATAAATCATGGTGCATACCTTGGGTCGCTCAGCGTCGCAGACCTGCCAGCCGCTACCAGCGGTTGGCTCACCGTCGCGGCTGGGCGTTAAGGCATTGCACCCCGCCAATAGGATTGGCAGCAGCGTTAGAAAAAAAAGGGGCAACCGGCTGATACGCATCGCGCCATTGTAGGGAATCGCCCCCGCAATGCACCCCCGGTATGTCAGACCAACGAATCTCGCCGCGCAACCAACGCATCGATGCGCGCATTTAAGGCTGACGATGTCTGCGCGACACGGAGCGATGCACAGGCGCGAGCGAGGCGTTCGGTGGCTTCCGCCGTCATGCCCGGCACCTGCTCAGCAATGCCCTTCATGTCGTCGAGCCGACCCCAGCAGTTGAGTGCAATATCACACCCCGCCGCCAACACCGCTGCAGCGCGGGCCGGAATGTCCCCGGACAGGGCCTTCATATCCAGATCATCGCTGATCAGCAGCCCGTCGAAGCCGATGCACTGGCGGATTTGTTCCTGAATCACTATGGGAGAGACACTGGCGCAATGTTCAGCATCCCACGCCTCGTAGATGACATGGGCGGTCATAGCCATAGTTGCATCAGCCAACTCGGCAAAGGGCAAACAGTCCGCGGCCAGATCACTTTCACTCGCTGTCACCCGCGGCAGAGATTCGTGGGAATCACTGAGTGCCCGACCATGACCGGGAATATGCTTGATGACGCCGGCTACACCCGCGACCTGCAGCCCGGCCAGACAGGCCTGCCCCAGTGTGGCCACTGTCTCGGGCGCCCGCGCAAAGGCGCGATCCCCGATGATGTCGTGAGCGTCGGGCTGGGGCACGTCGAGCACGGGCGCACAGGTGACATTGATCCCCACTGCCGCCAGCTCCAGTCCCAACGCTTCGTAATTGCATTGCACCCTGGCGATCGCGCGATCGAGGTCTTTCGACGACAGCGAATCGGATAAGCCGGCCAATGCCGCCGCCGCGGGCCAAACCCGCCAACGTGGTGGACCAAGCCGGGCGATGCGCCCTCCCTCCTGGTCGATCAGTATAGGCAAGTCGTCTCGCCCAGCCAGATTACGCAGGGAGTCAGTCAAGGCACGCAGCTGCTGGTGGTTCTCGATATTGCGAGCAAAAAGAATGTAACCCGCGGGGCTCGCGTCCCTGAAAAACGCCTGTTCGTTTTGCGTCAGGCACGGCCCGGACAGACCAAAGATCACGGGTAGCATCAGTCTGCGCCCTCCAGCTCTTTGGGGAAGAGAAGATAAACCAGCTCTCCCTGCCCCTCCGACCCCGCGGCCTGCGACCAATTGTCTATCGGGAGCATCAGCTCCGCCCAGCCCGCTGTGGGCAAATTCTCTAATGTGCCAGGGCCTACAAAGTAATTAATGAGATCGGTAAAAGCGGGATTGTGGCCAACCATCGCCAGGCGCTCTAGATCATCGGTCTGCAGCGAGATCCAGTCGAGCACCTCTCGATAATCAAAGGTGTAGAGCGCCTGGGTGGTCACACCGTGCTGCTTTTTAAGCCCCTTCCAATTTTTCTGCACGGCGCGAAATGTTTGTTGGGCCCGCTCGGCAGGACTCACATGAAAAGTCATGGGCACCAAGCGAGTGCCGAGTGCTTCACCCATGCGGGGTGCATCGCGACGCCCTCGTCCATTCAATGGTCGCTCGCCATCACTCAAAGCCGGGTCATCCCAGCTCGATTTAGCGTGTCGTAGCAAATAGAGGTTCTTCACGCGCGCTTCCCTTGAGACACCCGCTTATTCAGCATACCGGCTCATCAGATCGGCTGCAGCCTCGGCACCCAGCAGCACGTCCAGTGCAGCCTTCTCATCGTCGACCACGTCAATGAAATCAGTGTTGTGCAGGTCGATCAACTGCCGAGACCCCAGCTGCTCGGTGAACCAGGTCAACAAACCTGACCAGAACGTGCTGTCGACCAACACCATGGGGTGACGAGCGCCACGATCCGTATGAAAAGCGACCAACAGTTCCAGCAATTCATCGGTGGTACCAAAACCGCCAGGAAAGATGACGAAGCCTCGGGAATAGCGAGTGAGCATCAGCTTACGGGTTGAAAAATGATGGAAGTGCAGTCGATGTGTCAGATGCGGATTGGGTGTTTGCTCATAGGGCAGCTCGATATTAAGCCCCACCGAAATGCCATCCGCCTCACGCGCCCCTCGATTCACCGCTTCCATGATGCCGGGCCCTCCGCCCGTCAGCACGGGCAGACCGGCGCGGCCCAGCCAGGTGCCTAAGCGCCAGGCGCACTGGTAGGCCGCATCATCAGGCGCTGTGCGCGCACTGCCAAATACCGTGACGCCCCGGGGTAAGTCCCTCAATAACGTGGTGGCTGCGGATAAATCTCTCTGTATCTGCGCCAGCAGATGGGCATCTCGATCGGACGGATTGAGTTTAGGCATCCTTTAAAAGGAGGTGGTACTTCTTTTTGCCAAAGCGCACGAGGAAGAACCGGCCATGCAGGGCTCGCTGCGGCGCCAGCGCTTCCTCACAGGTAACGGTCGGCCCGCCTGTCACAGGCCGTCCATTCACCAAGACGGCCTCGCGCGCCAGCGCATCCTTGATTTGCTTACCTGCCGCGACGCCGACCTGCGCCAACAGCTGGGTGAATGTCGGCGGCACGTCGCTCATATTGATCTGCTCAGCGGGGAGTCCATCCATCGCCAACTGCTCAAGATCCGCCTCGCCCAACGCGCTCGGATCCCCTGAGAACAGCGCCTCGGTGATGCGCTCGGCCGCACTCAGTCCGGCTTCACCGTGTACCAGTCGGGTCACCTCTCGCGCCAGAATCTGCTGCGCCTCGGGCCGGCCCGCACGCTCCGCATCGGCCTGCTCAATCGCCGTGATCTCGTCAATGGGCAAGAAAGTGAAGTAGCGCAGAAAGCGGTAAACATCGGCATCGGCCGTCCCCAACCAGAATTGATAGAAGGCATAGGGCGAGGTGCGATTAGCGTCGAGCCAAATGGTGCCGGACTCGGTTTTACCGAACTTTGTGCCATCGGCTTTGGTCACGAGAGGCAGCGTTAAGCCAAAGACCTGTGCACCATGCAGACGGCGTGTCAGATCGATCCCGCCCGTAATGTTGCCCCACTGATCGGAACCCCCGATCTGCAGGCCACAGCCATGCAACCGGTAGAGCTCTGAAAAATCGAAGGACTGCAGGATCATATAGCTAAATTCAGTGAAGCTGATGCCGGCTCCCTCGCGGTCTAGCCGCTGGCGAACCGACTCCTTCCCGATCATATTGTTCACTGAAAAATGCTTGCCAACGTTGCGGAGAAAATCGAGCACATCAACGTTGGCTGTCCAATCCAGGTTGTTCACCACCAGCGCCGGGTCATCGCCGTCAAAATCAATAAACTGGCTGACCTGCTCACGTATTTTCTCGACCCAGCCCCCCACGACCTCCGGGGTATTCAACTGTCGCTCCGCGGCCTTGAAGCTGGGGTCACCAATCAAACCCGTAGCGCCACCCACCAATGCAATGGGGCGGTGACCGGCCTCCTGAAAGCGCCGCAGTACAAGTAGCGGGACCAGCGAACCAATGTGCAGACTATCGGCGGTCGGATCAAATCCACAGTAGAGGGTGCGCGGCTCTGCGGAGAGCCACTCCACAATCGCATCCTCACCCGCAATCTGGAAAACCAGGTCGCGCGCGCGCAGGTCATCTAATAGTTCGCTGGGCATAATCGGCAGTGTGCTCTTTGCAAAAGCGGCGTTAATTTGAGTTAAATCAGTGTGATGTCGGAGTATCCCATAAACCGCAGGTCATGGGACCGGCAGCAATTCCGTATCGACCGCCGCCAGCGCTACCCGAAGCGGCGATCGGGCCGTATATAATGACGAGCACGCCAGCGCTACGATGAACCGTCATGCCGCGTAAACCTGTCCCTCGAGGGGCCACACCGCTGACTTTGCCCGAGACGCCACTGCATCGTCGTCCGCTGATCTGGATGACGATGGTAGGCGCACTGTTACTGATAATGGGCTTGTCGTTGTCGAAGCCCGAGAAGATCGACGCGCCGATCGCCAAGGCGGAGAGTGATACAACCGGATCAGCCACAGAGTCGATGGCGGCCGAGGCACCGACGCTCGAGGGTATCGAGGAAAAGGTACCCGAGCCTCCCTGGCAAGATTTTACCGTGGGGGATGGCGATAACCTGAGCTTGATTTTCAATCGCGCCGGCTTCACCGATACAGATCTGTATCGCGTGGCGCGCGAGAACGACGAACGTTCCCTCAGACGGATCTACCCCGGAGAGACCATCGGTTTTCAATCAGATACCGATGGTAATCTCCTCGCGCTTCGTCACGTGCAGTCTCCCCTTTTAACAACGACCTATGAGCGGAGGGGCGACACCTTCATCGCCTCAGATCTCACCCGAGTGCCCGATCGGGTGGCCCGGGATGTTTCCATGACCATAGACAGCTCACTGTTTATCGCGGGCAGCGATGCAGGCCTGAGCGACGGGATGATCATGGAACTGGCTGGCATTTTTGGTGGTGTGATCGACTTTGTCATGGACCCCCGCATCGGCGACACCATCCATGTGCTTTACGAGGAGTTGATGCTGGACGGCGAGCGCTACGACGACGGTCCCATTCTGGCGGCCAGCTTCACCAATCGGGGCGAGACGTTTGAAGCCTACCGGTATACCGATTCAGAGGGTGACACCAGCTATTACAACGAAGTCGGTGTCAGCATGCGCAAGGCTTTCCTTATGGCCCCTCTGGACTTCACCCGCGTCAGCTCAAACTTCAACCCGAATCGCCTGCACCCCATATATAAAACCCAGCGCCCGCATCGCGGCACCGACTACGCCGCGCCCCGCGGCACACCGGTTTATGCGGCGGGCGACGGGCGAGTGACGGAAGCGGGCTACACCCGGCCAAACGGAAACTATGTGTTCATTCAACATGGAGAGCAATTCGAAACTCATTACCTGCATCTACACCGGCTCAAGGTCAAGAAAGGTGCGCGGGTGAAGCAGGGTGACGTGATTGGCACCGTCGGATCAACGGGCGCCGCTACGGGGCCTCATCTGCACTATGAATTTCTGGTAAACGGCGTGCATCGCAATCCCCGCACAGTGCATAAGATTCTGCCCAAAGCGCGATCGCTTCCCGACGAGGAGCTCCCCCGCTACCTCGCCGAGATTAGGCAGCCTGTTCAACAACTCGCCAGCCTCCGCAACTCACGACAAGTGGCCCTCGTCGAGTGACGCAACCCTACTTTATAGGCCTCATGTCGGGCACCAGTGCCGATGGCATTGATGCCGTGCTCATCACCACTGAAGGAGAGCGAAGCGAGCTGATTGGCTCGCATCACCGCCCGATGCAAGCACTACTGCGAGACGAGATTCTGGCGTTTCGACAATCAGGACCGGATGAGCTCCACCGGCTGGCCACACTCGATGGACGGCTGGCCGAAGAATATGCGACCGCCGTTTTGGCGTTATTGGAATCAGCAAAGCTTCATCCCGCTAACGTGGCGGCAATTGGTTGCCACGGCCAGACGCTGCGCCACCATCCCGAGGGAGATACGCCCTACACCCTGCAAATCGGCGACCCGAATCGGCTGGCCGAGCTCACCGGCATTACAGTAATCACCGACTTCCGACGCCGGGACATGGCCGCAGGCGGCCAAGGCGCCCCGTTGGTGCCCGCCTTTCACCGTGCTCGACTGGTGAGCGAGGGAGACTCCACAGCGGTGGTGAACATTGGCGGCATCGCCAACATCAGCCTGATCACGGCGGGCGGTGATGTCACGGGGTGGGACACAGGCCCGGGTAATACCTTGATGGACGGCTGGATCGCACGGCACCAAGGCGAGCCGTTTGATCGCAACGGCGAGTGGGCGGCCAGCGGCGCGGTTATCGCGCCCTTGCTCAGCGCGTTACTGCAAGACCCCTATTTCGCCATGCCCGCTCCAAAGAGTACGGGCCCGGAGTATTTTCATCTCGACTGGTTGGCAGCGCACCTGAATGGCACCGAGGCAGCAGCCGATGTGCAGCGCACGCTGGCGGAAGTCACGGTGGAAAGCCTCGCGCTGGCGCTGACGCAACAGCCCCTCGATGTGGTCAGGGTATGTGGGGGGGGTGCTTGCAATACTTGGCTGATGCAGCGACTGATCGATCGGCTGGGGAACACATCCGTGACCACCACCAAAGCTATCGGCGTGGATGCCGAGTGGGTCGAGGCCTGGGCCTTTGCCTGGCTCGCCGAGCAAACGCTGGCTGGGCGGCCCGGCAATGTCCCCGCAGTGACGGGGGCAACAGGCGCTAGGGTGCTTGGTGGGATTTTCCCTGCCTGAAGGAATGACTTTTGCCCTTCAGCAGAGCAGACAAATGTTGCCGTACACTATTGGATGGGCGAGACCCGTATGGACCTGAGGCGAAGCTCAAGCCGATTACACCTGACGGTCGCTTAGCCTATCAGGCTGGTTTAGCGCACCCAACGGCTAGAAGGATCAGATAGAGAAAGATGCACCGCAGCCACAGGTGGTTGTGGCGTTGGGATTATTGACGACGAAACGGGAGCCCTCTAGGCCCTCCGAATAATCAACCTCACTGCCCACCAGATACTGGTAGCTCATCGCGTCAATCAACGCCGTCACGCCGTCGCGCTCAACGACCATGTCGTCCTCACTGACCGCCTCGTCAAATGAGAAGCCGTACTGAAACCCCGAGCATCCACCGCCGGTGATATACACCCGGAGCTTGAGTCCGGGATTGCCCTCGTCTTCGACTAAAGCACGGACTTTGCAGACCGCGTTATCGCTAAGACGGATTTCGTTAGGATCAAACGCTTCAACCACGCTCATAAATGCTCTCGTGCGCCCTCGTTGGTTCGGGCAAGTCAGTTACTCACGCGAAGTGTACCGGAATTCGACCCCAAGCAGCGGCTTTGGGGCCAGTTCCGGCAATACAGGTGTCTCAGCTAGAGGGCGTGGACTCAGCTGCTTTAGCCTCACGCTTGGCCGCGAGATCGTCGGCCACATTGCTGCTGTGGCGCAGGCCGCCGTTGACCTTGGCGCCCACCGACATTTCTATCAAGTTGTAATAGACGTCGCCATCTATCACTGCCTGCTCAGAGAGCACGAGACGCTCACTGCTGTGGATGTCGCCCTCAATTTTTCCATTGACCGTCGCATGGGACACTTTGATTTCACCCGACACGCTGCCGCCGGATACGACGCGCAACACAGCGTCACCCGAACCAGCTTGAATGGACCCGACGACCGTCCCTTCAACGTCGAGTTGACCAGTAAAGATGATGTCCCCCTTAACGGTGGTTTCCGATGAGATCAGGGTAGTACCACCTGATGAGGCCCCAGTCGCCATAGATTCTCTCCGATTCAACATGATGTGACTCCTTACTCTCGCTCGCTTTTTTGTGTTCTTCAGTTACGGGCCGGGGCCACTGTTTACCAAATCCTGCCACCGATCGCTGCGCCGAACGGTCCTGCGGACCGGTCCGGTTAGCGTCACAACTGACTCAACTGTCTCCGGCAAAAACGCCTCAGGCAGAGAAATGACTACCTGAAGCTCTTGTAAGTACCGGAATCCTAATGGGAATACACCAGAAGTTGTTGCGCTGTCAACCTCGCT
>CBFHSJ010000011.1:0-31808 GCA_965658485.1 Luminiphilus sp.
CCAAGAGAGGCGTTCAATTGGATGCTGTTGGCCTTCGCCATCTCACAGTTTTTGGAATTGCAGCTGATACCGCACCTGTCGATGACCGGTATTTATCTGTTCTTTATTGCCACCTATGTGGTGACTCTCCCCTTCGTGCGACTGATACCCGCGACGAGCCCGCCCACTGCCGTTCAAGATACCCCCACAGAGTCACAACGTCCGACGCTGCTTGCATGGGTGGGTATTGGGGCGATCGTCGTCGCGTACATCAATATCGGCGCTTATTGGTCCAACATTGAGCTAGCCGCCGAGGCGGCTGGATTGGATGGCAACTGGGCCGCTCAAGTCATTGCCTGGTCTGTACTGTTGTCTTTTGGCGGCTGTTTCGCCGCCATGTGGGTGCTGAAGAAGTTTGATTACGACCGACCGCTTTTGTTCACATTTGTCCTCATGGTTCTGGCTGTGGGGCTATTGGCTTTCAGCTTTACCGCAGCGGTTTTCATCTTCAGCGTGGCCATGTTCAACTTTCTCTGGATCTTTATTGATGTCTATCAGATGGGCGGCGTGTCGGTCGCCGATCGCTCCGGGAGCGCCGCTGCTTTCATCCCGGGCGCTCAGGGGCTGGGGCAAACGGTAGGTCCCTTTGCGGCATCTCTCATGCTCGAGCGAGGCTGGGGTTTTGGTGGCGTCTTTGTCCTGTGCGCGCTGGCCTCAGCAACCGCATTACTGATCTACACCCTGATTTACTTTACATACCGTCACCAGCCTGCCGTCTAGCACAGTGGAGCCGCAAACCCCCATCATGTGCAGGGTCCCCTCGCGTTTCTTTCGGTATGTCGGATATGCCGCCTGCGTCCTCCTAGGTGCCTGCGAACAGTCATCAGGGCCCGATAACCCGCAACAGCCCGATGTGCAGCCCTCCGAGGTCATCGTCCACTGTGGCCGTCTGATCGACGGTTTGTCTGATGAGGCGCGGCTGAATCAGTCGATCCATATCCAGGGTGATCGCATTGTCCGCATAGAGACCCAAGGCACCGCCCCGCCTCTCACGAGCCAGACAGTCATCCATGACCTGAGTGACTTCACCTGCCTGCCCGGCCTGATCAATACCCACGTCCACTTTGACGGCAATCCCGAGGATTCCGTGGATTACAGTGTTTACGCCCGGCGCACCCCCGATGAGACGCTGCAGCTGGTTCTGGATAACGCGAGAACAACGTTGTTCACCGGCTTCACCACCGTGCGTCACGTAGGGGCCTGGTTCCCTGATGTGGTGTATCGGGCGCGGGAACTGATCGAGAGCGGTCAGGCACCCGGCCCGCGTATTCAGACAGCGGGGCCTTACTTGACGATTCCGGGCGGCGGCGGTGATCTCACCTTTCCCGAGATTCCCGCCGAGGACATTCCAGCCGAATCCCAACAAGGCATTGCGAGCACGCCCGAGGAATTCGCGGCCCGCGCTGAGGCCGCCATCGCCGCGGGCGCAGATTTTTTGAAAGTGATCGCCTCAGGCGCGGTGTTTTCGGTGGGCACCGCCCCGGGAGCGCCAGAGATGACGCGGGCTGACATTGAGGCCGTAGTAGCAGTAGCCAAACAGCACGGCAAAAAAGTCACGGCCCACGTGCACAGTGATCAGTCGGGGCGAGACGCGATACTTGCTGGTGTGGATTCGCTGGAGCACGCGTCTCTTTTGAAGGAGCGCACCATTGACCTTGCTGCCGCCCGCGGGGTGGCGTTTTCGATGGATGTCTATAACGGGACTTACACCGATACCATCGGCCGGGCACAGGGCTACCCGGAGGTCTTCCTGCAGCGCAATACCGATACCACCGAAGCGCAGCGACTCGTTTTTGAGAAGGCGTATGAGAAAGGCGTGACGCTACTTTATGGCACGGACGCGGCGGTGCTGCCGCATGATATGGGTGGCTGGCAATTCGCAACCATGATTGAGCGGGGCATGCGCCCCATGGATGCGATACGGTCAGCCACCTCGGTCGCCGCCAAACACATGGGGTTGTCAGCCGATGTCGGCGCCGTCGCGCCAGGCAGAGTGGCTGATCTGGTCGCCGTGCGCGGCAATCCCCTCGAGGATGCCGAGATTTTGCGCAACGTTGCGGTGGTCATGCAAGCCGGAGGCATCATAAAGGCCCCTGCTGCAGAGTGAGCGCCAGTTGAACCGCGAGCGCGACTTCGCCATGATTTACACGACACTGATTCAGTAACGGGCAGATCTAGTGGACATTGGAATACCCATCAAAGATCTCGGTGAATATGACATCGAGCCGCTGAAGGCCAAGATTATGGACCTGCCAGAAGAGGCCTGGTGGGGCAATCAATTCCGGCAACTGGAGTACGAGGTTCACCAACACACCCAGTCGGTGGTAATGGTTTTTACCAGTGGAGAGGGCTGGCCAAATATTGAAGTGTCAAAGGATGAGGGCTGGGATTTGCTTGCTGATGAAGCGGTTCCTCTGATGCATCAGATTCTCGAGGATCACTACCCCCCTGGCGGCACCATCATCCGCGCGATGGCCGCCCGACTCGAGGCAGGAGGTATTATCAAACCCCATACTGATAAGCATCCTTCGTTTCACTACGGTCACCGCATCCACATCCCTATTTATACCAACCCTCGAGTGCGCTTCATGATCGACGGCCGGCCACAAAAAATGCCCATTGGTCGGGTCTATGAGATCAACAACCAAAAGCAGCACAGCGTGATGAACAAGGGTAGCGAGGGGCGCATCAACTTTATCTTCGATTACATTCCGCCAACGAAGATTCAACGCTAAATGGCCCCTAAGCGCAGCGTATTACGGGGGTTCAGCGGATGTGTTGGGGGAAAGCGCGACGGAGGAAGTCGCGCGCTACCGCTCTGGCACGGCGCTTACTAAGCTCTCGAGGTGTCACCAATAACCCGAGGTGCAGGCCATCGATCAGCGCCGAATACCCCGTTGCCAACTCCCGCGCATCAACGCCACGGTAATTCCCTTCGCGAATAATCTGGATGAACAGTGCCTCCAGCTTCTGGGCAGCCAGTCGGTCTACCGTTGATACAATCTTCTGGTAAACAGGTCTCGCGCCCGCCTCTCCATAGTAGGCAAACCACACAGACATCTTTTGCCGCTGGGTGACGCCACGGCCCAATTGAAAATCCAGCAGAGCGTCGAGCCGTTCGCCCAGATCGGGGATGTCGCCTCCTTCCATGATCTCAATCTGCCCACCGTGATATTCCTCGGCAACGAAACGGAGGGTCTCCTTGAGCAAATTGTCTTTGCTCTCGAAGTGCAAATTGGCAATGCCCACACTCAGACCCGCCTCCCGGGTCACCATTTGCATGGTGACAGCGGACAGCCCATGTTGAGCAATGCACCGAATGGTCGCGTCAATCAGCTGTTGCCGCCGCTCGGCTTTCGGCCGGATCTGGCGGCGCTTGCTACCCGCCTCCGGCAAGGCCTCGGTCACTGCGCCTGATGCATCAGTCATGTGGGTTCCCAGGATATTCCTTGATCCGAGTCTAAGGACTTCGACCCGAAGTCTCAATCAAGAATGAATATTCATTCATTCTGGGTAGACGCTCACAGCAGGGCGTGGCACTATTTCCAATCAAATTGACTCACCGGAGAGTGCAGTGAACCAATACGATGCGATCGTGATTGGTGCAGGTCACAATGGCCTCACCAACGGGGCCTATCTCGCCAAAGCGGGGCTGAAAGTGGCCGTCCTGGAGCGCAATCCGTACATCGGCGGCGCGACAGTCAGTCGGGAATTGCATAAAGGCTGGTGGTACTCCAACTGCTCCTACGTATCGAGCCTGTTGCGCCCAGAAATCACACGCGATCTTGAGCTACCCCGGCATGGCTTGCAGGTGGTCTCCTTTGGCGGCGGCGCCACCTTCATGCGCAACGGCGACCACTTTGGCAATTACAGCGACCACGACCGCCACTACCGCGAGATGGCGCGCCATTCCAAGCGCGATGCTAATGCCTACGACCGCTATGCAGCGGATACCAGCCTGCAAACCAAGCTGATTCGCCCTTATCTGATGCGGACCCCGCCAGATCCGACCTCAATGAAGCCCAAAGACCTGCGTGATCTGCTGGAGTTCGCCCGATCCTTTATGGATCTGGGTGAAGAAAAGCTGCTCGATACCATCAAGTTCTGGACGGCCAGCGTCGGGGACTATCTCAACGAATACTTCGAAACCGATGTCATCAAGGCGCACATGGCGGGTAGCGGCATCATCGGTACCGCGCTGGGGGTCTATTCCCCCGGCACAGCTTACGTCCTCCTCCACCACTACATGGGTGATGTGGACGGCAATGTGGGCGCCTGGGGCTTTGCCCGGGGCGGCATGGGCGCCATCGCCGATTCGCTGTCCAAAGCGTTCCAGTCCTATGGCGGCGAAATTATCTGTGACGCCAATGTCGACGAAATCATTGTCAAAAATGGCCGGGCCGCAGGTGTTGCGCTGAAGGATGGCACTGAATACAAAGCGCCCATCGTGGTCTCCAACCTCGATCCGAAGCGGACTTTCCTGGACATCACGAATCCCTCGGATCTACCCAAGGACGTGCTCAAAAAAGCGCGCAACTTCAAGATTCGTGGCTCTTCCGGGAAGCTCAATATCGCGCTCGACGGGCTGCCGGTGTTCAACGGCCTCGATCCCCGCAATCGCCTGATGGCGGGGGATCTTCATTTCAGTGACTCTCTGGAGCGACAGGAGCGCGCCTACGACGACTGGAAGGCGGGCACCTGGTCGAAGGACCCGTACCTCGACATGATGATCCCATCGCTGACGGACCCCACGATGGCACCACCCGGCAAGCACATGATGTCCGTGTTCGTTCAGTACGCGCCTCCAAAAGTTGAGGGCCGCGAGTGGACCGACGAGGACAAAGACGGCTTCGAAAAATCGGTCATTGACCAGATTTCCAATTACAGCCCCAACTTTCGCGATCTCATTCTGCACTGTGAAACCAGAACACCGCGCGAAATCGAAGCCGAGGTGGGACTGACCGAAGGCAATATTTTCATGGGCGAGCTGACATTCGACCAATTGCTCTTTAACAGACCGTTCCCGGGCTACGCCCAATACCGGTCGCCGATCAAGGGCATGTATATGTGTAGCTCCGGCACCCACCCCGGTGGTGGCGTGATGGCGGCACCGGGCGCCAACGCTGCTCGCGAAATTCTGGCCGATCTGAAGAAACCCAATACCGTGCCGGGAGGTTACGCCGATGACTGATTACGATGCGATCATTATTGGCGCGGGCCACAACGGACTGATCTGCGCCAGCTACCTCGCCAAAGCAGGTAAAAACGTACTGGTGCTCGATGCGCGCGGTGAACCCGGCGGTTGCGCAAGCACACGCGAATTTGCTCCGGGGCACCATGTTTCAGACTGTGCGCAATGGTTGTCACAGTTTGATCAGAGTATCGTCAAGGACCTTGATCTGAGGTCTGCCGGCCTGAAGCTGGGTAAGCCGAAAGCCACGATTTCACTGCAAACTGATGGCGACCATCTCGTTGTCGATGGCGACACCATTAGCGGCGCCGGCGTCGATTCAGCGGATCAGGCCGCCTACCGCGACTTCAAAAAGATGGTGCGCAGCTTCGCCAAGCTGATGACGACGCTCTATCGCTGCCGACCTCCCAAGCTGGTGGAGCAGAACTGGACGGACCGCCTCACTCTCATGAAACTGGGCTTGAGCCTGAAGCTGCTGAGCCGCGAGCACCTGCGGGATTTAATGCGCATCGTCATGATCAATATCTATGACGTCATGAACGAGCACTTTTCTCACGCCGCGCTGAAAAGCACCATTGCCCTGGACGCCGTCACCGGCACGAATATGGGGCCACGCTCGCCCAACACCGTCTACAGCTACTTACATCGGGCAACCGGCGAGCATTTGGGCCAAACCGGCACCACGCAGGTGCTGGGCGGCATGGGTGCCTTTGGGCAGTCTCTGGCCACCGCGGCCGAGAAATGTGGCGCCAAGATCCAGCTGGGTTCGTTGGTGACCGCCATCGTGAAAACAGACGATCGCGTCACCGGCGTCACCCTCGACTCGGGCGAGCAGATCTCGGCGAAACTAGTCATCTCCAGCGCTGACCCCTCCACCACTTTCCGTCGATTGCTGGGCTACCACCAGATGGAAGCAGGCATGGCAAAGAGAGTGGAGTGCTATCGATCGCGAAGCGGCACCGCAAAGCTGCACCTCGCATTAAGCGGGCTACCCAGCTTCACAGGACTTAGCGAGGCACAGCTGACGGAGCGACTGGTCATCACGCCGCCGATGGACGGTATGGAAACGGCACTGAACCCGATGAAATACCGGGAGCTCAGTGACCTACACATCTTTGATATCAGCATCCCAACCATTGAAGATCCGGGTCTAGCGCCTCAAGGCCAACACAGTTTGACCGCGATCGTGCACTACGTGCCCTATGCGCCAGATATGGGGTGGGAAGCTGGGAAACCTCAGCTTATCAATCAGCTGATCAGTGAACTGGAAGGTTATGCCCCGGGCATTGGCGCACTGATCACCACCAGTGAGCTGGTTGTACCCTCTGATTTCGAGGCCTCTCATGGCATGACCGGTGGCAGCTGGCACCATGGGGAGCTCTGCATCGACCAAGCATTAATGATGCGACCCTTCCCCGGCTCAACGCAGTATGCAACCGCGGTAGAGGGCCTCTATCTCTGCGGTGCAGGCGCGCATCCCGGAGGGGGGCTGCAAGGACTTCCGGGGCGCAACGCCGCCAAAGAAATTCTTAAGCGAGGAGCACTGTGATGAGCGACGTGAGCCGAGACACCATGCTACTCACCACGCCCTTCCACTCCCGGGTCGAAGCCATGTGCGATCTGAACGACTGGGGAAACTGGATGGGGTACACCACCCCGAACGCTTACTTCGATGTCGAACTTGAGTACTTCGCTGTCCGCAGCACAACCGGTGTCTTTGACCTGTCACCCATGAACAAGTACCGGGTTACTGGACCCGACGCCCAGCGATATCTGGATCGTCTGATTACTCGGGACGTCAGCAAAATTGGCGTCGACCGGGTCGGCTATGCGATCTGGTGTGACGACAATGGTCAGGTCATGGATGACGGCACGATCTTCCGCCTGGGCGAGCAGGACTACCGTATCTGTTCCTATCAACGCGCGGATGATTGGCTCGCCTGGAACACTCTGGGTTTTGACGTAACAATTGAAAACGAATCCGAAGCCGTCGCAGGCCTTGCAGTACAGGGGCCGACCTCCTGCACCGTATTGACCCTGCTGGGTTGTAATGATCTCAATCAGCTTAAGCCGTTTGGGATCGCACACTTCAGCTTCGAGGGGCGACCGCTCATGGTAAGCCGCACCGGGTTTACCGGTGACTTGGGATATGAGGTATGGGTCCCACCTGAATCGGCAGAGGCCCTCTGGGACCAACTCTTTGAGCTTGGGCGCGACTACCTGATCAAACCTATTGGCTCGTATGCGCTGGAGCTCGCGCGGATTGAGGCGGGCTTCTTGCAGGCCAATGTTGATTTCATGCCCGCCGAAGAAGTTGTGCGTGTCGGACGAACCCGCAGCCCCTTCGAGCTGGGGTTGGGGTGGCTAGTGGATTTTAAAAAGCCCCTCTTCAACGGGCGCTCGGCGCTGCTCAAAGAGCAGGAAAAGGGCTCTCGATATCGCTTTGCCATGCTGGATGTCGAGGGCAACAAACCTGCGGAGCACTCCTTCATTCTCAAAGGCGACAAGCAGGTGGGCACCGTGACATCCGCTGCCTGGTGCCCAACGGCAAAGGCGAATATTGCCTATGCACAGATCGAGATGCCCCACGGCGCCGTAGGAGATGAACTGGTTGCGGAAATCTACTACCAACGTGAGCTGCACTGGACCCGTTTACTGGCGCCCTGCAAGGTGATTGACGCACCGATTTTCAAGTCACCCAAGCGCTGGCAGACGCCCGCACCACCCCATTGATCGATAGATTTCTCTGAGAGACGCCATGAACGCCATCGCGACTTCCGTAGATGATTCCTTTCAGCGCATGCGCGACAAGCTGGACGCAGAGAAGCTGCGTCCACATCACGCCATGGACCCGTACTTCTACCGCTCACATCTGGTGCATGAGCAAGAGCTCGAGCACCTGATTTTCAAGAGCTGGATTTATGCACTGCATGCAAGCGAAATTCCCTCAGTCGGTGACTACCAGCTCGTTGAAATCGGAGAGGACTCCATCATCGTCGCGCGCACCGAAACCGGCGATATCCGAGCCATGCACAATATCTGTCGCCACCGCGGCGCGCGGGTTTGTGAAGAGCTGAGCGGTAACCGAAAGACCTACGTGTGCCCCTACCACGGATGGGTCTATAACGTGGATGGCTCACTCAAGGCCGCCCGCGAGACCCACGTCATGCCTGACTTTGACGCCGCCGCACACGGCCTGAAGCCCGTGAAGTGCGTGACCTATATGGGGCTGGTGTTTATCAACTGTGATCCCAATGCCGGTGATCTGGTGGCATCGCTCGAGAACATTCGCGAACCGCTTGGCGCCTATGATCTCGATCAAGCCAAAGTCGCGCACCGAAAAACCTACCGGGTCGAGGCGAACTGGAAGCTGGCAATCGAGAATTATCTTGAGTGCTATCACTGCGCCACCTCACACCGCGCCTACGCCAAAATGCACACCTTGAAGGATCTCGACGAAAAATCGGCGCCCGTAGTCGCCAAGATGCTGGAGCACGCGGACGAGATCACGGGCATCCCGGGGATCTCCAAAACCCATACCGAGATTTACCTTGACGCGCCAAGTTTTGGCGCATGCGCGCATACCATGCGCTACGGGTTATTCGAGGGGTATGTCACCGGCAGCCAGAATGGCCAACCCGTCGCACCGCTAATGGGCAACTTCAAAGATTACGACGGTGGCGCGGGGGATTTTCAGATGGGGCCCGTGACCTTCATGCTCAACTACCCGGATCACTGCGTGCTCTATCGCTTTATTCCTCGATCATTGACCGAGACCGACATGGAACTGGTGTGGTTTGTCAGGGCAGATGCAGAAGAAGGCACGGACTACGATCTGGATAAAGTGACGTGGCTCTGGCATCACACCACGCTGGAAGACGAATACATCATCACCCGCAACGCCGCGGGAGTGAACTCCCGATTTTTCGAGCCTGGCCCCTATCACCCAGAATTTGAGTTCACGCTACAGCAATTTGTGCACTGGTACCTGCACTCGCTGGAAGCCAGCCTGCACTGACATCAGGAACCTGCGCTACAGATCCTTGCTAGCGCTCAATACTGACGATCCGGTCTATACTGGGTATGGTGGCGCATCCCGACTGATGATTACCTCTGATCCGGCTACGCTTTTCATCGCTGATCGTAAAAGGGGCCCGGATTGAAACAGCGCACAGTTAATCGCTGCCCAGGGCAGACATGAAGCGCACCCGCGTACCACTGTTCAGCGCCTTCTTCATGATCTATATCTTCGTGTCAGGCGGCTCATTTGGTATCGAGGAGATGATCGCCTCCTCGGGACCGGGGCTAACCTTACTGCTGCTGCTCGCATTACCCATCATTTGGGCCATGCCCATGGCGCTCATCGCCAGCGAATTGGGTTCTGCCATACCCGATAGCGGTGGTTTTTATATTTGGACGCGACGAGGATTAGGCCAATTTTGGGGCTTTCAAGCAGGCTGGTGGTGGTCGCTCGCCCTGCTCGTCGACACCTCGCTCTACATTGTTCTCAGCGTCACTTACCTACAAAACCAAATCGGCTTCGGCGACGGCATGTACTACGCGATCTGCTGGGCGGTCATCGCGGCATGCACCATCGTCAACGTGCTGGGTATTAAGGTAGTGGCGATTGGTTCGAGCCTGTTTGCAATTCTGATCATTTCACCGATTTTGGTGCTGGCATTCATTGGGCTCGCCAACTGGCAGTTCAACCCATTCACGCCGATGACACCCCCTGACACTGATCTGCTTGGCGCAGACGGGGCGCTCGTCATTGGGCTCAGTATTGGTATGTGGTTTTACTCAGGCTATGAGTCCATGTCGACGCTGGCGGGAGAAATCGAGGAGCCCCAGCGCATTATTCCTAAAGCGTTGATGATGGCCCTGCCCTTCGTGGCACTGATGTACGTGCTTCCGACACTCGCCAGTCTGGCCGCCTTTGGGCAATGGGAGTTGTTCTCGGTCGATGGTAAAGAGGGCACCGTGTCTTTCGTTGATATCGGCCGTGCACTGGGCGGCACGGCGCTGGGACACGCCCTGCTGGCGTCAGTGGTCTTGGGCAATCTCGCCCTCTACTTGGATTACATGGCCTCTGGAGCGCGTCCGCTACAAAAGTTGGCAGCGGATGGCTTATTGCCCGCGCCCCTTGCCGCTATCAACGCCCGTTTTGGCACACCTGTGGTAGCGCTCTTGCTGATTGCTGGCGTCAACGCCTTGCTGATCATCGGCCCTTTTCAAAGCTTGGTCATCATCGACGTACTGCTAATGGTAGCCTCTTACGCCCTGATTTTCGTTGCGGCACTGCGACTACGTGTGCGCGAGCCTGGCCTGGAGCGGCCCTTCAAGATACCGGGGGGAGTGTATGCGCTAGCCATTCTCATTATTCCGCCTCTTTGCCTGATTGCCTTCATGATGAGCATCACCATCACTGACCACAGCGTCATGTTGTGGGGTCACGACCGTTTTAATCTGCTGGGCTTGGGGATCGGTTGGTACGGTATCGCCGGCTTGTTAGCGCTCTTATCCGGCCCGCTGCTATATCCGCTGCTCACGCGCGATCGCCAATCTGCTAGGTAAGCACCGACATTATCAGCCCGCTTTCAGCAACTGCAGCGAGGGCAGTGGGGCTCAAGTCTCATACCAGAGCCCGTCAGGATCCTCTGGCCATACTCCCAAGTAAGGCCCGTGCGCTTGAAAGCCCAACATACGTCGCATCTCGTCTGATTGAGCGGCAACCTCCTGTCTGGTCAGGGTCAGGTACTGATTTTCTTCCTGCCGCAACCATCCCAGACAATAAGTATTGACCACTGCTTTTCGCGGGGCATCACTGCGATTCGCTCCACCGCCGTGAAGGGTCGACCCCAGATAGATCACCACCGACCCCTTGGGCATGACAGCCTGCACAACATGTTCTTCTCGTGCGTCGTCCGGACTCTCGATACCCGTCTCTTTGGGCACCACCCGTGTTGCGCCATTTTCAATGGTGAAGTCATCAAGGGCCCATAAGGCCGAAATCTGCGCCTCAAAGGGCAACAGATCACTGGGATAACAGGTGTCGTCGGCGTGGAGCACCTGTGCCTGTTCGCCTGGCAAGATTTCAATCGCAGTGGTGCTGCCGACCTGATACACCTCACAGTGTGGCTTAAGAATAGCGTCCGCAATAGCCAATACGGTGGGGTGCAACAGCAAAGTTGCAAAATGGGGAGAGTACTTGGTCACGCCGCCTACCCGCAGCGTCTTATGGCCATTGAAGTTGTTTTGGTAAAGATGCCCCTCCCGGTCGAACTCCGGGCGCAAATCCACACATAGTCCCCGGGAGACGACCTCGGGCAAGACTGAATTAATGACCACCGCCCCGCTCCGCTGGAGGGCAGTCACCATGTCCTGAATGTCATCCGTCGCTGCAAAAGTCTGCAGTGTCATATCAGCATCTCCAAGGATGAACCCCACCGCGAGTATACCGGGTACCGAGAGCCGCATATCGCCATGAGCAAGGGCACGCGGTCAATAACCCGTTGTGGGAATCATCCACGCTTGCTCTCAAAACGATCAATCTATCGGCGCGCGATGGTATCGTTAGCAGATCCTGGTTTAGATAACGCACAATATGCAAAAGCTTCGCTCGACGTCATCCGCGGCCATGTCACCAGCCAGCCACTTCCAAGAACGATCGGATCTCGCCGCCGCCTTTCGTTGGGCGGCACGATTCAATTTCCACGAAGGGGTGGCGAATCACTTCTCGGCGGCTGTCAACGACGACGGCACGCAATTTCTGATGAACCCCAATCAATCACATTTCTCGCGCATCAAGGCCTCTGACCTGATTCTGGTCGATGCCAACGATCCGGAGACGATGACCCGGCCCGACGCGCCAGATCCCACTGCCTGGGGTCTGCATGGCGCCGTACACCGTCACTGCCAACATGCCCGCGTAGCGCTCCATGTTCACTCGATACATGCGACCATTCTGTCCACACTGCAAGATCCACGGTTACCGCCAATCGATCAAAACTGCGCCATGTTTTTTAACCGCTATGCTATCGATGCCGAATACGGTGGGCTCGCGTTTGAAGAAGAAGCAGAGCGCTGCTGCCAAAAGTTGTCAGACCCGAATAAAAAGGTACTCATCATGTGCCATCACGGCGTCATGGTCATTGGCGAAGACGTGGCAGACGCTTTCAATCGACTGTTTTATTTCGAGCGCGCGGCAGAGACTTACATTAAAGCGCTGTGGACCGCACAACCACTCAACGTACTGTCGGACGACATTGCCGAAAAAACTGCAATGGAGTTGGAAGACTACCCCGGCCAGGCAGAGCGTCACTTTGCGGAGCTCAAAGCAATATTGGACCGTGAGGAACCAGATTACGCGCAGTAAAAACCCACCCGACGGAGGTTTGATAAATGGTGGGCCGTGCTGGGTTCGAACCAGCGACCAATTGGTTAAAAGCCAACTGCTCTACCGACTGAGCTAACGGCCCAATAAGGGAAGGCGCGTATGCTAACGCTAACGGGTGAAAATTCAAGCCCCATTAAATGCCAAAAGGCCAATACTTGTGGACGATAACGCCCCAAACTACGGCCCACAGTAGCAATGACAGCGTCACTGCCAACGACCCCAGGTCTTTTGCAAGACCGGACAGTTCGTGCGGCTCAAGACTGACCCGATCCGTCAGGACTTCAATTGATGTGTTCAGCACTTCAACAATCAATACGGTGAAGACAGCGCCGATCAGTAAAATGCGCTCAACCGGCAAAACAGGGAGTAACATGGCTACGGGTATCAGCACGCAGGCCAGTAGCGCTTCGAGCTGGAAGGCTTCTTCTTTACGCAGTAAAAAACGTAGCCCTTTTCCCGAATTCACCAGCGTAAAGAGCAACCGCCGGAGCCCCGTCCGCCGAACAACCTCAGCAGAGTCCGGATCTTGGTCTGCGGTCACCGCGTCGTCTCAACGATTGGCATCAGAAGTTCTCTAGTAAAAACTGCCGCGCTAACTGTGCAGCCGCGTGGGATGGATACTCCCGAATCACCTCGTCCAGATACTCCTTCGAGCGCTGGCGGTTACCTTTAATAAATTGGACACGGCCCAGTTTATACAGCGCGTCGGGCACCTTGGGATCCGCAGGGTATTGATCAAGCAACAACTTGAAGCTCTGCCGCGCCAATTCAGGATCGGGGGGATCCAACACCAGATAAAGCTCACCCAACCAATAATGGGCATTGGGCGCGTAACGACCAAAAGGAAAATCGGCGAGAAACGCCATAAAAGCCACGACAGCATCATTAAACTCCCGCTCTCGCACCAGCTCGTAGGCTGCCCGGTAAGCGGCCTCCTCCCCCTCTTGCGCATCAACCTCGCGCCCCAAGACGGGGTTCTCTGACGGCGTGGGGTTTGGCGCGACCACCGTCGAGTCCGCCCCTTCATTGATCGCAGCAGCGCCCCCCGATGCGAGACGACGATCCAGATCGACGTATCTCTCAAGACTCTGTGTTTCCAGCAGCCGGAGTGCCTGGGTGGCTTCCTCAAGCAAACCATTCAGCCGCCGCATATCGGTTTCGAGCTGCTGCACGCGCAACATCAGGCTACCTGAATCGGTACCGGTAATCGGCGCCGTTGTGGTTTCCACAGGCGGTTGTGCCACCGTGGTGGAACCAGAGTACGGCTGAATACCGGTATAAAACGTTCCAGGCGCCACCTCTGATACCTCCTCTGGCGGTGCTTGGGTTGAAGGTGCCTGCGCTGCGGCGGCACGACGTTCCGCCTCTACATCCACGTAGTCCTGAGCGCCGACGGGCGCAACGTTTGATACGGCGCCTATTAACAAAAAGCCGGCGAATGACGCCGGCTTGATGGGTAACACTGTCAAATTGAAGTCCTCAGTTATTTGAGCTCAACCCGGCGATTTTGTTGCCAGTTGGACTCGCCAGAGCCATAAGCAACCGGATTTTCCTCACCGTAACTAATGGTCTCGATTCGGTAGCTGGGCAAACCGTTAGCGACCATGTAATCGCGGACGGCATTGGCACGTCGCTCACCCAAAGCAAGGTTGTACTCACGTGTGCCACGCTCATCGGTATGGCCTTCGAGTCGGACGCTGTCATTGTTACCCAGCAGTGCGGCAATGTGGGCATCCACTTGCCCCCGGGCTTCGTCCGTCAGTGAAGAGCTATCGAAATCAAAGTAAAAAACCGTACCCACATCGGCAGCCGCTTCCTCACGCGCCTCTTGAGCAGCGGCCTGCGCTTGTTGCTCGGCCTCTCGTGCGGCAGCCTCTTGAGCGGCAGCCTCTTGAGCGGCCTGCTCAGAAGCAGCTGCAGCGGCAGCGTCCGCCTCCTTGGTTTCGTTACTGGAACATGCCGCCAGAAACAGTGCAGCGAAAACCACACCTGACCACTTCGCACTCAGCGTTACATTTTTCATATTGCCTATCCTTCCCAAGTCTCTGGAACCTCAACTGCGCCTAATGTAGCGCATTAATGTTTAATTTTCTCGCGTTGAGGCCCAGAAATATTGCTCCTGACGAACAGTCTATTTACGAAAGACAACAATAGCCCCCTTCTAAACACACCCTCTCATCAGAAATCCAACAACGACCGGAAGTTTAAGGCGTCACGTAAGGCGACCAGGCCGGCTCCTGGACGCTGCCCTGTCGGGCTGGCAGGCTGAATCGCACTCCGCCGTCGACCGCCACCGCACCCAAAATGCTGTCTTCACCGCGCTTGGTGGCATAGAGCACGATCGAGCCGTTAGGCGCGATACTGGGGCTCTCATCAAGACTCGTTTCAGTTAGCACCGTCAACCTGTCAGTCACCAAATCAAATACCGCTATGTGGTACCGACCATTTCGCTGATGAACCAACGCGACATTGCGACCATCCTGCGCAACCCGCGCCCGGGCGTTGTACGGCCCCTCAAAAGTGACCCGCTCTATTTTTTGGGTACGCAGATCGTAGCGATAGATTTGCGGTCGTCCGCCCCGGTCTGACGTAAACAATAACGATTTGCCATCGGGCATCCATGTCGGTTCGGTGTCGATCGCAAAGTGGCGGGTCAGACGGGTCAAGGCGCGACTCTTCAAATTCAACAGGTAAATATCCGGATTGCCGTCCTTGGACAACACCAGTGCCATATTGTTGCCATCCGGGGACCACGCAGGAGAATTGTTCAGACCTTTGAAATTTGTCAGTTGCTCACGCTCTCCGGTGCGCAAATTCTGTCGGTAAATAGCGGGCCGTGAGGTCTCAAAGGACACATAGGCCACCTCGGTGCCGTCAGGTGACCACGCCGGAGACAAAATAGGATCGCGGCCTTCCAACAGGACGATGGGCCGGCGCCCATCAGCATCTGCCAGGGTGAGGCGATAAAAATCCTTGCCGTCCGGATTGCGGGTCACCGAGACGTAAAGAAGTCGCGTGGCAAAAGCACCGGGGATACCGGTCAAGGTTTCATAAACCGAGTCGGATACCCGATGCGCCAACATACGCAGCTCCGCGACGGGTCCTGTTACAGTTCCATCAGCCACAGCCTCCTGGCGAGTAACATCAAAAAGTTGGAAATCAATGCGTGCCTGTGATCCCACACTGACCCGGCCCATAAGCACATACTCGGCAGAAATGGCGCGCCAATCTCGGAAAAAAAGTTCCGATTCACGGGTGGGATAGCTCAACATGTCGCGCCGGCTGACCGGCGAGAACTGGCCGCTGCGAGCCAGATCCGAATCGATAATCTGAGCGACATCCTCAGGCGCCGAGCCTACTCCCTGCCAGGCAAAGGGCACCACCGCGATGGGCGCGGGATTCTCCACCCCCTGATTGATTTCGATCTGCAGCTCTGCGCGGACAGCAGATGCCAATAAGAGCGAAAATAGAATGAACCAACGTTTCGATAACACTTTTTAGTACCTCAAGTCTTCAGGCTTGAATATCAGCTGAAATCGCCGAAAGTTAGCCTCAAATGTGCGGTCATCGAGCTTGGCGACCTCGGGGAATCGTCCCGTCCTTTCCACTGCCGTCATGGCGCTGCGGTCAAATGCGGTGTTGCCGCTGGACTGCAGAACGCTCACGCCTACCACCTCTCCTGTCGGCACCAATTGTATCGACAATATCGACACCATACCGTTGCGCGCACTGGGTGGCCGGGTCCAACGGTTGACGACCGAAGCCTGAATGGTGGCTGCCACCACGTCACGCAGGCTGGGCTCACCCGCCCCGGAGGCGGCAATCTCTGCATCGACAAGAGAATCAAGCTCGTTACGGGTCAATGTCGCCAACTGTTCAGCATCGAGCGCAGGCTCCGGCTTCTCGGTTTTCGCCGGTTTGGGCTCAGGGCTTGGCTCAGGGGCTGGCTTTGGCGCGGGTTGAGGCTCAGGCTTCGGCTTTGGTTTCGGCTTGGGTTTCGGCTTGGGTTTTGGATTGGGTTTTGGCTTGGGTTTTGGCTTTAACGTCTCTGCCTGAATCAAGCTGGCTTGAATCGGCTGAATGCTGGGAGCGGCCGCGATCACTTCACTGGAGCTCGTCCAGCGAACCACCAGCATCAAGAGCAACCCCCCGTGCAGTGCGAGAGTCAGGATGGCAGGCAGACCCGTAAAAAGCAGGCGGTCGGCTGACATCAGTTACCAGCCGGACTCTCGGTCACCAAACCTACTTTCGGTGCACCCGCTTCCTGCAACGCGGTCATGACAACTACGACGTCTCCATAGGCCACCTTCCGGTCACCCCACACCAGCACCGGCTTATCCGGCGTGCGCCTAAGCACAGCGGCCACCCGCTGCCGAATCGTCGGCAGCTCAAGCGCCTGCTTTTCGTCGGCGCCCAGATTGAGAAAGAGTTCGCCGCGGTCATTGATCGAGACGATCAACGGCTCGGCATCCTGATCCTTGACTGGCGCAGCATCCGCATCGGGCAAGTCCACCTCGACGCCCTGCATCAGCATGGGTGCCGTAACCATGAAAATCACCAACAGCACCAACATCACGTCGATGTAGGGCACGACGTTGATTTCTGCGAGCATCCGACGCCGACGCATGATCAGGCTCTGGGAGATTGATTCGCTTTCAGCGCATACGTCTGGCGCTGCAGAATGCCCGAGAACTCATCGAGAAACGTCTCATACCGATTCAGCAGCGCGTCGCTGCGAGACGCGAGACGGTTGTAGGCCAATACGGCGGGAATCGCCGCGAACAGTCCCATTGCCGTGGCGATGAGCGCTTCCGAGATACCCGGTGCGACGGTCGCCAAGGTGGCTTGCGTTGCATTGGCCAGCCCCCTAAAGGAGTGCATGATGCCCCACACTGTCCCCAGCAGTCCGATGTAAGGGCTGGTAGAACCGACCGAGGCCAGGAAAGGGAGATGTTGCTCAATTCGGTCCGTCTCACGCATCAGTGCCACGCGCATGGCTCGCCGCGACCCTTCAAGAATCGCATCGGCATCCATATCGGATTGTTGCGACAACCGGGAAAACTCCTTGAACCCCGCCCGAAACAAAGTCTCAACACCGGTAGGCAATTGACCGTCTGCGACCGCCTCATTGCCCTCACGGTAAAGCTGGGCAAGATCGATGCCGGACCAGAATCGCTCCTCAAATACCAGAAGCTCATCGTCAGCACGCCGCATCAGCATCACGCGCTGCACAATCAGGAACCACGACGACAGAGAGGCCAGCACCAGTATAAGCATCACCGCCTGCACCAGCGCACTGGCACCGAATATGAGCTCCAGCAATCCCAGCTCTTGTGTCATGTCACCTTCTCCGTGGCAGCGATTGTCGCCTCTATTTGCTTCCGCAGGTCAGCATCCAACCGCGTGGGGCGACCCGTACCGCGATCTACGCAGGCGATCTGAATATTCCCTGCCACCAGCACCGTCTCATCTCGGCGCACGGTTTGCCGGAAGCTGACCGTCGCGCCGCCCACCGCAGATATCACTGCGGTGGCATGCAGCTGGTCATCGAGCCGCGCAGGCTCTTTGTAGGAGAGCGACACGTCCGACACGACAAAATTCCATCCCGCATCCGAGACAGCCGCTCGTTCCAAACCGAGGGTGCGCATTAACTCAGTGCGCGCCCGCTCCAGATACTTGAGGTAGTTGACGTAATAGACTATGCCCCCGGCGTCGGTGTCTTCTATATAGACCCGAATCGGCAGCGAAAATTCCGCTGTCACGACGACTCATCCAAATCGAGGCGGAGGGTTTCCGCCGCGGATCCCTGATAGGGTATGCCAAAATGGGCATAAGCATGCCGGGTCGCGATCCGACCGCGCGGCGTTCTCAGGATAAAGCCCTGCTGAATCAAAAACGGCTCCAATACGTCCTCTATCGTACCTCGCTCCTCGGACAGCGCTGCGGCCAGACTATCCACTCCCACGGGGCCACCATCAAACTTCTCGATCATGGTGAGCAGCAGCCGGCGATCCAAATGGTCGAAACCCTGCGCATCCACGTTCAGCAAATCGAGTGCCGCCTCGGCCGTGCCGCCCGTCACCGCGCCGTCGGCCTTTACCTCTGCATAATCTCGAACACGTCGCAGCAGGCGGTTAGCGATACGCGGTGTGCCTCTGGAACGCTTGGCAATCGCCACTGCGCCCTGGTTGTCGCTGGGAATCTCTAAAATTCCCGCTGAGCGGTTCACGATTTCAGTGAGCTCCGCGGCATCGTAAAACTCAAGCCTCTGCACAATGCCGAAGCGATCACGCAGCGGCGATGTGAGCAGTCCTGCACGCGTCGTCGCACCGACCAGAGTAAACGGCGGTAAGTCGAGCTTAATCGAGCGCGCTGCGGGCCCCTCACCAATCATGATATCGAGCTGGTAATCTTCCATGGCCGGGTACAGAATTTCCTCGACATAAGGGCTTAGGCGATGAATCTCGTCAATAAAGAGCACATCGCCAGGCTCGAGGTTCGTCATCAGGGCCGCGATGTCGCCGGCCTTTTCTAGAACGGGTCCGCTAGTGGTCTTCAGCTGTACACCCATCTCCTCTGCAATGATGCTCGCAAGTGTGGTCTTGCCCAGGCCTGGCGGGCCGAAGATCAACGTATGGTCGAGCGGTTCACCACGGCCGCGCGCTGCCGAGAGGAAGATCTCCATTTGCTCCCGCACCGCACGCTGCCCGATATAGTCGTCGAGCCTTCGCGGTCGAATCGCACGGTCCATCGGGTCATCGCGATGGTTACCCGGGTCGGCCGCGACAAGGCGATCAGTCTCAATCACAGGCGCCCTTCCTCTTGGACTGCTGTCATCCTCTCGCCCCTCCGGCAATCCGCAGTGCCAGCCTAATCAGCTCCTCGCTGGGGGTCTCTGGCGCCGCATCGGCGGCTGCGATCAGCTTTGCGGCTTCCGTCAGCTTGTAGCCCAGGGCAACGAGTGCCTGCTCGGCTTCCGCGCGTTGGTCGTTGCCATGGGCACTCGGTTTGCCGGTCTCCGCTCGCGCGGCTGACTCAGGAGAGAGTTCATCGAGCCAATCCCCCGCCTTGTCGCGCATCTCCACCAGCAGGCGCTCTGCCGTCTTCCGGCCCACGCCCGGCAGCGCCACCAGGGCGGCCACGTCATCGCGTTGCAAGCAGCGCGCGAAGTCGGCCGCATCCATTCCCGAAAGTAGTGTCAGCGCCAATCGCGGGCCGACTCCGCTGACCTTGATCAGCTCCCTAAATAGACGTCTGTCGGCGGATTCAGCAAAACCATACAGTTGTTGCGCATCCTCGCGCACAACAAAGTGTGTCAGCAAGGTGACGGGTTGGCCGAGTTCAGGCAGTTGATAAAGTGTGGTCATGGGCACCTGGATTTCGTAGCCAATACCCCCAACATCCACCAGAATTTCGGGCGCCTGACGCGCGATCAATGTGCCTCGAATTTGACCAATCATGCCGCCACTTTACCTTAAACGCCCTGCCCTGAAGCGGCTGGCAGACAATGCGCTGGCCAGGCCTTGCGTATTACAGTGACACAGCGCTGCGGCAAGGCCATCGGCCGCGTCCTCGGCGGGCTCCGCGGACAAACCCAGCAGTGCGGTCACCATGTGTTGCACCTGCTGCTTATTGGCCGCACCCGTGCCTACGACGGACTGCTTGATCTGTCGGGCTGCGTACTCAAATACTTCAAGCTCGTTGGTCACACAGGCCACCATCGCCGCGCCACGGGCATGCCCCAGCTTGAGCGCAGAATCCGCACTTTTGGCCATAAACACGCTTTCAATTGCCGCGACCGTGGGCCGATAGGTGTCAATGATCTCTGAGAGTGACTCAAACAAGACCCGAAGACGTGGACCGAGGGCTTCCTTGACCGGCAGACGGATAGTACCGCTAGAGACATATTGGGCCTGATTTCGCTCAACGCGAATGACACCAAACCCCGTCTTTCGGGAACCGGGGTCGATGCCAAGGATGACGGTCATGATGGCAACCAGCGCAAACCAGTGCCTAGTGTGAACGATTGTGACCAAAAGATCATGAGCCGTTCAGGACTCAATAAACATTACAAAGTAGCTAGCACGGCGTCCGGTATGTCCGCGTTGGAGTAGACATTCTGGACGTCATCGAGATCCTCGAGCATGTCGATCAGTCCCATGACACTCGATGCAGTGTCGGCATCCAGCAAGACTTCCGTACTGGGCAACATCGTGACCTCGGCCTGAACGGGCTCGAGCCCTACGGCAACCAGTGCGTCTCGTACCTCAGTGACGCACTCCCACGGCGTCATCACATCGACGCTACCATCCTCAGCTGCCACAATATCGTCTGCACCCGCCTCCAGCGCGGCTTCCATAACCGCCTCCTCATCAGCCCCCGGGGCAAACTGGATGAGCCCGGTGCGGGAAAAGAGATACGCTACCGACCCGTCGGTACCCAGATTACCACCGCGCTTGGTAAAAGCGTGCCGCACCTCGGCTACCGTACGATTGCGGTTGTCCGTCATCACTTCAACGAGCACTGCCACACCACCCGGCGCATAACCCTCGTAGGTCAGCTCCTCCATGTTGTCAGCTTCACCGGTGCCCGCGCCACGCGCGATGGCGTTGTCGATCGTGTCCCGCTTCATATTGGCGCCAAGCGCCTTGTCTACTGCCGCGCGGAGTCTCGGGTTGTCCTCAACAACAGCGCCGCCTGCTCGCGCAGCGACCACCAGCTCCCGAATCAACTTGGTAAAAAGCTTGCCCCGCTTGGCGTCTTGCGCCGCTTTGCGATGCTTGATGTTCGCCCATTTACTGTGGCCGGCCATCGTGAATCAGTCCGCAGCGGGTTGCTCGGTGCGGCGAGGGCGCAGCGACAGCTCCCGCAGTTGCTGCTCCGAGACTTCACCCGGCGCCTCGGTCATGACGCATTGGGCGCTTTGGGTCTTGGGGAAGGCGATGACGTCGCGAATAGACTGCCCACCCACCATCAGCATAACGAGACGATCCAGACCAAAAGCGAGGCCCGCATGAGGCGGCGCGCCGTGACGCAACGCGCTCAACAGGAACCCGAACTTGGATTCCGCCTCGACCTCATCAATACCTAAAAGCTCAAACACGGCCTGCTGCATGGCCTGATCATGAATACGGACGGAACCGCCGCCAATCTCACTACCGTTCAGCACCATATCGTAGGCTTGTGACAGCGCTGCCTCGGGCTCTGTCTGTAAGGTTTCTACCGAACAGGACGGCGCTGTAAAGGGGTGGTGCAAGGCGGTCATACCGCCGCGCTCATCGCGTTCGAACATGGGGAAGTCGACAACCCATAGCGGCGCCCACCCCTCTGCAACCTGATCCAGATCTGCAGCGACTTTAAGACGCAGTGCGCCCAAAGCCTCATTAACTACCGAGCGCTTGTCGGCGCCAAAGAACAGAATATCGCCATCTGCTGCGTCGAGCCGATCCAACATCGCCAATACGGTCTCGTCAGGCATAAACTTGATAATCGGCGATTGCAGGCCTTCTATGCCAGCCGCCCGGTCGTTTACCTTGATCCAAGCGAGACCCTTGGCGCCATAAATGCCTACGTAGTCGGTGTAGTCGTCAATTTCCTTCCGCGACAGCGACGCGCCCCCAGGCACCTTGAGCGCGGCCACTCGGCTGCCTGCATCATTAGCCGGACCACTGAACACTTTAAAATCGACCCCTGCCATCAGATCATCAATTGATACCAATTCCCACGTAATCCGAAGGTCAGGTTTATCGGAGCCATAACGCTCCATGGCATCTGCCCAGGTCATGCGCGGGAATGCGCCCAGCTCCACCTCAAGCTGCTCTTGGAAGAGGCTGCGCACCATACCCTCAGTAATCGACATCACTTCTTCGGCATCAAGAAAAGCGGTTTCGATGTCGATCTGAGTAAATTCAGGCTGTCGGTCCGCCCGAAGGTCTTCGTCCCGGAAGCACCGTGCAATTTGGTAGTAACGGTCAAAACCCGAGACCATCAGTAACTGTTTGAAGAGCTGGGGAGACTGGGGCAACGCAAAGAACGCGCCGGGCTGTGTTCTACTGGGCACCAGATAATCCCGCGCGCCCTCAGGTGTCGCCCGCGTCAGTATCGGGGTTTCGATATCTAAAAAACCCTGCCCGTCTAAGTAGCGCCGGATGCTCGAGGTGATTTTCGCCCGGGCAATCAGATTCTGCTGCATCTCCGGCCGACGCAGATCCATAAAGCGGTACCGCAGACGGACGTCCTCACCCACGGAGTGGTGCTCATCAAGCGGAAAGGGTGGCGTTTGGGCAGCATTGAGAATCTCCAGATTTTTACCCAGTACTTCTATCTTTCCTGAGGCCATATTCGGATTCACTGTCTGGGCCGTGCGTGCGCGAACGCGACCGGTGATCCTCAAAACGTACTCGCTACGCACGCTGTCGGCGCGCTGGAAGTGCTCTTCCGTGTCGGGGTCAAACACCACTTGCACCACGCCTTCGCGGTCGCGCATGTCGAGAAAAATGACACCGCCATGATCCCGACGGCGATCTACCCAGCCACACAGCGTCACCGTTTGATCGATCAAATTCTCATCGATCAGGCCGCAGTAGTGGGTTCGCATCGCTGTTTCCATCGTGTGGTTTCCCGCCGTTAGCTGGCTTTAGAGGTATCGGACTTTGCGGTGGCCGCGGGTTTCGACTCGGTTTTCTTGGTGTTCTCACCCGAGGCGCTGCCAGTTTCCGTTTTAGCGGCCGGCTTATCTGCAGTATCACTGCGCTCGCCCGCAATGTTTTTCTTGTCGCCAGTTTTGAAGTCGGTCTCGTACCAACCGCCACCAGACAAGCGAAAGGCGGGGGCACTCACCTGCTTCTTCAGCGCGGCTTTTCCGCACTCGGGACAGTCAGTCAAAGGCGCGTCTGCCAACTTTTGGATGGCCTCCAGTGAGTGTCCGCATTCCTGACAACAATATTCGTAAATGGGCATAGTGCTCTCCCCTGCAAAGTGTGATCTAAACCGGCTCTGCCCGAGGTTATGGGACTTCATACAAGGGCGCGGAGCGTATCGTAAACCCTGAATCAGTGAAAGATACGCAGAGCGTGAACATTCAGCTTCCTGCCGGCAAAGCGATCAAAAAAGGCGGGCGCCGCCGAGTCATACAAGTTGCGATCACAGATCAGTTGGCGAAGCCCTTCATTTTTTTCAGTGCGCGAATCCTGACACCGGTGCTCGCAGGTTTGGCCTTGAACCAGATTTCCTCCTTGGTGAACGGATTGATGCCTCGTCGGGCTTTAATCGCGGGTCGTGGGATGGTGGTGACTTTCATCAACCCCGGCAATGTGAACTGGCCATAGCCCCGCTCACAAATACTCGCTTCGATGAGCCGTTCCAAAGAGCCCCATACTTTTTGAACCTCCGACTTGGCGACGCCGCTGTCTTCGGCCAACGCTTCAAACATCTGTGATTTAGAGAGCTTGGTTTTAACCGGTTTCATTTTTTTGGCTCCAACTGCTTTTCCCAGTTGCTTGCCGGTTTGCTTCTTTCCCATTGACCCGCCTCACGCGATAACCCTGATCAGGGCGGCATCGCCCAGACTGCTACTGGAACGATTCAACAACAGGCGCCTGCCACCTACAAGCCCGTCACTACTATTCATCGGCATGTAATCATGCTGGTTCATCGCCGCCACCGCTGCGGCAACATCACTACGATTCACACCGCCGCAACTGTACGGCCAGCATCCGCCCCCTTTAGAATGACTTTTACCGATATGGAGTAAGTTATGCGAGCCAGTGAGTTCCTGCTGTCGACCCTGAAAGAGACCCCCTCAGACGCTGAGGTCGC
The DNA here is from genome assembly GCA_965658485.1 of Luminiphilus sp. Taxonomy (GTDB): domain Bacteria; phylum Pseudomonadota; class Gammaproteobacteria; order Pseudomonadales; family Halieaceae; genus Luminiphilus. Next base: position 24,444 of record CBFHSJ010000011.1, read on the forward strand.
AAGTCATCAGCTCATGCTGCGAGCGGGATTGATCCGCCGGGTCGCTGCTGGCATCTACAACTGGATGCCGCTGGGACTCCGCGTGCTGCGCAAAGTTGAGCAAGTCGTTCGGGAAGAAATGGAGCGCGCCGGTGCGCTGGAGCTGAGTATGCCGGTAGTTCAGCCGGGGGAATTGTGGGAGGAATCCGGTCGCTGGGAGCTCTACGGACCCGAGCTGTGTCGACTGGAGGACCGTCACCAGCGCCCGTTCTGTCTCGGGCCGACCCACGAAGAGGTCATCACGCAGATCGCCAAAAGCGAGATCAAGAGCTATAAACAACTGCCGATCAACCTATTCCAGATCCAAACTAAGTTTCGTGATGAAATCCGACCGCGCTTTGGCGTGATGCGCTCGAGGGAGTTCATCATGAAAGACGCCTACTCCTTCCATATTGATCAGGCGTCGCAGGAGCACACTTACTGGCGCATGCATGAAGCCTACACCGCCATCTTCAACCGGCTGGGTCTTGATTTCCGAGCGGTGGAAGCCGACACAGGCGCAATCGGGGGCGCACATTCCCACGAGTTCCATGTGCTGGCAGAAAGCGGCGAGGACGCCATTGCCTTCTCGACCGGCAGCGACTACGCGGCCAACGTGGAACTGGCGCCTGCGCTGCCGGGGGTTGCTGCTGCTGAGCCGTCCGATACACCCGATTTGGAGAAATTCGCAACGCCCGGCATGACCACGATTGATGCTCTCGCCAAGCAGCTAGGTATCCCCGCTGAGCAATCGATCAAAACGCTGCTCGCCAAAGATGAGCAGGGCGAACTGGTGGCGCTGGTGGTTCGCGGCGACCATCGATTAAATGCCATCAAGGCCGCTAAATTGCCGGGCATGGCGTCGCCACTGGTGATGGCGGAACCCGACGAAGTAAAAGCCTGTTTGGGCGCCGGGTTTGGCTCGCTGGGTCCAGTGGGTGCCCCCGTCAGAGTCGTGGTGGATCACACCGCGGCGGACATGCCCAGTTTCGTTTGCGGCGCCAATGAAGACGGCTACCACGTCAAGGGCGCCACCTGGCGCCGGGATGTCCCAAATGCTGAATTCGCCGATATTCGCGAGATCGTGAGCGGAGATCCCAGCCCCTGCGGCGAGGGCACCCTCGAGATTCGCCGAGGTATTGAGGTCGGCCATATCTTTCAGTTGGGCACGAAGTACTCTGAGTCAATGAATGCCTCTGTGCTTGATGAGCAGGGTCGCAACCAGCCGATGGTCATGGGTTGTTACGGCATTGGTATCACGCGCATCGTCGCGGCCGCCATTGAGCAAAACCATGACGACAACGGCATCATTTGGCCCACCGCCATGTCGCCCTTTGACGTAGCCATCGTCCCGCTGGGCATGGATAAGTCGGATGCCGTGCGCGAGGCCACCGAGCAGCTGTACGCCGCCTGTGCTGATGCGGGCCTCACCGCTTTTCTCGACGACCGATCAGAACGGCCAGGAGTCAAGTTCGCAGAGATGGAGCTTCTGGGCATGCCGCTGAGGGTGACCGTGGGGGAACGATCACTGGCCGAGGGCCAACTCGAACTCACCCATCGACGTAGCGGCGAGACCGAGATGGTGGCACCCACAGACGTCATCGGACGTCTCCAGCAGGCACTTACTGACGGCTGATTGATTTGCGCCACGCACAGCTTGGGATTCTTCTCGCTTTACTCCTGCTGACGGCTCCGGAACTCAGCGCCGAATCAGCAGAGGACCGAGCCGCGCTCAGCGCTTATCTGAACCGTGCTTTGTCTGCGGATCACGGCTTTGAGGATCGATACGCAGCTGAGGTCTGGCTAATGGATATGCAGCAGCGGCTCGCCCACTTTCTCGCAGACCCCGCAGAGCGCCTTGACCTGTTGACGCGGGTTCACCAGCAGGCGAGTGAACTCAACTTACCACCCGAGTTAGTGTTGTCAGTGATCGAGGTGGAGCGCACCTTTGATCGCTATGCGATCTCTCGGGTGGGTGCACAGGGCCTGATGCAGGTCATGCCATTCTGGGAAGACGAGATCGGGCGAGGCGACGATAACCTGACCGACACCCCGACCAACCTTCGTTATGGTTGTCATATTCTTCGCTTCTATCTGGATCGGGAGCATCAGAACCTGAACCGTGCACTGGCCGCCTACAACGGTTCCAGCGGTAGCCTGCGCTACTCAAACAAGGTTCGTGCAGCATGGGAAAACCACTGGCGCACCGCACCTCTCGACTGGTGAGGTTGGGCCCACGCGGTTAAACTCGCCACCTCGACAGAGAATCCCCAGATGCACTCTAACGCTGACACACTGCTAGCCCAACACCCTGACATCGAGACGGTAGAGGCCCTCATCACGGACTGTAATGGTGCAGCCCGCGGTAAATGGTTGCCAATTGAAAAGCTGCCCGCGCTGCTCTCAGACGGCATCAAACTCCCCAAGTCAGCCGTAGCGCAGGACGCATGGGGTCGCGACGTACCCCGGATTGCGCTCGACAACGGTGATCTCGATGGGTGGTGTCGGGCGGTGCCGGAATCTCTGGTCCCGGTATTGACTGCGACCGGCGTGGATCGCGCTCAGCTAGTACTGACCATGTTCAAGGACGACGGCGCACCCCTTCTCTCTGATCCGCGGCAGGTACTAGCGCAGATAGTCGATAAGCTCAGAAAAAAAGGTTTCGTGCCCAGAGTCGCCATTGAGCTGGAGTTCAACCTATTCAAGCGCCCGGATGAAAATCAGACATTGCGGGACGCGCTGCCTGCCGAGAGTGAGACCGGCGGCAATCTTTACGGTCTCAGTTCTCTGGATGAGCATGCGGCTTTGTTTGAAGAACTGAAAGCGAGTTTTGCGGTGCAAGGACTGCCCTATGAAGGCGTGTTAAAGGAAGCGGCACCCGCCCAATACGAGATTAATGTGGCCTACTCCGACGACGCGGTCGTCTATTGCGACCAAATTATTCGCATGCAGCGATGTATTCGCGCCGTCGCGGAGCGATTCGATTCACTGGCGAGCTTTATGCCAAAACCCATGGAGAACCAGGCTGGCAACGGCATGCATGCGCACTGCAGCCTGCTCGACACCTCAGGTCTGAATGTTTTTGATAGCGGCGAAGTCGAAGGCACCCCTCTGTTGCGCCAAGCGGTCGCCGGATGTCTCGAACTGATGTCCGACACACATCTGATTTTCGCACCCAGCTACAACGCCTACCGTAGATTCCAGGCCGGGAATCACGCGCCGACGCAACCCAACTGGGGCTACGACAACCGCACTACCGCACTGAGAATCCCCGCCAGTCCCAGTGCGGCTACCCGCATTGAGCATCGCGTCGCCGGGGCGGACAGCAACCCTTACCTGGCAGTGGCTGCGCTACTTGCAGGCATTCACTTGGGTATTGACCGACAGTGTGAGGCCCCCGCTCCCGTCAGCGGCAATGCGTGGATTGAGGACACGGGCAACGTTTGCCTGCCCAGGCACATGGCGGAGGCCATCACGCGATTTTCTGAATCTGCCAATGTGCGCGAGACGCTCTCTACGGAATTCCAATTCGCCCTCAGCGAGGTCAAAAAGCAGGAGCTGGCCGAGTTTGAGCGCCGCGTGACCGACTTTGAACTGGAAACCTACCTCTCCGCCTGAATACCCCGTTACCCCACAGCATCTATGGAGCACGCTATGACGACTGTTTTGGATTTTTCTGCCGCTCGGGCGAATGGTGAAGACACCGCGCTCAGTGAATTTGGCGGTAAGGTATTACTGATCGTGAATACCGCCTCCAAGTGTGGATTTACCCCACAATATGAAGGACTGGAGTCGCTGCAAAAGTCCTATGCCGACCGCGGCTTTTCGGTACTGGCTTTTCCCTGCAATCAATTTGGCGGCCAGGAGCCCGGCAATGAGGAAGAAATTCAGTCCTTCTGCGACCTGAACTACCAGACCAGCTTTCCGCTGTTCAGCAAGATTGAGGTCAATGGCGCGGCCAGCCACCCCCTATTCACTCACCTGAAGGAACAGGCGCCAGGCTTGCTGGGCAGTAAGCGCATTAAATGGAACTTCACAAAGTTTTTGATCAACCAGCAGGGTAAGGTGGTCAAACGCTACGCGCCGTCTACCAAACCCGAGGCCATCGCGAGCGACATCGAAGCACTACTCTGATACGGCTCAGTGCTCTCGCGTTTCCCGGAATCGGATGTCGGGCCACCTCTCTTCCATCAGTGATAGGTTGACGCGAGTTGGCGCCAGATAGGTGAGATAACCACCGCCGTCTTCCGACAAGTGCTCCGCCGCTTTCTTGCGGAACTCTTCCAGCTTGCGCTCGTCCTCGGCCTCTATCCAGCGAGCAGTATAGATATTGACCGGCTCGTAGAGTGCCTCGACCTTATATTCGTCTGCCAAGCGATAAGCCACCACATCGAACTGCAACTGACCGACCGCGCCCACAATGAGGTCACTGTTGTTCAGTGGCGAAAACACCTGCGTCGAGCCTTCCTCGGATAATTGTTGCAGCCCTTTCTGCAGCGCTTTGGTCTTCATCGGATCTTTTAGACGAATACGACGAAATAACTCGGGGGCAAAGTGGGGGATGCCGGCAAAACGCAGTGCTTCCCCCGTGGTGAAGGTATCGCCGATCTGAATGGTGCCGTGGTTGTGCAAGCCAATAATGTCGCCCGCGACCGCGGACTCCACCAGCATGCGATCCCCCGCGCGGAAGGTCACCGCGTCTGCTATGCGTACATCCTTGTCGATGCGTACATGACGCATTTTCATCCCCTTGTCATAGCGACCTGAGCAAATCCGCATAAACGCAATGCGATCCCGGTGTTTGGGGTCCATATTGGCCTGAATCTTGAAAACAAAGCCGGTGAAATCCGGCTGGGATGCCTCAATCAGTCGCTCTGATGAGACTCTGGGCTGAGGGGAAGGCGCCCACTCGACAAAGTCATTAAGCATCTCCCTGACACCGAAGTTTCCCAGTGCCGTCCCGAAAAAGACCGGTGTCAGCTGACCGGCCAGAAAAGCCTCAAGGGAGAATTCGTGAGATGCGCCGCGGACCAGCTCGATCTCTTCGACAAAATTATCGTAGTCCTCCGCCAGCAAGGCTCTGGCCTCATCGGAATCGAGACCCGCAATCAGATCCTCTTCTGCCAGCGCACTGCCATCACCGGGTTGGTATCGATGAATCGTATCGGTATACAGGTTGTAAACGCCGCTGAAATCCCGGCCCATGCCGATAGGCCAGTTGATGGGTGCGCCAGCAATGCCTAGCACTTCTTCAACCTCGTCCACCAATTCGATGGGGTCTCGGATGTCACGGTCGAGTTTGTTGACGAAGGTGATGATGGGTGTGTCCCGGAGGCGACAGACGTTCATCAGCTTGATGGTGCGGTCCTCAACGCCCTTAGCGCCATCGATCACCATGAGCGCGGAATCGACCGCCGTCAGGGTCCGATAAGTGTCCTCCGAAAAGTCCTCGTGGCCCGGTGTATCCAATAAGTTCACCCAGCGCTCTTTATAGGGGAACTGCATCACCGAGGACGTAACAGAAATGCCGCGCTCTTGTTCCAGCGCCATCCAGTCCGAGGTTGCATGTGGCCCGCGTTTACCCTTCACGGAGCCGGCTACCTGGATTGCCTGGCCGAGTAGCAGCAGCTTCTCAGTCATCGTCGTCTTACCCGCGTCGGGGTGAGAAATAATGGCAAAGGTGCGGCGCGCGTCGATGTCCCGCTGTAGTTCAGACATGGTGGCTCCTCGGGAGAGGCGCGATTATGCCAGCCAATACCGCCGGCGTCAGTCCACAGCCGGTAACAGCGCCTCTAGGCACCTCAGCAGTGCGTCGCCCACGTCATCCATGTCGGGGCAGTCGGACCCCATGAGCGTTGCCATAGACGTGACCTCAAGCCCCTCATAACCACAGGGATTAATGCCACTAAAAGGGCTGAGATCCAGATCGACGTTGAGCGACAGGCCGTGATAGCTGCGCCCTTTGCTGACCTTCAAACCCAACGCCGCGATTTTACATCCGTCGACATACACGCCCCGCGCATCGGGATTACCATAGGCCTCAATGCCCCACTCGCCCAACACCTGCACCAGCGCGGCTTCGAGCAGGTTCACCAGCTGTCTGACATTGACATTGGCCCGACGCAGATCATAGAGCACATAGGCAACCCATTGGCCGGGGCCGTGATAGGTCACCTGCCCACCGCGATCTATCTGAATAATGGGCACTTCACCGGGATCGAGCACGTGCTCCGGCTTGCCCGACAGGCCCTGTGTATAAACGGGCGGGTGCTGTAGCAGCCAAATTTCATCTTCGGTGTGCGGGGTACGCGACGCAGTAAAAGTCTTCATCGCGTCGAAGGTCGAATCATAGTCGACCGTGCCTAAACGCCGACACAACACGGTATCAGAGCACCATGGATACCAGACCGGTATCCATCAGATCCTGATGAATCAGACGCAGCTGTTCCTCACTCTGCGCCTCAATGGTGATGGTAATCGACTGAAAAGTGCCATTGCGGGAGTCCTTAACCAGCACATCTTGCTCCGAAAATCCTGCTGCATGCTGATTGAATACGGACATCACTGCAGGTTGAAATGCTGATTCAGCCCTGCCCAGCACCTTAATGGGGTACGCACAGGGAAAAACGATCTTTGGCGGCTCCTCGCTCACTACCGATCAACCCAGTAGCTGCTGAAACCACAGCACTATGGTGTCCCACAGCCGCGCTAAAAAACCGGCTGGCTCCACCGCTTCGAGAACCTCCAATGTCGCTTCACCCACAGACTCCCCGGCTCGGGTCAGCACCACCCGCCCCACTACATCACCCACCCTAAGGGGGGCAATCAGCGGCGCATCAATCTCGATCGTCGGGGTTATCTTGGCGGCGCTTCTGGGCAACGTTAACACTACATCTGTTATCACCCCCAACGCGACTTGCGATGCCCGACCTTTCCACACTCGACCCTGAGCGAGTTCAGCTCCGCCCCTGAGCGGTGTTGCAGTCTCATAAAAGCGGAAGCCGTAGTTCAATAGGCTGCGGGTTTCCGATTTCCGGCTCGATGCAGAACTGCTGCCCATCACCACTGAGATCAGACGCATACCCTCGCGCTTCGCCGAGGCAACAAGACCATAGCCCGCCACACTGGTATATCCAGTCTTTAGCCCGTCAACGGAGTCGTCTTCCCGCAGTAAGTGATTGCGGTTGTACTGTGTGATGTCGTTGTAGGTGTAACTCTGCTCTTTATAAACAGCATAACGCTCGGGGTGGTCACGAATAGCGGCTGCGGCCGTCACGGCGAGATCGCGCGCCGTCGATAAATGCTCGGGGTGGGGCAAGCCATGGCTGTTTTCAAAGTGCGTGCCCG
>CBFHSJ010000012.1:0-4763 GCA_965658485.1 Luminiphilus sp.
TTATCAGCGGCGACACGTCTCAATCTGACAACATTGCTCGCTTTGCGGAGGGCATCGACCTGCTGGTCCATGAGGCGCTCTCGCCAGAACTGATTGGCATGATGGAAAAGACGGCGAAAGATCTGGGTAACGACACGCTGGCCAAAATCATGTTCGACGTGCCGGACTATCACGCCAGCCCTCGCGAGGCCGCTGAAACCGCTCGAAATGCGGGTGTCGGTCACCTGCTCTATTACCACGTGGTACCCCCGATCATTGTGCCGGGGCAAGAAACTCTGTGGCTCAATGGCGCGGGAGACATCTTCCCCGACTACACGGTGGGTTACGACGGGGTATCGTTCAGCCTGCCCGCCAACTCAACAGAGATCATTCAGACACGCAAAGGCATGTAGGTTGGGCGCAAAGCGCTGCTGAATCAGTTCGGTACTGACACCCATTCATCGCCCTCTTCGAAGGGCAGCGCGAGATGTTTATCAATGGCCACCGCGGCCTCAATCTCTGGCTCGTAAAGGGGCGCGAGGCTCTCCGCAGCGTGCGCATCGAGCAGTGCCATTAGTTCTAAGACCTTATCAGGGCGGGACTCGGCCAGATTCAGCTTCTCGGTAGGGTCCTCGGCGAGATTAAAGAGCCATTGCGTTTCGGGACGCGCGGCGATCTGCAGCTTCCAATCACCGTGACGAACAATGCGGTTATGTCCAGAGGACCAGAATAGCGTCCGCGGGGACCAATTGTTTTGTGTCGCGATACCTTCAACCAGCAACGGCATCAGATTCTCACCGTCGATCTCACGATCTTGGGGCAGGGCTTGCTCAGCTGCAGCCAACAGCGTAGGCATAAGATCGATGTGCGCAACGGGGGTATCAATCGCCTGACCGGCAGCAACGCGCGCGGGCCACCTCACAAAAAGCGGCACGCGAATTCCTCCCTCGAAATAGGTAATCTTCCAACCGCGATAAGGGGCATTCACGTCAGCCAAACCCACATAGCCGGCGCCACCGTTATCACTGGTGAATACCACAATGGTGTTGTCCGCCAAGCCCTCTTCCTCCAGCGCCGCCATCACCCTGCCCACGCTGCGGTCCAAGGCGCGGGTCATCGCGGCGTAAACTCGCAACCGATGTGGCTTAATATCTCCCACCGCCTCATAGTCGGCGCGGGTCGCCTGCAGCGGCGTATGAATACCCCAGTGTGCGAGATAGAGAAAAAATGGGCGATTGCGATTGGCCTTGATGACCTTGATCGACTCATCGGTCCAATAGTCGGTGAGGTAACCGCCTGGCTCGAACAAATCGGTTGTGCCGCTGTTATAGGAGTTCGAGTAGGTAAGAGCGGACCACAGAAACTGGTCGATGGGATCAAAGTCGAGTTTGGCGTTCACCACGTCGGGGTGGTCTTCAGGCAAGTACAAGCCGCTCGCCATCAGCAAACTCTCATTAAAGCCCTGCTCGTGGGCCGTCATGCCGTTATCGCGACCAAGGTGCCATTTACCGATATGCACCGTGTGATAACCACGCGCCTTCAGTGACTCGGCAAGGGTGATTTCTTTTGGTGGCAGACCCTGAAGATCGAAAGACGGCTTGGTCGCCGCGGCCTCGGCGTCATAGAGGGCGTCAGGCAAGGTGCGTTCCATGTCGCTCGAAATAGCAGCAACTGCCCTGCCCATTCCGGGGGGCATGGGCGTAAAGGCAAAGCCTGAGCGACTGGGATATCTGCCCGTCATCAGCATGGCTCTGGAGGGCGCACAGGTTGAGGCGCCCGAGTAGGATTGGGTAAACACCGCGCCCTGCGCGGCGAGTGCATCGATATGCGGGGTCTGCAAACGCCCATCCGCCACGCCACCACCAAAGGTCGAGATATCGTTGTAGCCGAGATCGTCGGCCATGATCACCACGATATTAGGGGGACGTTCAGCTGGCGCCTTACTCGCGCTGGCAGGGCCTTTTTGCCAGGCAATGTTGCGGGGTGGGCCGATCTGGTTATTCGCTATTGCAGTGCGCACCTTGATAGCCGTTAGTATCGCGACGCTGGGGTATAAATAGGCCCCACTGGCCAACATTGCCAAACATACCGCCAATGAGATGAGAACTTTACGCATGTCACTCCGCCTCTGAGGCGGTTGCGGGCCGCCCTTAACTAATGGCATTTATACTGCCAATAGTTAAGGGGTGCAATCGGAAGGTTGAGCAACTACTGCGCAGTCTTTACCAGGGCGTCGCGAAGCGTGTGCGCCACCAACCAGAGTCGATCCTGGCCCCAGGTCGCGAGCAGGGGTTCACCGGTCGGGTCGAGCAAGCGAAAGCTGGGCACGCCCCAAAGGCCCTCGCCGTACATCGCCAACCGATTGGCCTCAAGCAGTGCCTCCCAATCACTATCTTGCCGATGGGCCTGCGCCGCCGCCCAGTCCAAGCCGGCGGCCTCGACGACTTTTTTGAGCCCACGCGCGTTATTGGTATTCACCCCCAGCACAAAGGCATGGCGGAGAAAGCTTGAGCATAGGGCGGCGCCTTTCTCCTGAGAGTCGGCCCAAGGGTAGAGGGCATAACAGCGCCGCGCGGGATCGCCAATCGGATCATAAAAATTGCCGTAAGGCACGCCTGCTGCGCGAGCCTCGCGCGCTGCATCCATAAAGATATACATGCCCTTTTCACGCGTGGCGGGCACCCCGCGCATGACCATTGGCAGGACGGGCCTCAGATTCAATGTCACGCCCGCCTGCTCTGCAAAAGCCACGGCGCGATCAAATATGACCGCGGTGTAGGGGCTCCGCAGGGAGGCGTAAAGTTCCAGCGTAAAGCTGCCTCGATCGCGGTGGCCCGCCAAGTCGAGTGTGGGCCGCGGCGCAATGAGTGGGTCGCCGGGATGCTTATCCGCACCGAGCGCGGCCAATCGGCTTTCGAGGTGATATAGCCGATCTACCCCCCAGTACCACTCCCCGCCGTAATAAAACATCGCGCCCGAGTAATGCTTGAGCTCAGCGCGCTTAGCCGTCCCTGCCTCAACAACGGCTGCCGCCACGTCGGCGGCCACACTACCGTGGGCGGCCGCCAATCGCTCTAGCGTTGCCCCGTCACCCCGCCACAGCGCGTCTCCCACAACCTGTGCCAACTGAGAGAATTCAGCGGCAGACTGTGCCGCCAAGATGCGCGTTGCCAGCTCGACCTGCTGCGCCTTGGGTGCTTCAGGATGGTCAGGAAAAACGAGCCCATATCCGGGTGCGATCAGATGCGAGTCTTTGCGGGCCAGGCTGGCCAACAGCTCCGGCTCCGGCGCATTCTTGCCCGCCTGACCCGCCACTAAGTGACAATGCAGCTCAATGTCGTAACGCTCGTTGAGTCGCTTAAGCAGCTGTGCGCTAAGGTGGCTGTAGCCTTCATCAACCTGATGAAAGTAATCGACACGATGCGGTGCGCCCGATTTTGCACGCAGCTGCTCCGCCTTGAGATGGCGCGCAGCGACTGCAGCTGGCCGGGAAATCCTCGTCATCAAACGCGACGTCAGCCAGCGTGTCAAATGGCTGGGGTCCATCGTGGCCACCCCACCCTGCTCTTTGAATTGCTCGGCCACGCGCGTTGGTTCCACTAGCCCGCAGAGATCAGATTAAGCACGAGCTGCGCGACAATCTCGCCGCTGGCCTTTTGTGAAAGGCCCTGGTGCTCGCGCAAGCGATTCCACATTTCGAAGGAAGCCACCGCATGCACTGCCTCGCGCCGGTCCCTTGATAGCTCGGCGACTTCGGGTAACCACAACTCCAGCTCTTTGCGCAGCCGCTTTTGATGCCAAGCGTAGTTTTCGCGAAGCTTGGGAAAACGCCAGAGCAACGCCTTTGTGCACAACACAATTTGACTAAGCTTATCGAAGGCGTTGCCATAAAGATCTATTGCACGAACCGTTCTCTGACCCAAAGACCCCGAACGATCGTCGACTCTAAATAGCGCCTCATAAGAGTCGAGCAGAGACGCATCGACTGCCAGAAACAACGAATCCATGTCGGCGAAATGGCGAAAGAACGAGCGGATACCAACTCCCGCCCGATCAGCAACCTGCTGTGCCGTCGGTACCAGGATGCCTTCCTCCATGAGTGCTAACGCTGCCGCAATAATGGCTGTCTGGCTCCGTTCGCTCCGTTGCCTGCGACCATCTGAGGATTGCACGATGTTCAGCTCCACGCTGTCTCCTTTACCCGGTAGCGGCATCACTCCCCACTATTGGCAGTCATTATGCCATGACACAGAGGGTCGCCCAAACAGATTCGGCCCACACCGCGCTGATGAGCGGCGGCGCCTAGCCGGATCGGCCGTCTCGCGACTGAATGGCAGTCAAGTTGGACTGATGCTGAGCGCGATCCAATCGGTAATACGCCAACGCCACAAGCATGGCACCCCATAACAGCCATTGAGAGGGAACGAGCAAGGTGCCCAGCTGCAGCACGGATTCGGCGGGCACGTCGGCGGGCGACGCGCCTTCGGGGAAGGCTACCACCTGCAGCATTAGACCCGCTACGAACGCACCGATACCCTGATTTGTTTTACGGATAAACGTCAGCGCCGAGAAGAAAACGCCTTCGTTACGGCGCCCCGTTTTCACCTCAGAGTGCTCCACCAGATCCGCCAGCATGGAGAAAAAAATCGCCTGCATGGCAATAATAAAGCCGAGGTCAATCGTATTGATGGTCGCGAGGATCGGAAACAAGAGCGGATCCCCGTTCTCGGGCATCCAGCCAAGGAGCCTGAAGAGCACCGGTAAGGGTTGCACCGTGAACGCCA
>CBFHSJ010000012.1:4862-17525 GCA_965658485.1 Luminiphilus sp.
GAATGCCGAGCCGCAGCGCCGCACCTTTCTTGCCCCATCGCTTTGAGGCCCAGGGCGCAATGAGCAACCCCATCAACGCCGATATGATGACCAGCAACGTCCAGTAGAAGACCTGCTCTGATGAGAAAGCCCAGAAGTAGGTGAGCATGATAAAAGTCAGTGCCGCGGTGAGACCGGTAGCAACGGCACTAGCGATGGACGAGATAAACAGCGCGAAGAAGCTTCGGTCTGCCAGCGTTTCGATCACCTCTTTGAACACCGCCTTCAGGCCCGCGTGCGCTCTGGTCGGTGGGGCTGTCAATGCGCCAATGCGGTGATGCGTCCCAAGTGCTGACACTAGAATCGCCACCAGAATCACACCGCCCGAGATTACCCCGTAAGTTTCGTAGCCGTCGCGATTCAGTACGCCCACCGGATAGGTCTCGCTGGGCACTAACAGAAACGCGTACATAAACACCGCCATGCCCGCACCACCCGCCCAGCCAAAGAAAGAGCGCCAAGCCTGAATGGTTGTGCGCTCGTCATAGTCAGCGGTCAATTCCGGCATCAAGGCAGAACTAGGCGTCTCGAAAAAGGTGATGAGTGTGCGAATGAGGACCGCTAATACGACGAGATAGATAAACAGCGCCCCGTCATTCCAATCAGGCGGTTGCCATAGCAGCGAGTAACACAGTGCCACTGGAATCGCTGCGGCATACATAAACGGGTGGCGACGCCCCCATCGAGAGCGGGTGTTATCTGACCAGTAACCCACAATAGGATCGCTGAAGGCATCGAATATGAGCGCGACCAGCAGCGCCGTGCCAGTCAGTGCAGGCTCCAAGCCCACCACAGTGCCGTAAAAGAGCAGCAAGAAGTAGGCGAAGCCGTTGTCCTTGATGCCATAAGCCACGGCACCAAAACCGTAAGTGAGACGAACGCCCAAACTGATAGATTTAAACTGAGACTCTGCGCTGTGAACCGAGTGTGTGATGCCGCTAGCTCTCAATACCAGGATGCCCTGACTATGCATCAAATCGAGGCTGATTGGTGAGTCCGGTTACGATGACCCAGCACGTCGATCTTTATCCCCGCCACGGCAGTCGCACTAGCCCAGGGCGTGCCAGCCTGCCATGGCGGCGTGCTTAAGCGCCCTCGGCCTCCAGATAACAGCGCGCGCAGAGCGCTTCGTATCGGGCAGACGCGCCGTCAATCATAACCTGCTCGCCCTCGCGAATAATGCCCTGCTCGCCCAGGCGGGCATTGAAGATAGCCTTGTTCCCACAGCGACAGATGGTCTTCATCTCCTGTAGCGAGTGCGCCACTTCCATCAAGCGCTGGCTACCCGGAAACGCCTTGGTGCGAAAGTCCGTGCGAATCCCAAAGGCGACCACCGGAATCTCGTCCAGCACGGCTATGGCCAGCGCCTGGTCGACCTGCTCGGGTGCCAGAAACTGAGCCTCATCAATCAGTACGCAGGCCACGCCGTCATGGAGCTCAGGCCGCTGAGCGTAGAGCGTTTGTAACGCCGCTCGCAGATCCTGGCCGGGAGAAAGCAGCACATCTGCCCGGCGCGTCACGCCGAGGCGCGACACAATCTGATCATCGCCCTTGGTATCCACGGACGACTTCACCAGCGCGACGCGCTGATCGCGCTCCTCGTAATTGTGGGCCACCTGCAACATGGCGGTGCTCTTGCCGCTGTTCATGGCGCCGTAACGGAAAAAAAGTTTGCTCATGTCACCACTTCAGCGAATCGTGCGGTGGCTGTCAAATGCCGGCTCCAGGTTTGCGAGAGGACGCACAATTAGACACTGAGTTCCGGCAACGCTGAATACAGAGCCAGCGCCTCAGGGTTGGCTAAGGCATCCTGATTACCGACGGGCTCGCCATGGATGATCTTTCGTACCGCAAGCTCGGCGATTTTGCCGCTGATCGTGCGCGGAATATCAGCCACCTGAATCACCTTCTCCGGCACATGGCGGGGCGTGGTGTTGGTGCGAATTTCACCGCGGATGCGAGCCGTCAGTGACTCATCGAGCGCCACGCCATCGCGCAGGACCACAAACAACACGACTCTCACATCGTCCTGCCAGCTCTGCCCCACTACCACGCTGTCGAGCACGTCGGGCACGCGCTCGACCTGACGGTAGATTTCGGCGGTGCCGATCCGCACGCCACCGGGATTGAGCACAGCGTCGGAGCGCCCGTGAATGACAAAACCACCCTCCGACGTCTTCTCGCCGTAGTCGCCGTGGGCCCACACACCCGGCCAACGGCCGAAATAGGCGGCGTGGAATTTGCTACCATCCGCATCCTGCCAAAACCCCACCGGGCAGGAAGGAAAAGACTGGGTACACACCAGCTCACCCTTCTCACCCTCAACCGGCTCACCCGATTCATTCCAGATGGAGGTGGCCATGCCCAAACCGGCGGCCTGAAGCTGGCCGGCATAGACCGGGATCGTGGGCACACCGCCAGCGAAACAAGAGACAATGTCGGTACCGCCCGAGATGCTGGCCAGGTGCAAGTCAGGCTTGAAGGCGCGATACACCCACTCAAAACCCTCATGGGGCAACGGCGATCCTGTCGACAGCACGGTCTTCAGCGTGCTCAGTTTATGACTCTCAGCGGGCACGACGCCGGACTTCTCTAAGGCACCGAGGTATTTCGCGCCGACCCCAAAAATCGTGATGCGCTCCTCGTCAATTGCATCGATCAAGCGGCGCCCATCGCGAGCGAAAGGCGATCCGTCATAAAGAATCAGCGTGGCGCCCCGGGCCAAGCCACTGACCAGCCAGTTCCACATCATCCAGCCGCAAGTCGTGAAATAAAAAAAGCGATCGCCGCGGCTGATATCGGTGTGCAGGGCATGCTCCTTGGCATGCTGAATCAATGTACCCCCAACACCATGGACGATGCATTTCGGTACGCCGGTGGTGCCGGAGGAATAAAGGATGAAGAGTGGGTCGTTGAATGATCGCGGCTCGAAGCAAAGAGCCGGCTCTTCACCGCTCAGGCACGCGCCCCACAGGACGGCGCTCTCGATCCCGGCAAGCGCTGGCGCCGGAGACAGCTTCGGCACCACCACAACGTGTTCGATCTCGGGGATTCCGCTGGCGATGTCACTGGCCCGCGCCAGCGAATCGCAACGCTTGCCGTTGTAGACATAGCCGTCGGCCGTAAAGAGCAGTCTCGGTGCAATCTGACCGAAGCGATCTAGAGCACCCTGCTTGCCAAAGTCTGGTGAGCAAGACGACCACACCGCCCCCAGACTGGTCGTTGCGAGCATGGCCACTACTGTCTCAATGCAATTGGGCATGAAGCCGGCTATCCGATCACCGGGCCGAATGCTCTGCTCGCGCATCCAGCCCGCAATCCGCGCCACCTGCTCACGCAACTGCACGTAAGTCAGTGCGCGTCGAGCGCCACTTTCATCGATCTCTACCAACGCCTCGCGTTCGTCGGCGAAGCGCAGCAGGTTCTCGGCAAAGTTCAGCGTGGCGTTCGGGAACCACTGGCACCCGGGCAATACCATGGGGTCGTCACAGGTAATGGCACCGGGGTCGCCCTGAATCTCAGTGAAATCCCAGACCGCTCGCCAGAATGCCGCTGGCTCATCCAGTGACCATTGATGCAAGGCAAAGTAATCGCCGTCGGCATCAAATCCCGTTCCCGCCCTCACTGCTTCCATAAACTCGGTCAGCTGAGCAGACGCGATCCGTTCGGAGGAGGGTGCCCAAAGGGCTGATTTGGCTTCGGTGGTCATAGCAAAAAGGTGACTCGGGCCTCGGTTCAGCAGACAGAGAGATGGCGGTAGATCGAGTATGCCCTCGGCACCGCCAAAACAGAATGGCCAGTGCGACACACCTTCCAGACAAACGCTGTTAAGCGAGTAAAACCAGCACGGTAGGCGTTGCGATTAAGATGTAAGGGGTGGCGGCACGCCCGCGCTGAGGCATACTACGCCCTCCTAACAATGAGGAGTGTCGCCATGAAGAGTCGAGCCGCAGTTGCATTTGAAGCCGGCAAACCCCTCGAAATAGCCGAAGTCGATGTCGGCGGTCCTGCCGCAGGCGAAGTGATGGTGGAAATCAAAGCCACAGGTGTATGCCACACCGATGCCTTTACCCTCTCAGGCGATGACCCCGAAGGTGCGTTCCCGGCGATCCTTGGTCACGAGGGTGCCGGCGTTGTGGTTGAGGTGGGTGAAGGGGTGAAAGATCTGAAAGTGGGCGATCACGTGATTCCTCTTTACACGCCAGAGTGCCGTACCTGTGACTTCTGTCTGCACCCCAAAACCAATCTGTGTCAGGCGATTCGCGAGACTCAAGGTCAGGGCCTAATGCCGGATCGCACCAGTCGTTTCTCGTTGGATGGCGAGCCGATCCTCCACTATATGGGCTGTTCGACCTTCTCCAATTACACCGTGCTGCCCGAGATCGCGTTGGCAAAAGTGCGGGAGGACGCGCCCTTCGACAAGATCTGCTACATCGGCTGCGGTGTGACCACCGGCATCGGGGCCGTCGCCTTCACAATGAAAGTCGAGCCCGGCGCCACCGTTGCGGTATTTGGCTTGGGCGGCATTGGACTGAACGTGATTCAGGGTGCCAAGCTGGTCGGCGCCCGACGCATTATTGGCGTCGATCTCAATGCCGACAAAAAAGAGCTGGCAACCCAGTTCGGCATGACAGATTTTGTGAATCCGAGCGAAGTCGATGACGTTGTTGATCACCTTATCCAGATAACTGGCGGCGGTGTCGACTACAGCTTTGAGTGTATTGGTAACGTCAATGTGATGCGCCAGGCACTCGAGTGCTGCCACAAAGGTTGGGGGCAAAGCTGCATCATTGGTGTGGCGGGTGCCGGGCAAGAGATCTCGACGCGGCCCTTTCAGCTGGTGACCGGACGCTCATGGCGCGGCACAGCCTTCGGCGGCGCGAGAGGTCGCACCGACGTGCCGAAGATCGTGGACTGGTATATGGAAGGTAAAATCCATATCGATGAAATGATCACCCACACCATGCCGCTCACCGAGATCAATACCGCTTTTGATCTCATGCATGAAGGAAAAAGCATTCGCTCTGTGGTGACCTTCTGATGCCGTCAGAGTGTTTGAACACGGTTCGCTGCTTCGGCGGCGAACAGCATCGCTTTCAGCACGCGTCGCAGGCGCTGAATTGCGACATGATTTACGCGGTCTACCTGCCTCCCCAAGCGGCTGAAGGGCCAGTGCCAGTGGTCTACTACCTGTCCGGGCTGACCTGCACCGATGAAAACTTCGTGACCAAGGCGGGGGCACAGCAGTATGCCGCAGCGCTGGGGGTAGCCGTTGTGGCGCCCGATACCAGCCCGCGGGGCGAGGGGGTGGCAGATGATCCCGAGGGCAGTTACGACATGGGGCTGGGCGCTGGCTTTTACCTCAATGCCACCGAGGAACCTTGGTCGGCGCACTACCACATGTATGACTACGTGGTGACCGAATTACCGCAGGTGGTGGCACAGGCCTGCCCGCAGGTGGACATCTCGCGTGCCGCCATCATGGGGCATTCCATGGGGGGGCATGGCGCACTGACGATCGGACTTAAGAACCCCGACCGCTATTCGTCGTTCTCTGCATTCTCACCCATCGTGGCGCCCACCCAGTGCCCTTGGGGACAAAAAGCGTTCTCCCAGTATCTGGGTCCGGACGAATCAGCGTGGGCAGACTACGACACCTGTGTGCTGCTGGGTCAGGCGACCGAGCAACGACCCATACTGATCGATCAGGGTATAGCGGATAACTTCCTTGAAGCGCAGCTCAAGACGCACTTGATTGAAGAGGCCAGTAGCGCTGCCCAATACCCGATTGAAGTACGCATGCAGGCCGGTTACGACCACAGCTATTACTTCATCGCCACCTTTATGGAGGACCATCTGCGCTTCCACGCGAGTCACCTCATAAGCTGAGGAGCCGCCAGAAGTCACGCTGAAGTATGGATTTGCTTCGGCTTGCAGGGCCCAAGGACATTCGATTAATCATTTGGCCTGCACTTCGTTCACCCCATCGCTCCAAAAATGTTGCGGCGGCGCTCGGCGAGAAGCTATGTCCGACACCGGGGAAGCGCGCAGGACAAACGTCGAGCGATCTGGCACGCTCTTAAAGTTACGCTGAGCGACCCCCGACACAACATCGCGACTACCCGATCGATGCGGCTATGATCCGGTTTTACGAGCACTAGCAGACCTTCGATTGAGGATGTCTTAATGCCAGCTACCGATCAGACCATTGTAGATCTGGGGCTAACGCTGCCAGAAGTGATCACCGGCCACGTGGCCGGTGAATCCGTAGCCATCGACCCTAGCGCCGCACGATACGCCGTGCGCTTTCCCGGCACCGGAGAACAGATTGCCACGCTTCAGGAAGACGGCGCAGAAGCAGTAGGCAGGGCTATTAGCACTGCCCGCGACAGCTTCACCAGCGGCCTTTGGTCGGGCGCTGGCACCGGCACCCGACAAGCGGCCTTTCGTGAGGCAGCCCGCCTAATCCGCAAAAACGCTGAGGAGCTGGCGTTGTTGGAGTGCCTCTGTGCGGGGCTGCCCTCCTCCCATCTGGCCTCGCGCCAGGTGCCCAGAGCCGCTGACAATCTGGATTTTTTTGCTGACTACATCGGCGTGATGGCTGGGGAAACGTTTGATCAACTGAGTGGTTACCAAACACAAGTACGCCGCCAGCCGGCAGGCGTTGCCGCTTTGTTCGCCCCCTGGAATGCACCACTGGCCCTGTCCAGCATGCAACTGGCCTCCAGCTTGGCCTTTGGTAACACCTGCGTGCTGAAGCCATCCGAATATACACCGCTGTCAATTCTGCGCATGGTGGCACTCATGGAGGAGGCTGGTGTGCCTCCCGGCACCATCAACGTTGTTAACGGCAGTGGTCCTGTCACTGGCACAGCGTTAGCCGGCTCGGCGGCTATTGATCGCATTGCTTTTACGGGCGGCGGGACAACGGCTCGCCAGGTCATGGCGTCAGCGGCCGAGAACCTCACGCCGGTTCATTTCGAACTGGGCGGTAAATCCGCCAATATCGTTTTCGACGATGCAGCTTTTGAGCGCGCAGTCGACGGCTCACTGGTCAACATCTTCAGCAACAGTGGGCAAATCTGTATCGCGGGCTCGCGGATTTTGGTGCAACGCAGCATCGCCGATCGCTTTATCGAGGCTTTCGTCGCGCGCACCCAATCACTGACTGTGGGCGACCCTTTGGATCCCGCTACCGAAGTAGGGCCGATGGCTTTCAAAGCCCACCAGGCGCGAGTCCTCGACCACATCGCGCGTGCTAAATCAGAGGGGGCGACACTGCTGTGTGGAGGTCAGGCAAAGACAGATCTGGGTAAGGGCTATTTCATTGAGCCAACCGTCTTTCAAGTAAACAGTAACCAGCTTTCACTGTGCCAGGAAGAAGTGTTTGGTCCGGTGGCCAGCATTCAGGTTTTTGATGACGACGAGGAGGCTTGGTCGCTGGCCAACGAGAGTCGCTTTGGTCTCGTTGGCTATTGCTGGACCGAGAGCCTTGCCAGAGCGCAGGCATTTCAGCAGCAGGTTGACGCCGGCACGTTATGGATTAACACGCCCCTCGCGCGGGATTTGCGCGCGCCCTTCGGAGGCTTCAAAGAATCGGGCATTGGCCGCGACGGCCCCCGGCAGGCGGCCGACTTTTTTACGGAAGAAAAAGCGCTCATCACCTCGGTTGGCACACCGCCGATTCGAAAGCTGGGAAAGACTTCAAACTAATCATCAAGCGACAGCACACGCCCGATACCCCAGCTAGACACTACGGCCTAGATAGAAGCGCAAGGCTGGAGATGTTGCGCCTTATTAGCGGGCTTACGCAGCGCGCCTCTCGTTGTCGAGACTGGTATCCCAACAGTTGGGCCACTTTTCTTCGAGCGCCGAGAGATGCTTAAACAACGCGCGGATCCGTGCCGACTGCCGCAGGTCCTTATGATGCAGCAACCAGACGTACCCCCAATGAGCCGAGGGAACACCAGGCAGTAGCATAAGGTCCGGGTACTGCTTGGCGAGAAAACAAGGCAATGCCGCGACACCCAATTTATTGGTCACCGCCACAGTGCGGGGTGTGATGCCGTCGATCAGATGTCGGCTTTTCAAGCCCAGTGATTCTGGATCGGGCAAGTCTCCGAGGGAAAGCGCCCGGCCCGAGGCGCGAATGCAGGTCAGCTCGCGTTGGCTTCGTGACGCCTCGCTCAGCAACTCTTTGTGAACGTAGTAGCCCAAGGAAATGCGACCCAGTTTGATACCAACGATATCCTTTGGGGGGCGCTTGTGTTTAGGGATACCCCGGACCGCAATATCGGCCTCCCGTCGCGCGAGATCTACCGGGTCATCACTCACGGTGATGTCCAACTCAATGCGAGGGTACTGGATAGCAAACTCTGCCACAGCCTCACTAACATGAGTCACGGGCACAGCTGCTAGTGAGAGTTTAATCCGCCCACTCAGCTCCGAGTCCTTTCCGGAAACCTGCCGCTCAGCCTCGGCGAGCATTTCCTGCACCTCGCGCGCGGTGGGTAGGAGCTGATCGGCCAGCGCGGTGGCTCTGAAGCCGTCGGGCGTGCGGTCAAATAAGCGACCCCCTACTTGCCTCTCCAACGACTCAAGGCGACGCATCACGGTGGTATTACTAACGCCCAGTTTGGCGGCAGCTTTGCGGGTGGAGCCCTCGCGAGAAAGGGCCAGCAGCACCTTCAAATCATCCCAGTTCATCGAGTTGTTCCTCTTTCTGAGGGGCGCTGCTGGCCTATCCATTACGAGGCCAGCGTGTCCCCATTTTTGTCTTTGAGCACCACGCGATCATCAGACTCGGTGTCACCCGAGCACTGCAGCGTGATAGAAGAGCCACCCTCGGGCGTGACCTTCAGCTTCAGTGTCTCAACACCGCGATACGACTTGGTGCCGTACATTCTGACCCGCGTACCCTCGCCATACATTGCTCTCAGCTCGGATTTGCAGATCGCTAATTGTTCGGCGGTGTCGGCTGAAACCTCTCCGGCAAATGCCACAAGTGCGACCGACATCACTGTTGCCGCACGCTTAAATAAACCAACCATTTTCATAACGGACCTCCATATTGGGTGGGAAGCAAGGTGCTTCAACGTCACTATACGAAGTTCTGTTACGCAACGATTGTAACTATAATGATGTCAAATCGTACTGATTTTGCAACAGTGCGTTTATGCCGTCCAAGCAGGTTATATTGAGCTCGAGGCCCGGATAAAGGACCATCTGTTTTCGATCATCTTGAGGCACTCATGCGCGTTTTTTCTGTTCTCATACCGCGTCACATACTGGTTCTTCTGATACTGGCTTTGATGGCAGCCTGCGGGGGCGGGGGCGGGGGCAGCTCGGGTAACACCCCCGCGCCGCCTGATCAGGGTGGCGGAGGCGCGCCGCCGCCTGTGACTCCCGATTTCAGTGAGGTGGACGCGGCGTTTCAATCATTTATCGACGAGAGCCTTGTCTTCGATGGCATCAGTTATGTGGTGGTCGACGCAGGGGGCACACTCCATACCGGTACCTTTGGCGATCACACCGAAGATACCGTGGTGATGCTCGCCTCCACCAGTAAGGTACCTGCCGTCATGACGCTGATAGCGCTCGAGGAAGATCCCGCTTCCACCTTCAGCATGAGCCAGCCGATCGGCGAGGTGCTGCCCTTTAATGGGGTATATGCCGATCGAACGCCGGCACAATTGGTGAGCAACACCTCGGGTATACCTGGCTTGCGACAGCTGGGGTTTTATGGACCGCACCTCTGTCAGTTCAGCTTTGAGGAATCCATCGAGTTCGAGGCCTGTGGGCAGATCCTACTCAGTGTGCCGCTGCCGGATAGCCATGACGCGGGCAGCATCTTCGATTACGGCGGCAGCCAGTGGCAGCTGGCCGGGGTGACAGCGGCCGTGTCGGCGAATGCGACTTGGAACCAGCTGGTGGACCAATACTTAGCCACCCCCTGCGAGCTTAAAGTGTTTACCTTTGGCAACATGTGGGAAAACCTTTTGTTGTGGGACGGCACCCCAAGCAGCTTGCTAGGACAGTCCAATCCCAATATTGAAGGGGGCGCCATCACCAATCTTGCTGACTATGCAAAGCTACTTCAGGTGCATCTAAACGGCGGCTACTGTGGCGAGACGCAGGTCCTCAGTGAAGCGGCGCTGGCGGAGATGCGGGTAGATCGCGGCGGCGTGGTGGCAGAAGACCCGGTCCCTTACGGCATGGGGTGGTGGATCGATACCGATAACCCCGGGGTTTACGATGATCCCGGCGCCTTCGGCTCTGTGAGCTTTCTGGATATCGAACGCGGCTTCGGTGGCTATGTCGCTATCGATGATTACACGCGAATCGATGCAGACGCGCCAGCCAGACTGGTCCGACGAGACATCGTCCCACTGTTGCAATCAGCATTTGATGCGGTGGCAGAGTAGTCATTCTGGAGACCGGGCCATCTGCTCGCAAACGGATGTATCGATGCAGATGATGACGTTGTAGCATCGACACTTCAGCTCACCGATCAGAGCCAATGCCCTTAGCTTGGCACGCCAAACCTTAAAAAATCATAACGAGAAGAACGCTCCATGAACGCACCACTCCAAGACGTCAGCACCCTCCCCATCGACGCAATCGATGTCAGCGATGCCACGCTCTACCAACAGGACACCTGGCGGCCTTACTTTGCCAGACTACGGGCTGAGGATCCGGTGCACTGGAGCGAGAACGACCTGTTTGGCGGCTTTTGGTCGGTGACCCGCTTCGAGGACATCACTGCGGTCGACGGTAACCATGAGGCATTCTCTTCAGAACCCGCGATCACTATCGGTGACTATGGTGATGACTTGCCCGTCCGCCAATTTATCGCGATGGACCCACCGATTCACGACGTACAGCGCGCCGCCGTGCAGGGTGTGGTGGCGCCGCGCAATCTGGCTGATATGGAAGCGCTGATTCGACAACGTGTCAGCGATATTCTGGACGGCCTCCCCGTTGGCGAGTCGTTTAACTGGGTCGAAAAAGTCTCGATCAACCTCACGACACAAATGCTGGCCACGATCTTTGACTTTCCTTTTGAAGATCGGCACAAGCTGCCCTACTGGTCAGACATGGCGACCTCCCTACCCGAGATCGCGGGGAGTGATGGCGATGTAGACGAACGCACCACCGCCTTGCACGAGTGCCTGGCCTACTTCACCGAGTTATGGCATCAGCGTAAAAATAATCCGCCTGACACCATGGACCTGATCAGCCTGTTGGCGACCAATCCCAAAACGCGGGACATGGTGGACGACCCGCTCGAGTACCTGGGCAACCTGGTGCTACTGATCGTGGGGGGCAACGACACCACACGCAATTCGATCACCGGTGGCGTACTGGCGCTTAATCAAAACCCGGACGAGTACGCCAAGCTCAAAGCGGATCCCTGTCTGATCCCAAGCATGGTGTCCGAGGTGATCCGCTGGCAGACGCCGCTTATGCACATGCGTCGCATCGCTACGCGGGACGTCGAACTCGGCGGCAAAACGATTCGGCAAGGCGACAAGGTGGTCATGTGGTACCTATCGGGCAATCACGACGAGACCGCGATTAAGAACCCCGACGCGTTCATCATTGACCGCCAGAACCCCCGGTACCACCTTTCCTTCGGTTTCGGCATTCATCGGTGCATGGGTAACCGCCTCGGCGAGATGCAGCTGCGCATCTTGTGGGAGGAAGTCCTCAGGCGCTTCTCTCACGTGGAGGTGGTCGGCCAACCCGAACGCGTATTGTCGAACTTCGTCCGGGGTTATTCATCACTGCCGGTGGTATTACACACCTGACAACCTTCGCCGGAGGTCAGCCGGCGATCAAAGCCCAAGAAGTCAGACCTCGAGCAGAAACGTTACCGGACCATCGTTCACCAGCGCTACCTGCATGTCTGCGCCAAAGCAGCCTGTCTCGACCCGGACATCCCCTTTTCGCAACGCGCCTGCCAACTGATCACATAAATTGGACGCCTGCTCGGGTGGCGCAGCAGTCGAGAAGCCTGGTCGGTTGCCGCTGGTGGTATCGGCGGCCAGCGTAAATTGCGATACCAGCAAAATGGACCCTTGGACTTGGGCAACGTTCAGATTCATTTTGCCCTCGGCGTCGGAAAACACCCGGTAGCGCAGCAGGCGCTCGGCCATGCGGGTGACCGTTTGCTCGGCATCCTCAGGCTCAACACCCACCAGCACCAGAAGACCTTGATCGATTTTGCCCACGACCTTGCCCGCCACGGTGACCGATGCCTGGGTAACGCGTTGCAGCAAACATTTCATGAGGTAGCCCTAGAAATCTTGGAGCGAAATGCTCATCGAGTGAGCGCGTCAGGAGCGTCGCGACACCAGACCATGGGCAGATACGATGTGTGCCAGCAAACCCTGAGACGCCTCGGTCAGCATATCGAACACCTGAACAAACCCCTCGTCGCCGCCATAGTAAGGGTCCGGCACTTCATCGCCCCACCCCTCCGCCCAGTCGAGCATCAGGCTCAGTCGGTCTTGGCGCGACGGGGGGCAGTCCGCCTCTAGCAAACTCAGGTTGTCTCGGTCCATCGCCACAACGTAATCAAACTGCTCAAAATCTGCCCCGCAGACCTGCCGAGCGCGCAGA
>CBFHSJ010000012.1:17623-31351 GCA_965658485.1 Luminiphilus sp.
TCTGGAGCACGCTGCGCAGGTCATACATGAGCGTATCGACGGCGGCCTTTTGATAAGGGACTGCGCTACCGACACCCCAGACCGGGCCGGGCCAGGCGGCATCGACGTGGAATCGGGCGATGTGGTGCACGTGCAGCTGCACCACCTGATTACCGAGCGCGGCAATGTTGAGTTTGTCGGCAGCGAAGTGCGCTTTCATCGCCTGGCCGAGCCGCATTGATTCCTGCCACAGCTGCGCCCGATCGGCCTCTTTGAGCTCAAAAGGCTCGGTGATGTCGGCCCGCCGGGGCACCAGAATCAGCCAGGGGTAGCGCGCGTCGTTCATCAGCAACACCTGACTGAGCGGCGTCTCCCCCACCAAAAAGGTGTCGGCCGCCAACCGCGGATCGAGTTCAAATCGATCAGACATTTCCTTACCTCACTGCTCCGAGCTGCAGGTCAGTTGTCACTGGCTTTCATCCAGAGAGGGTGGCCCCGCCAGCCGGCCGCGGGCAATCCAGCGGCTGGCGACCGCCGAGAACCGCGTGAGCTGCACGATCACCGCGGCGTCAAGCTCCGCAATAGCTGACTCGCCCTGCTCATCGGCTACCCCTTGCACGATCGATTGCTCAAAACCTGACCCCGTCCACTCAAAACTGGGGTCACTGACAAAGCGAGATGGCACATTGCGCTCGATGGCCGCGTCAAACTCGGCTGCTGCATCGACTGAGTCCGCGGTTAACGCCATGACAAAGGATTCGTACTCGACGGCGGTGGTATCCGGGTAATCGGATATCGCTTTCAGCAACGGCGCCGACCACTGCCGGGCCTCTAAGGCGCGGGTCAGCCGCTGATATTGATAGGACTCGATAACGCCATGCCGATTTGAGACCAACTGCACGAGCTCTTCAGTCTTGCCCTGCACCACCGACCACAGCGCGTCGACGGTGCCAACACCGGGCAGCGGTATCGCATGATAGGGCTGGGTGAGATCACCAACGTAGTGCAGGCCCCAGCCGAGAAAGCGCCAGCCCCAATAGTCATGCCCGGTGCTAAACGCGAGCTCGGCCAGCTCGCCGAACAGTGCGATCCGCCACAGGGGGTAAGTCCGCAACAGCGAGGGCTGTGCCGTCCTTGTCAGCCAGTCGAGGTGGTAAAACCCCATGTGAAACGGCGCCTGGGAGCTGTAATCAAGATTGGGGTTCCCGAAGGGCTGGATACCAAAACCATAGCGCTGGCCAAAGTCGGTGCCGTTATCCTCGAATAGCCCAATGTCCATCCCGAAATCGGGCTCATCGTTGGCGCTGGCGATCACTTCCGCAGTCGACACAGGTTCGCCGGGCTCGACCGCCCAATAGCGCGCGGCCAACTGCGAGGTGCCGCCCCCTAAAAAGCTCAGCTCGGACCAAGTCAGCGGCGCTTGCTCCGGCTGGGCACGCTCAGGGGAGAGGTCCACGTAGAGGCGATACGGTAGCATCGGGTTGACCCTGATCGCTGCAAAAAAGCGCTCAGCGGTGGGCGGATGATCCGTCCCCCAGTGGAGATCCACCGGGGTCGGCGGGTAGTGCTCCATGGTCGCGACAGACCACGACTCCACTGCCGCAAGCGTTCGCGCGATGCCCTCCTGCTCGGCGATCAGGAACGCGTCGAGCGGCTCCGCCTCTACGGTCTGGTAAATGAGCTCCGGCTGACTCCTGAGCAAGGGCCAGACAAGGCTCGCGTGGTCAGACCACGACCAGGCGGTCGGTACCAACATGAGGGACAGCAAAGCGGTGGCTATCGGCAGATTCAGCGCGGTGCGCGCAGGTCGAAACAATATCCAATTCATGGGGACAGGCTGACACGGTTGATGTGACCGATTCAAGCGGCGGATGTCAGCCGTTGGTAATCCAGAGCGTTTGGTATGGAGACAGGGTCCATTCTGGCAATTCCTCTTCAACGGGCGCCCCGGAAATGAGCTCCCGCCAACGATGATTGACCACGAGATTCAAGCGGCTCAGCGGCAGGACCTGCTCTTCACCAGTGAGGTTGTGCACACAAAACAGGCTCTGACGCCGGTCGAGTGATTGTCGCCAGAACCCGAACAACTCATCACCCAAGGGCAGAGTGAATTGCGTCGCGTTGGGGTGGAATGCCGGCTGCGCTTTGCGCAGGGCAATGAGGTGCTTCAACGCCTCAAAGACTCCATGGTGGTCCGACGCGTTGCAATCCAGCGCGCTCGTCAACGCGCTCAGCTCCCACTGATGCCGGTTGATGGATCGGTTGTGGCTGGTGTGCGCCAAACGCTCCAGGTCATTGCGGGTACCGAGCAGAGAATGGAGATAAAAAGCGGGCACGCCCTCGAGCCCAAGCATAATGGCGTGCGCGCAAAGGAAGCGCTCAAGCCCCCACTCATCCTTGCCACGGTTCGTACCCTGCAGTGCGTCTCTCAGCGCAATGTTGATCTCATAGGGCTTGGCTTCACTGCCGGCAGTCTCTCGCCACGAGATCCGACCACCGAACTGCTCCATCGTCGCCAGCAGCTCATCGACCTCTGCCTGCTCCAACAAACCCTCCACCGGGCGCAATCCGATGCCGTCGTGGGAAGCAATGAAGTTGAAATAGATGGTGCCGTCCTGCGCGGGCGGCATGCTCATCATCCACGTCGACAGGTAGCGGCTGGTGCCGGTCACCAGCGCGTGCACCAGAAGCGGCGGCAGGGAGAAGTTGTAGATACCATGTGCCTCATTGGCATTGCCAAAGTAAGACAGGTTCTCGCGGTTGGGGACGTTGGTCTCGGTGATGACGATGGCATCGGCCTGCGCGCACTCGATAATCAGGCGAAACAGCCTTATCAGCTCGTGCGTTTGGGGCAGGTTCATACAAGTGGTGCCGCTCTCCTTCCATAGGAACGCCACAGCATCCAGTCTGAATACGCGCACCCCCGCATCCAGCAGCTGACGAATGATGGTGACGAACTCCACGACCACCGCCGGGTTGGTGAAATTGAAGTCGACCTGATCCGGACTGAAGGTACACCAGACGGCCCGCTCGCCCTGCTCTGTGGCAACAAGATTCAGGAGCGGAGAGGTCCGGGGCCTGACCACATGGCTGGTATCAAAAGCCTCGTCCGGTGCAAAAAAGTAGTGGTTGCCGGGGGACTCGCCCTTGCGAAAATTCTCAAACCAGGCCGATCGACTTGAGCAGTGATTGAGCACGAGGTCCGCCATCAATCGATAATCCACACCCAATCGGGTGATGTCCGACCAGTTTCCCAGCGTTTCATTTACGCTCGAATAATCGAGCACCGCAAAACCGTCATCCGATGTCCAGGGATGAAAGGGCAGCACGTGCACCCAGCTCACCAGTGCACCCAACCGCTGTGTCAAAAAACCGTGTAAGGTCTTGAGCGGCGGCTCCTGTCCATTGAGTAGTGAGTCACCATAGGTGATTACCGCCACATCGGTCTCATCCCACAGGTTGCGGTGTGCCGGTGGTGGCGCTTGCGCGGCATTCAGCTGCGCGGCCTCGAGTAAACGATCAACCCAGCTGTTCAGCGCGCCATTTGAGAAGGCTTCGCCGTAGACCGCGGCGAGGTGCTCGCGCAGCCGCTGGGATAACGTGTTGATCATCCCCGGGCGACTTTCGGCAACGCACGCGCGGCAGAGAATTCCTCGTGATCGGCTTCTACCGCGGCAATCAATTCGTCAAAGATGTCGGGCATGGCACTGAACACCCGGTTCCAGGTGGGAATAAAAGGCGCCTCTGAGGAGCGCTCCAAAAACTGCACGCCGGCCTCGAGAATATTCTCGGCGAACAGCTCGATCGCCTCCTCTTCCCTGTGAATGTCAAAACTCAAGCCATTCATGATTGCGTCGTTGCGGTAGGTCTCGATCAAATCAAGCGCCATTCGATAGTAGGTGGCTTTTAATGTCCGGAACGTTTCCTGATTGAACACCGTGCCTTGAATCGCGAGCTTGCGATAAAGCGATCGCGCGATATCGAGTGACATGCGCGACAGGCCGGCGTTCTGATCATCCAACGACAGATCCTGATGCTTGTGGTCATAGTTATCGGCGATGTCGACCTGGCAGATCTGCTTGTTGCTGTTACTGCGGTAGACCTCTGATACCACGCCGATCTCCAAACCCCAGTCGGTGGGGATTCTCAGATCACCCAGCAGGCGTTTACGAAAGGCAAACTCGCCCGCCAGGATGTAGCGGTAGCTGTCTAAATAATTGAGGTACGGCGATTCACCGACAATACGCTTCAACGCCCGAATCATCGGCGTGACCAATAGCCTGCACACCCTGCCATTGATCTTGTTCTCGGAGACCCGCGGGTAGTAACCCTTACAGAACTCGTAACCGAAGATAGGATGCGCGACCGGATAAATCAGCCTGGCCAGCAAGCTGCGGTCGTAGGTCAGGATGTCGCAGTCGTGCAACGCAATCGCCTCCGCCCGACCAGTCGCCAATGCATAGCCCATGCAGTACCAAACGTTGCGCCCCTTACCTAGCTCCTGTGGCGCGAGACCCGCCGCCTGTAACCGAGCGTCGATCGCTTTTAAGCGCGGCCCATCGTTCCACAGTACGCGATGGTGCTGCGGCAGATCGGCAAAGAAGCTCAGCGCGTGCTGATATTCATTCTGGGTCGCCCTATCGAGACCGATCACAATCTGCGACAGATAGGGAACTGATTTCAGCTCCTCAATAATGGCAGGCAGCGCAGGGGTCTGAATTTCCGAATATAGCGACGGCAGTATCAAACCCAGCGGGCGTCGCTCACTGAACTGCAGCAGATCCTGTTCCAGATCCGCAGTAGAGCGCTCACCCAGGTTATGCAGCGTTGTGATCGTGCCGTTTTGATAAAAGTCGGCCACGTTCTTCCTCCTCTTCCACTCGCTCAATGAGCGCTTCCACCCCCTCGGCCCAGCCTGCCGGACCCGCAATATCACTGATCACCAAGCCGCCCCTTCGCCGCACCGCTGGCGGCTCGTTAACGGGTGATCGCACCAATAGCGCAAAGTCGGTGACTTCAAGCATCTCGACATCATTCTCGGCATCCCCCGCTGACAGACTGCGGGCCCACTCCAAGTCGGGGCGCTCTCTCCGGATCTTGTGATGGAGCCAACTGACTGCCTCTGCCTTACCACCCGAAGCCAGCACGTGAACAAACCGCCCCCCCTCGACACAACGCATATCCAGCGCTTCGACTTGAGTAGCGAACGCCTTGCGGTCGGCCGGCGTGCCCAACCAAACGAGGGTCTCGCTGTGCTGGCGCTGCTTTGCCCGGGCCGCACTCTCAAGATCCAAACCGGTCACCGCGGCGACCTGCTTGTCGGATAAATCGCAGAGAGACTGGTAACGGTTGCCCCACTCAATATTCAGAATCGCGAGTTGCCGCCGGATCATGCCTCGAGAGGGGCCAAAGCTATGACACCACGCATGAGCATCACTGTCTGACCCCTCGGGCCGCTCTAGACCCCAATTCATCGGCACCCAGATCGCCGCCCCGTTCTCAACGATCATGGGCCCGTCGATGCCCATGGCCTGCATCAGGATGAGCGTCTCCGCTCGCGTTTTACTGGTGCAGGGAATAATCGGTATGCCGCGCTCAAGCAGAGTTGAGAGAGTCGTTCGAGCCTCACTGAAGGCGTAGGTGTGATGATCCAGCAAAGTGCCATCGAGATCGGTATAGATCACTGCGCTGCTCATGCCGCGACCTCCGTCAACCACATGCGCTCGACCACGCGATCGCCCGCCAGTTCCCACACAAAGTCAGCCTGGTCAGGGAGTGTCTTCAACGCATGCTCGGTTAACCGCTGGTAATGCAGGACGAAGTCCGCCACCTTCGAGCGGCTCATGGTGGGGTCTGGCTTGCCGGGGTGATCCTTCTGGAACTGCTCGGACAGGCGCTGCTCCTGTTGCCAACGCCACTCAAATACCGTTTCAAAGCTGGGAGCCTGCAGCAACAGCAGCGCCTCCAGCTCCCCGAACAAGTCCGCGTATCCGTTAGCCAGCTGCCGGTTGACTTCACGGCGCCACACCAGCGACGGATCCTGCTCGGCCTCCACCGAGTTGACCGGCTCCTCTAACTCACTGTCCTTTTGAGGCGAAAGGCCGATGCACCACCCCTCAAGCAAGATTAGCTGCACAGGCGCACTCACTTGGCGCCAATGCACCATTTCGGTGCGATTGTCCCGCGCTTTGTCGAATGTCGGCACGGGCACCGCTGCCCTGGCTAGGCGCAGCGCGGTAATCGTCTCATTCAATAGCGCCAGATCATGGGTACCCGGCACCCCGCGGGTAGCAAAAAGCGGGTGAATCGACGCCGCCAACGCAGCTCTCGCGGCTTTGGTGAGGTAAAAGTCATCCAAGGACAGCACTACCGCGGAGACACCGTGGAACTCACGCATCACATTGGCCATAAGCGGTACCACCGTACTTTTGCCAGAGCCCTGACAGCCGGTAAATCCCACTATTGGCGCGGTTTCAGCGGTTTTCGCGCGTCGCGCCAGGCTCTGAGTGACGCCTGCATACCACCTCATAAAATTAATGGCGACGCTGTCAGGCAACGACGCCTCTTGAAGCATTCGCTCCAGCACTGCCTGCAGTGCAGGCCGGTTATTGTGTTCATCGTCCATAATATTGTCTGTCCACTTTGTTAAACCAGTGTTCCTTTTGTCACGCTATCCATCCTGATAACGCGCCCCCTTTTTATTGCGCACCAAATGCACTTCAGCCCGCGGGAGCACCGCGGGGTTTTCTCCCCGCACCGCGCCCGGTTCGTTAACACTGCAAGCACCGTGCCTGTTTTGACCAAAAACGAGCAAATGACCGTAATTCGTTAGACTGAAGTGGACAAAACGCCAACAAGCGCGCATCGACTGCGGTGTGGCAGAGGTCAGGAACCATGCAAAGCGCTCTTTCTGTGTACATGGGCAGTGAGGCCGCCAAAACCATCGGCGAGCGGGGTTGGCAGTCAGCCTCCTTTAGCACCCTGATAGGCGCCTCGGGCGGTCCCAAGTGGCTCATCCTCTCAGAGCTGGACAAGATGCTGGGTCGAGCGCTGTTGCTGGGGCGAGGCGAGGCGATGACGTTACTGGGGTCCTCGATCGGTACCTGGCGCCACGCCTGCCTGAGCCTCAATGATCCCGGCGCAGCGATTTCACGACTACAGCACGCCTACCTGTATCAGGAATACAGCTGCGCGAGGCCTTCGCCCATTGAGGTCAGCGAGGTCGCAGAGCGGATGCTGCGGGAAGCGCTTGGGCCAGAGGGCGCGCGCCAGATTACAAACCACCCGACCTTACATAATGCGATCGTCACCGCACGGGCCAAGGGCGTTGCGCGAGGAGAAAGCGGCTGGAAACTGGGTGTGGGCATGGCCACTGCGACCCTCGGCAACGCTGTGAGTCGGAGAGGGCTGGGACTGTTATTCGATCGCGTCGCCTTCTGTCATGTAGAGCTCAGTTCACTGCCGTTCACCAACGGGTTCAATACTCAGCTCACTCCCATTAACGAGCTGAATTTAATCCCGGCGCTCAAAGCGAGCGGCGCCATCCCCTTTTTGATGCAGTGCGAACCCACCATACCTGGTGCCTCGGGTGGGCCTTTCTGGGACGGGGGCATCATTGATTACCACTTTACGCTCAAGGCTAACCAGTCACCGGGGCTGGTGCTGTATCCCCACTTTCGTGACCGGCTGACGCCGGGCTGGTTCGACAAGATGCTCCGCTGGCGGACTCCCCAGCGATCGGTAATCGACCAGCTGGTGTTGATGTGTCCGAGCGACGCGTTTCTTGCGCAACTGCCACACCGTAAGATTCCTGACCGCGGCGACTTTCGCGTGATGTCACCCTCAGCGCGGGTCACGTATTGGGAAACCTGTGTTCGCGAGAGCGAACGACTGGCGGAGGCTTTTCACAATCTGATCAGTGGTGACGACCCCCTTCGGGGCGTGACCGTGCTCTGAAGTCGGTCGCCTAGGTCGAGCTGATCAACTCACTGATCGCCGCGCTCAGCTCACGGTGACAAGACTCCTGCAGGAAGTGACCGCCCCGCGGAAATATCTGATGTGGCAGCCCCGTTGTGCCGGGCACGCGCTCGATAAAACTCTTTTCCGCCCCCCGTGTCACTGGGTCGTCCGCGGTGAACAAGCAGAGAAACGGCTTGTCGAATTGCAAAAAGAATTCCCAGGCTTGTTTTTGCGCCTCAAGCGAAGGATCGGTGGGTAACGTCGGCACCTGGCCGGGCATGGCGCGCGGGCCCATTTTGTAACGGGCATGGGGGAACGGGGCCTCATAAGCGCGACCCAATGGCGTGATGGGTCGAAGGACGGTTCCCAGATACTGATTCAGCAGCACGCGCGGCGCAACCTTCCAGGTTGCCGGCGCTTTGATCATCATTTCCATCATAAAGCCGGCAGGCATATCTGCCGTGTTCCAGCAAAATTTTTGCCAGTGAGCAAAACCCATAGGGAACGCATCGGGCTCATTAACCACCCCCCTCAGCCGCGACAGCGCGAAGGCCATGTCGCGGAAGCTGAGCCGCTGCCCGTCCTGCCGGAACGCCATGACCTTCTCAACAATGTCCTGCTCAAGGTCGGGGTTCATAGGCAGCGCGGTATTCCCCACAACGACCCGGGCAAAGCGATCCGGGTGATCTGCGACTAGCCGCAGGCCAATCAAGCCGCCCCAGTCTTGACCAAAAAAAGTGATGTCGCCGAAATCATTCGCTTCAAGCCAGCAGCCCATCCAATCGACCTGTCGCTGGTAGCTGTAATCCTCGCGCGTCGCGGGCTTATCTGATTTTCCGTATCCCGGCAGATCCGGGGCGATCACCCGTAATCCCGATGCAGTTAATAGCGGCACCATTTTGCGATAGAGATAGCTCCAGCTCGGCTGGCCGTGCAAACACAGGACGATGGGCGCGGCGCGATCACCCTCGTCAACGTGATGAATCCTGATGCTGCTGCCATCACCCGAGTCAATCTCGGTGTAATGAGGCTCAAAGGGATAGTCCGGCAAATTTTGAAATTGGCTATCGGGTGTTCGAAGAGTTTCCATTATGTCGAGCCGCCTGAGGTCATCGCTTAAGTTATGACATAAATTATGCCACTATGTCGGGGGGATCGCATCCAGGCTCTCTGCTTTTGAATAGAGCGCTGAGAAACCCCAGGCTGGCCGGGCCATCAAACGCTTGGACAAATAGCATTACAGTGCAAAGACCGAACAGGAGCCACCCATGGAAGTGCACAACGCCGTCACGCCCACCGCGGAGCAAATCGAGGGGTTCCTTGCACCGGACGCCGCGGGGCCGATCTTCATGGTGAATTTACTTAAATTCAAAGCATATGCCGAGTACGAGGATGGCCGGGAGACGCCTCTATCAGGGCGAGAGGCTTACGCGCTCTATGCCGCTGAAGTCGCCAAGGTCATTACTCAGGTAGGTGGAAAACTGATTTTTGGGGCCAACGTGGAGCGGCTGATGCTCGGAGAAGTAGAAGAGCTGTGGGATCAGGTAGCGATCGCCATGTACCCCACCCGCGCAGCCATGTTTGAGATGATTCAACTCCCCGAGTACGCCGAGATCAGTGTGCATCGTACCGCGGGGCTGGCGGGTCAGCTCAATATTGAGACGGTGGCGCCTGCGGCAGGATAGAGAGGCATGGAGACGACAGCCAGCAGGCGACTGATCGCCTGGCGGGTTCGCAGGTCTTCACTCATAGAGGGATCATAGTCACGCAGGCCGGCTGACGGAATCAGGTTCGCTCTCTAACGCCTAAAATTTTTCCCCTCATGCCAGACAAGGGGTTACCCTTTCCGTCCCTTTTATTTCAACCGCAGGAGCTTTTCCACTCATGCCCCTCTCAGACAAGCCTTTCGATATCGTTGTTTTTGGCGCTTCGGGTTATACCGGTCGTCTGGTTGCTGAATATCTCGCAGCCGAATACGCCGGGTCAGACTTAAAGTGGGCGATGGCGGGCAGGTCGCTGGATAAGCTCGCCGCTGTCCGCGCCGAGATGGGCATTAGTGACGCCGTCGAGCTCCTCGCTGTGGATGTGGACAACCCCGACTCGGTGACACAAATGGTCGAGGCCTGCCGGGTCGTCATTACCACCGTCGGGCCCTATCAGCTCTACGGCGACGAACTGGTCAAGCAATGTGCCGAGCGCGGCATCGACTATGTGGACCTGACGGGAGAGCCGAGCTGGATGCACGAGACGATTGCGCAATACAGCAGCGCGGCCAAAGCATCCGGCGCGCGCATCGTTCACAGCTGCGGCTTCGACTCCATCCCGTTTGACCTGGGTGTGTATCGGCTGCAGCAACACGCTATCGCCAAAACGGGCCAGCCGATCGCGACGGTCAAAGGCCGGGTCCGCGCCATGAATGGCACCTTCTCGGGCGGCACCATCGCGTCCATGCGCGCAACCATGGCATCGGCCAAGGCCAATCCCGCCATCATTCAGGTCCTGACCAACCCGTTTGCCCTAACGGAGGGGTTCACAGGGCCCGAACAACCCGCCGGCATGGCGCCGCAGTACGACGACGAACTGCAGAGCTGGAGCGCGCCGTTTATCATGGCACCGATCAATACCAAGAATATTCACCGTTCCAATTTTCTGCTGGGACATCAGTACGGAGAGGATTTCCGCTACGACGAAATGCTCCTTACCGGCGACGGTGATCAAGGCAAAGCCGCGGCTGACTATGTGGCCAAGGACGACTCGGTCGCCAAAAGTGATCTCCAGCCTGGCGAGGGTCCCACCAAGGAGGAGCGCGAGAACGGCAATTACGACGCGATCTTTGCGGGCGAGAGCAGTGAGGGCGAACTGATGATCAGCAGCGTGCAGGGAGACCGGGACCCCGGCTACGGCTCAACGTCGAAAATGCTTGCCGAGGCGGCGATGTGTTTACTGGTCAACCCGGATCTGGCTTCTGGAGGGCTATGGACGCCCGCAGCTGCGATGGGTGACGCGTTGATGGCGCGACTACAGGATCATGCGGGCCTGACCTTCCAGATCGAAAAGGGCTAACCGCTGCACCGCCGCACGCTGTGCGCCCGGAGCGTTTTCATCCATGTCACCTGATCAACTGACAGCGCTGCTGAATACCGAGTTAGGAGAATCCCTCGCCGGGAAAGTACCCGGCGAGCAGGTGACGCAGTTAGAGCGGCTGTCGGGCGGCGCCAACAACGAGACCTGGCGGCTGATGTGGGGCAGCACACAACTGATCCTGAGACGACGGCCATTCTCGGCCGACTCTATTGATCAGCTCGAGGGCAACATTCTCGGACTGTCTTTGGTGGACGAAGCGGCGGTGATTCAACTGGCGACATCAACATCGGTGCCGGTACCTGAAATCCACGCGGTCTTTGACGCCACACACCCCATTGGCGAGGCCTTTCTCATGGGTTTCATCGCGGGCGAGAGCATTCCCCATAAATGGTTGGTTGACGATACTTATGAGGTGGCTAGGAGCCGGCTGGCTTTTCAGTGTGGCGAGGCGCTCGGGCGCATTCACAGCATTGACTGCTCAAAACTTCCGCCCAATATTGGTCCCACTACATTAGAAAAGCGCTTTGCCGCAGCGCAGAAACGGCTACACGCGTTTGGCGACATCTCTCCGGTGATGCAGTTCGGTCTCAACTGGCTCATTGACCATGCGCCAAGCGAGGCATCCTGTGTGCTCCTGCACGGCGATTTCCGCACGGGCAATCTGCTGGTCGATGGGCAGGGACTGGCGGGCGTACTCGACTGGGAACTGACCCATCAAGGCCCGGCGGCAGAGGATCTGGGATACCTCTGCGCAAACGTCTGGCGATTCGGACAGCTACATAAACCCGTAGGTGGCTTTGGTGAATACGACGATTTGATCGCCGGCTATAACTCTGCGGCGGGGTGGGCGCCTGATCTGGTCACCATCCGCTACTGGGAAATATTCGCGGCACTCAGTTGGGGTTTGGTATGCCAGACCATGGGCGCGCTATGGCATAGCGGCAACGGGGACGTAGAGCGCGCTGCGGTGGCGCGCCGGCGCTCGGAAGCAGAACTCGATATCCTGCTATTAATTGAAGAATGGGAACACGCATGAGTCAGGACGAGGCGCAGACGACTGCCTCTGACGTCACCATCTCGGAACTGCTGGGGGCGGTCAAAGGCTTCCTGATGGACAGCGCGCTACCCGCGCTATCCGGACGCGATCAATTCAATGCCCGCGTAGCCGCCAATGTGCTGGGGATTATCGATCGGGAGCAACAACTCGGTCCGGAGCTTGCGGCGCTGGACGCCGCCGCCGCACAGCAATGGCTCCCGGGTGACCCAGGAGTGGGAACCGCACCGCAACAATTGGCCCGCGCGCTCGCAGCGAGAGAGATCGACGCAAACAGCCACTTCTTTGATTACCTGAAGCAGCGGCAGCTTCTGGTCACTGCTATCAACAACCCCCGCTATGCCAGTCGCAAAGTCGCCGAGGACAAGTGGCGGGACGACTCTTGAACACACACAAAGCTTTATGATTTAACAAGCGGTGCAGCCACGGCAGACCTTAGCTTAATTAAAGCACCTGCCGCGATGTCAGACGTGACGCTGAAGCAGAAATTCGATCATTGAGGCACCTATGAACCAGCCTTTTCTATTCGATATCCCCGAGCCAATCGAAGACTATCTCATCGTGCTCGATGACTTCATCGAGCGAGAGATCAAGCCTCTCGAATCACAGGATGACAACATCCGCTTCTTTGACCACCGCCGCGAGCACGCACGCACGGATTGGGATCGAAATGGCTTGCCCCGCGAAGACTGGGAAGCGCTGCTGAGAGAGATGCGTCGGCGGGCGGATACGGCCGGGCACTTTCGCTACGCGTTACCCGAGGAATTTGGTGGGCAAAATGGCAGCAATCTGGCCATGGCGCGCATCCGGGAGTACCTCGCCAGCAAGGGTCTGGGGCTGCATAACGATCTGCAGAACGAAACCTCGATCGTCGGTAATTTGATGACGCCCATGATGCTGCGCGACTTTGGCACGGCTGATCAGCAGTCCCGATGGATGGAGCCGTTACTCCAGGGTGACCTGGGTTGGTGCTTCGGCCTGACCGAGGCGGCGCATGGCTCAGACGCCACGTGGATGGAAACGCACGCGGAACGCACCACACGTGATGGAGTTGATGGCTGGTTGATTACCGGCGAAAAAATGTGGACCACGGGTCTGCATAAGGCCAGTCATGTGTTGGTGTTCGCGCGACACTCTGGCGAGGATGGCAGTCCCAAGGGGATCGGCTGTTTCGTGACCTCCACGACGGCGGCAGGCTTTGAGATCGGGGAGTACCTGTGGACCTTCAACATGCCCACCGACCACCCACACTGCACGCTGAAAGACGTTTTCGTACCGGATAGCGATGTGCTGGGCGATGTCGATCAGGGACTGCGGGTCGCCATGCACTTTGTGCACGAGAGTCGTATTCGCCAGGCCGCCTCGTCTCTGGGTGCCGCACAGTATTGCCTCAATGAAACCTTTGCCTATACCAAGGAGAGAGCGCCCTTTGGCAAGCCACTCTCAACCAATCAGGGCATACAGTTCCCGCTGGTAGAGCTCCAGACCGAGGCAGAAATGCTCCGGCTATTGATCTACAAAACCGCGGCGCAGATGGACCAGATGGATAAAGTCGACGTGGCCAAGAACCTCACCGACAAAGTATCGATGTGTAACTACCGCGCCAATCGGCTTGTGTGTGATGCCGCTGATACTGCGATGCAATTTCACGG
>CBFHSJ010000013.1:0-28876 GCA_965658485.1 Luminiphilus sp.
CTGAACCGCGAGACGCTGAACAAGATTCTGCCCCACGCGCAGGGTCGTATCGAGGTGCTCTCCGACTTCATCCCTCAGGCCGCATATCTCGTGTCTGGCGACGTGGCATTGGATGTCGAGGCGTTTGGTGATGAGGGTGAGGCTCGCGAGAACGCAATAATGCAGATGCAGTTTGTACTGTGGCGATTGGAGGCGCAGCAGGACTGGCGCCGCGACGCGCTGTTTGCTGCACTCAAAGAGTTGGCCGAAGTTATGGGCCTCAAGCCCAAAGTGCTGTTTGCACCGCTGTTTGTGGCGCTGTCAGGCGAGAAAGTGGCCTACTCGATACCCGATTCGATGGCGATTCTCGGGCCCGATATCACCCGGGCCCGCTTGAGGGCCGCCATCGAGGCCTGTGGTGGTGTCTCGAAGAAAGCCGCCAAGCGGCTCGACAAGGCTTACGCCGACCTGAACCTATAACTGCCTGACGCCTAGTTCTGATTTTCTCTGTTCAGCAGGCACAATCCTGCGAGCAGAGCGCAGGTTGCCTCGAACAATAGCGCATACCAGGTGTAACTGCTGAAATCCGAACTCATCGCCACGTCGGCTGCGCCTTGGACGGTCTGAATGGTCAGATCAAAGTTGCCGAAAGCCACGCTGCCGCGCGCTGCTGCCAGTCCGCCCATCACCATCATTAACAGCCACAGTCCGGGACGCAGATAACCTTTGAGGATGCCCGACAGTAAGATGATGGATCCCAGGCAAACTTGCAGCCCGCCGTACATTGCTGCAAGTTCTGCCAGCCCATTATGATGCGCTACCCACAGACCTGCGTTCTCGGCAGGCAATTCAGGGTTGTACCAGCACATGGCGCCGTAAACGATAAATAGGGCGCCGGGTATGATAAGGACGGCTTTGGAAAACGCGAGGACGGATGTGGCAAACATGTTGAACACCTCTCAGTTAGAGCGCAGCATTTTACTACCGATAGCGGGGTAGTGAAGCGGGCTCTAACGACACCTCGTGGCGACCATGACAAGTGCCATGAATGGCGATTGCGGACGACAACTGTGATGAGCGGTTGTTGACGGTCACTGCCTAGAGCGACTTTAGTGATCGGCTATCGCTGTGGACTGCGCCTTGGTGGCCCATGACCTGAACGACTCGAGAGTGGGCCTGGCAAGTCGGATGGCTCGCTTGACACGATTCGGCGGTATCCGTACTGTTGCGCCCCTCGACACTCGTCGGGACCTGATGTGGGGCTATAGCTCAGCTGGGAGAGCGCAACACTGGCAGTGTTGAGGTCGACGGTTCGATCCCGTCTAGCTCCACCACTAATTCCGAGAAATACCAAAGCTTTCAGGCCGATTTCTGGCTTGCAAATTGTCTCGAACGTGCACGATCGTGTTCAGGATTGCGCCACATTGATAAGAGTGGCTCGCAACAACAGGCGCAGCGTCCAACCATTTGGTTATATGTGATTGGGCAGGCCAAGCAGGGCATGACCATTGCCCTTGTACGGCCATACGTGGAAGCTGGCCCGGGCTAACGGGTACTCGGAGCTGGGCGGCCTCCAGACCCCGGTGGAGCCGCCTGAGAGAATTGGGGGCCTTTAGGCATCAATAATATATGCCTATATCCAAGCCCGGCAGGAATTACTCGGGCTGCTCTTCACCCTCGTCGTCTTCCCCTTCATCCTCATCACCTTCCTCTGTATCGGCCCCGTGTGCAGAGTGATCGCCCGAGCCCGCTTCTGTCTCAGCGTGGTGACCCTCTTCGCCTGCAAGGTGACCGTCTGCAAACGCAAAGCCCGTGAAGCACATCATTAATATCGCAAAGATTGTTTTCATTTTTCTGTCCTCTGTAGTCCTGCACCAGCCTGCGCCTTTCTGACAGATAAAGCGAGGATAATTTAGGAGTCCCTTAACTTGCTGGTAGGGGAACCCGCCGTGCCGACTGGCTCCATCAGGCGGAACCCAAATCGCTGGCAAAAAAAAGCCCCGCCAAACGGCAGGGCAAAGAAGCCACTGAGAGAACCCACACAGTCTGTATCAGCAGCTGCCGAGACCCTATGATTTCTCAGCACCGGCAAGATATCGATTTAATGTGAACGGGTGATGCCACTAACGTGAAGCTGCAGTGAAGTTGCCGTGACGGTTCTATTTCAGGGTTCGATGATGGGCTTATGCACGCCCTATCCCGATCTTTCAGGGCCACATCGGATTGATGACCGGTGGGGGCCTTTTTGAGAGATTAAGAGTCCCTTTTTGAGAATTTAAGAGTCCCTTTTTGAGAAATTAAGAGTCCCTTTTTGAGAAATTAGGAGTCCCTTAACCGACGGAGATGGGATTCAAATCGCAGCGCACACCCGCACGCTTTTCGAGCTGCTGTAAACGTGGACCTAGTGCATGGACCTAGTGTGTGGACCTAGAATTTAGGAACCCGGAAATTAAAACACTTTTGTATTCATTACCGAACACTGGCAGTGTTGAGATCGACGGTTCGATCCCATCTAGCTCCACCACATCTTCAAACCACTTCTCAATCTCACGGGCAGCCGACTGCCTCGAGTGAGCGGAGGGTGGTTAACCTCAACGCAAAGCCCATCGTAGGCAGGGTCTCCTTAGGGGGTCACGGACATTTGGGGGTCTAGGTCAGCGGTCCTACACCGATCCCTGTTGGTTAGTCAGGAGGGGCGCTCTGGAGGATCCAGATCGCTGCAGTAGCACTACCGGTATCACTCCGACCATCACAATCAGCACGGCCGCCAGCGAGGCCTCAGTCAGACGCTCATCACTCGCCAAGCGGTATACATGTGTTGCCAGAGTATTGAAGTTGAATGGCCTAAGGATGAGAGTCGCTGGGAGTTCTCGCATGACATCGACAAACACTAATAAGCAGGCGCCGAAAATGCTCGGTTTCAATAGAGGTAAGTGAATACGCCAGGACAGGCCGAGTGTCGTCGCTCCCAGCGTTCGCGCTGCCGCATCCAGGTCAGTAGAAATGCTGGCGAAGCCAGATTCGAGTGATTGGTAGGCCACAGTGAGAAACCGGCAAACGTAGGCATACAGGAGCAGGAATACACCGCCAGTAAAAATAGCGTCTGTGCTATTTGGCCAGATGTCGACTAGCCAATAGTTTGCGGCGCCCAGAGGCTTCAAGAGCGCGACTGCCAGAAGAATACCCGGGAGAGCATAGCCAATCGTGGAGACACGGATCAGACTATTATTAAGTGGACTTGGATAAATTCGTTTCGTGAAAGCGAGCAGCCAAGCGATTAACGTAATCGCGACGCTCGCTGTCACCGCAAGAGAAACGCTGTTGACTGTCATGCGACTAAAATTGGCGCTGGTATTTTGTTGTAAGTGTTCAGACGCGTAGATGAGCAGCGTCGTCAGGGGTATGGCAAATCCAAGCATGACGGGAATGAGGCATGCGGTAACAGCGACTCCAGCTTTTGCGCCTGTCAAATTGATCCGAGAGGCTTGTGTTAGGTCGGTCGAGTCTGGCCTTCCGCGTCGATTCCGCTCCTCTAAAACAACGAGCATGATCACAAAGAGCAGCATGAAAGCCGCCAATTTGAGGGCTGCCGTGGCATCACCCAACCCAAGCCAAGTGCGGAAGATGCCAGTGGAAAATGTGGGCACCGAAAAATAGCTCACCACACCGAAGTCGGCGAGGGTCTCCATCAAAACCAATGCGAGGCCTCCTAAAATAGCTGGGCGGCTGGCGGGCAGAGCGATGCGGAAGAAAGCGCTGTACGGCCCGTGGCCCAGTACTCGAGCAGCATCAAACTGGGCGCCAGATCTACCTGCGAAACTATTGCGGCTAAGTAGGTAAATGTAGGGATACAGCACCAGCGA
Organism: Luminiphilus sp.; assembly: GCA_965658485.1. Lineage (GTDB taxonomy): Bacteria > Pseudomonadota > Gammaproteobacteria > Pseudomonadales > Halieaceae > Luminiphilus. The sequence goes on from CBFHSJ010000013.1 coordinate 3,843, forward strand.
TAGCAATATGGCGGCCCCGGGCAGAGTGCGGATCGATGGCAAAGGCAGTTCCCCCACATCGAGGGATAATAGAGAGCGAAGGGCAGTCAGTACAGGTCCAGATACCTCGAGCAGGTCAGTGTAGACGTAGGCCACGATGTACGCTGGCGCAGCCAACGGGAGCATCAACAACCAGCTTAGCGTCTCCCGACCTCTAAACGCACAGGCGCCAATCAGCCATCCAGTGCCGACGCCAAGGACTAGCGATATCGCACCTGTCAGCGCCATCAGGGCGAGTGAGTTCAGCACATACTCATGGAGTACGGTTTCTTGCAAATGTTCCCAGGCCGGCCCTTGTGGTTCGGCAACAGCCAACAGGGTGGCGACGACGGGAATTGATATCGCAAGGGCCATCAACCAGGCGGGCAACAGAAATAGAACTCTGGAATGTTGCGATACAGTATGCATAGACTGCTGCGGGCGTATTAACAACGGCTAGTGTATTCAAGTGCTGGTAATTGAAGAAGTATCGCATCATTTTGGTCCGCATCAGGTACTCAACAATGTCTCTCTACAGAGTTTCGGAGGAGAGGTGACCTGCTTGATTGGGCACTCTGGCTGCGGCAAAACAACTTTATTGAGGCTATTGGCGGGCTTACTGAGGGTTCAGAGCGGGCGCATCCTTCTTGACGGCGCGGTCTTGGCAAGCCAAACGAAGATGTTGTCGCCTGAGGAGAGGCCCATAGGAATGGTATTCCAGGAAGGGGCTTTATTTCCGCATATGAGCGTTGCTGACAATGTCGCCTTTGGGCTCCCGAAGAGAGGGGCGCGGAAACTGGCGATAGAATGGTTGAAGCGGGTGGGGTTGGCTGATTTTGCTGAGCGGAATCCAGACAGCCTGTCCGGGGGGCAACGTCAGCGCGTTGCGCTGGCTCGAGCTATGGCGCCAGAACCTAGGGTCCTGTTGTTTGATGAGCCATATGCAAATCTAGATGCGCCCCTCAGAAGGGCCCTGCGAGAGGATGCCAGACGCATCATTCGCGATACAGGCACTGTGGGGCTGTTCGTCACTCACGATCCAGCTGAGGTATTGATGATGGCTGACAATGTCGCAGTGCTTGATCAGGGTTTGATTGTGGAGTGCGGCACACCGCAGGCACTGTACGACAGGCCTACGTCACGATTCGCCGCGGAGTTATTCGGTGAGCCTCAAGTATTCGAAGGCACAATTTATGCGGATCGAATTCTGACGCCACTGGGGGATTGGGATCGGTGCGCATTGGTTGATCCAGGCGCGAGCAATGGTGATGCGTTGCTGGTCGTCGATGCTGACCGTCTAGAGCTGCAGCCTGACAATAACGGGATCCTGATTACTGATATTCAGAGTTTCGGAAGGCTAACTCGCGTTTCGTTTGATGCAACGGGAGGCGAATTGACGGTGATTGTGAACTGGCCAAAAGATGCGGGCACCGCGATAGGAGTGGGTTCTGTGGTGCGGGTGGTGCCGCAGTCTGGTGCTGTTTTTGCATCTCCTGCTAAGTAAATTAAGATAATCATTCTCATTATTGTTAACGATTCAGCAGATGAGTGAATACTTCTATGTCTAAGGCGTTTTTAATTCCTGTCTTCGCGGTCTTGCTGGTCACGCTTACATCCTGCGTGGACGAGAGCAAGACTGACGACCCCTCGGTGGACGAGGTCAACTTATATTCGTCTCGTCACTATGACACTGACCAAGCACTCTACGACAACTTTACTGAGGCCACCGGCATTAAGGTCAATTTGATTGAGGCGGGAGCTGATGAGCTAATAGCACGAATCCAAAGTGAGGGAGTGTCGAGTCCTGCAGATCTGTTGATTACCGTGGACGCTGGACGTCTGTGGCGGGCTGAGCAAGCAGGTATCTTTCAACCCGTTAATTCTGCCGTGCTTGCTGATCGTTTGCCCGACAACATGCGACATCCCGAAGGCCTTTGGATGGGGCTCTCTAAACGCGCTCGCGTGATTGTCTATAACCGCGCCGCTGGCATGCCCGAACCGCTCGCTACTTATGCGGATCTGGCAAGCCCTGTCCATAAGGGCAAGGTGTGCATCCGATCCTCGAGCAACATCTACAACATCTCTTTGATGGCGAGCATCGTGGCCAGAAACGGCGAGGCGGCGGCCGAGGAGTGGGCTGCAGGCGTGGTGGCCAATTTTGCGCGGACGCCGCAGAGCAACGATACGGGCCAGATTCGCGCTGTTGCCAGCGGTGAATGCGGTATTGCCATTGCAAACACCTACTATCTAGCGAGGCTGGCGGCGTCTGAGGATCCTCAAGACCAAGCAGTGGCAGCGGCCGTAGGCATTGTGTTCCCAGATCAGGCAGGCAATGGCACTCATGTCAATATTAGCGGCGCAGGTTTGGTTAAAACGGCTCCTAATCCCGAAAACGGGATCAGGTTTTTAGAATACCTCGCCAGTGACCAAGCGCAGTTGTTGTTCGCAAATGGCAACCATGAATACCCTGCCGTGCCCGGGATTGCTGCGACCTCAAAGGTAGTGGCTTTGGGTGAATTTGCCGAAGACCCACTCAACACCTCTGAGCTTGGAGTCAATCAGGCTGCTGCGCTCATGGTGTTTGATCGTGCCGGTTGGAAGTAGATCAGCGTTAGACTGGTTTCGTTCGCTCCGTTGAGCAGATCTGGGGATGCGCTCAGCAATGCAAAAGCTGGATAGCGTGAAGCTAGCACGGGCCGCATGGCTTACCCCGTGGCCGCAGCGGCGATACCTGTGGTGGAGCACTCGCTGGATGTCATTCCCTGGATCGGGATATAGCTGAATCCGAATATGAACAACATCGCTATCATTCCCGCCGGGCTGGTGATTGCCCATTTCCTGTTTGCCGCACCGGATTCGGTTCTCCCCTCAAGCAACTGATTCGCTCCTCACGCGGAGTCACACTCCGGGTTTTTCCGGGAACGCGCGGCGGTGCACGGTGCCGGCTGTGCCAGTAGAAGTGATATCTATCTTCAGCGGAAAGTCAGGGAGCAGTATCGTGTTGTTCTAACCAGGGCAGGAGTAGTTCGTGCACATTGATGGTGGCATTTAATCGTGTTGCGAGCATAAAAAGGCCCCCGATTTTGCGGTGTATATAAGCGACGTCGATAGGTGGCACCTGCCAGAAGGTACTGTTGTTTCTAAGTGGCTCGATCCGCTGCATAAGCTGCCGGGGAATGGGCGAGCGGCCGAAATCATAGGGTTTGTTGACGATCAGCGGCACCAACGCGATGTCTGCTAGCTCAAGCAGCGTTTGTCGGTAGGCCGAGTTATCGGGCCCCCAGTGATAGCCGATCGACTCAGCTGCTTTGACCATTGATGGCCTGTCGCCGGCGATGGCTCCCGCCAGCAGATCACGATAGCCTCGAACAAGTGACGCTTTAAAACGCCGCGACGCGCCGAAGTCGAGCAGCACTACCTGCCCCGTTTCTGCGTTGTATTGATAGTTAGCGAAGTTGGGATCGGTCTGGACGAGACGCAATTCGAAGAGCTCAATCATGAACAGCTCGAATAAAAGGGCTGCGACGCGATTACGCTCCGAAGCGTCGGCGTGGGCGACATCCTCTATCGGTTTTCCGGGCACAAAGGTCATACCCAGAATCCGTGAGGAGCTCAAGGATGGGATGACTCTCGGTAGCAGAAATCGTTCGTCGTCACCCAGTGCGCGCACAAATGCATTGAGGTACCGAGCCTCCTGTTCATAATCAGCTTCTTCGTGCAGTTGTGACTTCGCTTCAGCCAGCAGGGGGGACATATCCATGTGCTTTGGCAGTAGCCCGGATACGCGCAGCAGAGAGGCGAGATTGTCGACATCGGAATCGATACTTTCCTTGACGCCTGGGTACTGGACTTTGAGCACAGCAGCACGCCCCTCGCACGTCGATAATCGATGCACCTGCCCGATAGAGGCTGCCGCGAATGGTCGGGACTCAAACCCCTTCAGCTTTTTCTCAAAGTGGGGGCCTAATCCTTCTATTAATACCTCCTGCAATTGGGCGTCCGGCATGGCGTAGCCTGCATTGCGCAAAGTCGCAAGGATGTCGGCCAGCTCCTGTGGCAGCAAATCACCTGTATCCATGGAAAGGATCTGTCCCAGCTTCATCGCGGCGCCACGCATCTCCGCCAGCTGTTTCGTAAGTCTCATTGCATTCTTGGGTGTCAGCAGGAGATCCTTCATCCGAGGGCGTTTGCCGGTCGCCAACTGCGCGGCGCCATGCGCTAGCATATTGCCGGCCACGCCGCCGGCGAGGCGCGCGAACTTGCCAAAGCGCTGAGCGCGACCTTTTGGCACCGCGCGTTGCTTCCTGCTGGCCGCAGTGCTTTGCGACTTGTGCGTGTCTTCTCTCATCGCTCACCGACCCTCATCAAACTTTGGCTCTAGCGATGTAGGGCGCAACAATGTCGTGGCCATTGAACTCGGCGTCTAGCACAGCGATAAAAGTAAACACCCCGGTCAATTTCCGCGCCACCATGGCGAAGTCGCCGGAGGGAATGGCGAACTCTCGGTTTGCGAGTGATCGTGCCACCTGCTGCCCGGTCCGGTTGATGAGCCCGGAGCGTCCCCAACAATAGTGGCCTTCGGCGTTAAGAAACTCCGGTGGCAACGTCTCGGGTGGACGGAGCGGCTCGAGCAGATTGCCGATAAAGGCTTTGAACGTCTCCTTTGCGCTGTCCCCTGCATCGGATGATAGGCAGCCCAGTTGCACCAGCGCTTTTTCGAGACACGCATCGTCGTTGTTCAGGCCCGCTAGGATGGTGTTGCAGAGCGCTGTCTGGACGGTGTGATCAAGCTCAAACACAGAGCCAAAATCGAGCAGGGTGAGCTCGGTGCCCGCGTCGTTGATCAAGTAGTTGCCAAAGTTGGGGTCGGTCTGCACCAAGCCCAGATCAAAAACCTCGGCAAAGAAGAGCTGCAGTATCACCTTGCCGAGCTCATTGCGCGTTGGCTGAGGTAATGTTGCGACTGCCGGTGAGGCTGCGCGATGCCCTTCAACATACTCCATAGTCAAGACATCGACAGAGCAGAGCTCTGGCCAGAAGTGCGGTACCCGGATGCTCACTGGAGAGCGTTGCAACTGCGAATGCTCGGCCAGCGCAGTAGCCATCGTCTGCGCCATTCGCTGTTCTCTCGGGTAATCAACTTCCGCTAACAGCTGCTTGTGGAGTGTGCTGAGCCAGCTGTCGAAGTCCCGGCTTCCAGGTATCCACCTTGCCAGCCGCAACATTTTGACAACGGCGTTAAAGTCATCATCAAGCAGCGCGACGAGGTCGGGATACTGCCCTTTCACGACGACTTGCTCGCCGGTCGAGGTGATCTGTGCCCGGTGGACTTGTGCGAGGGAGGCGGCTGCTAATGCTTCAGGTTCTATTTCTAGTTGGGAATACTGAGCGCCCAGACCTAAGAGAAAAACGGATTGCATCTCCGTCCAGGCTACGGGCTGGGTTTGTGCTTCTAGCTCATGGAGCGCTTTGGTGAGTGGTGCAGGCAGGAAGTGCTCACCCAGTAGCGCGAGGAGTTGCCCAATCTTGACGTATGAGCCTTTCAGCTCGCCCAGCTGCCTTGCGAATCGGCGGGCCTCGCGATCGAGCAGGGTGTCGTCGTCGCGCGCGTCGCCGCGTATTTTTTTTAGCGCGCCATGGATGGCAAAAGCGCCACCCGCCCGCGTACCCGCCAGCGATAAGCGTAAACCGCGGGCCAGGCCGCCTCGGCGTATTGAGTTATTTTTCGGCATAAGCACCTTACGCGGTGCAGTAACATCCAGACTCACTGACCAATGAATACGGTGCTGTTAACCTGAACGCAAACCAGTCAGATTATGAGCAAAGCCTTGAGAGAGCGGGGCACTTACCCCGTTGACAGCCACAGCAAGTTTGATAGCGTTTCACGCCGGTTGCCCTTTCCGCGTGCTGTGCGGGTTGTCTCAGGCTGTGCACGGATCTCTTGGTGTCGGGTATTAAAACCATAGGAGCGTTTATTATGCGCCTCGATCTCGCGATGCTCGTTATCGTTTTTTCAGCGCTCACGTTTGCGGGGTCGTCGTCTGCCGATAGTGCCGCTCCTGACCGCTTCGCAACCCTTGCACTGGCCTGCGTGCATCAGGAATACCCCAATCATATTTCACATAGCATGCAGAACGATGCCGATGTGGCGCCTCCGCGGGAATTAACGCCGGCTTTCTACGGCTGCCTCGATTGGCATAGCTCGGTGCATGGACATTGGCTATTAGCGAGATTGGCAAGGCAGTACCCGCAGAGCGAGTACGTGCAGCCCGCACGAAAAGCGCTCGCGCAAAGTTTGACGCGAGAGCACCTGTTGGCCGAGACCGCTTACGTATCGGCTAAAGGCCGAAGGTCTTTCGAGCGACCCTACGGCATTGCATGGCTTTTACAGCTAGTGACTGAGCTCGAAGAATGGGACGACAATGAGGCCAGAGAGTGGCGCGCGAACATCGCGCCATTGGAGGCGGCGATGGTCGACCGATTGGTGTCCTGGTTGCCCGACCTGACCTATCCTGTGCGCAGCGGCACCCATTCGCAAACCGCTTTTGCGCTGGGATTAGCCCTCGATTGGGCGCGCGCTGCCGGGGATGAGGTGACAGAGGGGTTGATCGTAGAGCGCGCACAAACACTTTACGGCGCCGATACAGGATGCCCCATTCACTATGAACCCTCGGGCGCTGACTTCCTTTCGCCTTGTCTCGCTGAGGCTGACCTTCTGCGCCGCGTCTTGTCGCCGAGCGCGTTTTCAAGCTGGCTGACGGGGTTTTTGGCGATTCCTGAAACGGGTGATTGGCTGCCAGCCGCGACCGTCAGCGACCGCTCGGATCCCCATCTTGTGCACCTCGATGGGTTGAACCTGAGTCGCGCGTGGATGTTGGAAGGTATCGCGAGTGCCTTACCCAACGAGGATCCACGAATTGGTGTGATCAGGGCGACCGCTGATACCCATCGAATCGCCGGTCTTGAAGGCGTCAATCCTGAGCACTATGCGGGGAGTCATTGGTTGGGTAGCTTTGCGACTTATCTTGTCACTCGAAGGGGTATAGCGGGCAGCTGAGATACCCTGTATCCGCGGCACTACGGGAATGGTTTATCGCTTCGCGTAAGCGACGGTTTCATGCCGGACCATGTGGCCGGGAGTCAGATGCGGCCTAGTCACCCTCGGACGAGAGAGCCGCCTGGACGAGGGGCAACTGATCATTGCCAAAATACAAGGCATCACCAAGCAACATTGTCGGAGAGCCATAAGCGCCGCGAGAGATCGCCTCCTCTGTATTCGCTCGCAACTGATCTTTAATGGGTTGTTCCGCGCTTCTGCCCACTAATGCGGCGCCATCCACATTACACGCTTCAGCGATGGCTTGAATGACATTGGGCTCATCAATGTTTTCACTCCGGGCAAAATAGGCATCGAAAGCGGCTTTTGAAAACCGTTGTAATGTCGGCTGATCCTGCTCCAGAACACAGCATGCGCGCATCGCCAGCACCGACTTCACCGGATGATGCGCCGAAGGGAACACCAACGGTAGGTCCGCAACCCTTGCCCACTCGTGCAGCCAGCGATAGTTATGAACAATCTTGGGGTCCATGGGCTCGGCCCGCGCTTGATAGACGCTCGGGTTCACTGCATTGAATACGCCGCCTACTAGAAAAGGCCGCCATGTCACCTCTGCGCCGGTTTCAGCGAGGATGGGCTGAATGTTGTTGAAAGCGAGATATGTCCAGGGTGACGAGAGGTCGTAAAAGAATTCAAGGTGCGCCACGGCTCGGTTCCTAATGAATCAAACCGTGATGCTGTCGTCTCGATCTTCTACATGCAAGTGCTGCCGTGTCACTCAGTCCGCGCGGGTTATCCACGGTTGTGAGAAGGGCGTGTGTGCTTGGTAAGCCCTTGGATGGGCTCAGCGGCCTGTCAGCCCGCCGCGTTTCAAACTGAACCCACGTCGGTTCTAGGGGAGCAACTTAACATCAGGCCACGGATATTGGAAAATCAAAATATTAATAAAATGTGTGAAATAATTATATATAATTGATAATATTACAAATTTAACGCTTTCTTGAATTTTATTTGATAGAGTCCAAATAGAATATGCCTCAGATCTGCACGCGCCATGGTTGTCGTAAACAAGCGCTCCGCAAGTTTTGTAGCGTCGCCTGCCGCGTGGCACATCACAATAGCCGGCGCGCGCCGGCGAGTAAGGTGAGAATCACCTGCCTGGGCTGTGGGAGGGTTTTTCATGGGCGTCCGGATCAAAAAACCTGTGGGGCAACTTGCCGTTCACGGCTGTTTCGTGCCCAAAAACAACAGGAAGCAGGCAAACAAGCCGCAGATGGCACAGGCGCGGTGGAGTGGGGCGCACTGACACCGTTTTCGCCAGCCAAATTGCGGCAAACAATGCAAAAGCAGCAGTTGGAGCCGGGGGTGGCGTATTCGTGGTTGCCGGCGAACCCGAAAAAGGTGCGGGTAAGGCGTCCCACCCCCCATAGCGACCAACTGCGGCTAGATTTTGGGCTCAATGAGCCAGGCTCAGAGAATTAGAACTGATTGACTTTGTAGTGGAGTGCGGCATTAGCACGCCAGCAGCCCTGCTGATCGATCAGCTAGCTTGGCGTCACAATTTGTGCTGATCGAGGTGGCCTACAGGAACCAGGAACCGCCATCAACCATGTGGGTCTGCCCCGTGACAAAACGACTTGCGTCAGACGCCAGATACACGATGGTGCCGGTCAGGTCTTCGGTTTCGAGATTACGCGGAATCAGTTGGTTAGATGCGATCACAGCCTTCGCTTTTTCGAACTTTTCGCCAAAGAACTCTTCGGTACCCTCAGTCATGACCGCAGAGGGGGCCACAGCGTTTACACGGATATGGTCGGGCCCGAGTTCACGCGCCATGCCGCGTGTCATACCAATAACCGCTGCTTTAGACGCGACATAGTCCAAGCCATAGGGTAGGCCAAATACCGCGGCCAGCGAGGTGATGTTAATAATCGAGCCGCCGCCGCTGGCGCGCATGTGGTCGACCACCGCGCGGCTAGTGAGCCAGGTGCCTTTGATATTGACCTGCATCACCCGGTCCCACTGTGCTTCATCAAGATGCTCGAAGCGTGCGCCTTTTAGCCCTGCATAGAGCGCGGCGTTGTTGATCAGCACATCGACTCGGCCAAAGGCGTCCGTAGCGAGTGATGCCATGGCTTCGCAACTGCCAGCGTCCGATACGTCGACGATGGTGGAGATTGCTCGTCCGCCAGCTGACTCTACTGCTGAGACAGTGTCACTACAGTCGTTGAGGTCGCCCGCCACGATGGCCGCACCTTCTGCGGCCAGTGCCTCGGCGTAGGCCCTGCCCAAGCCACGTGCAGCGCCCGTGATCACTGCCACTTTGTCTTTGAGTTGCATGGCTTTTCCCCAGATAGTTCCTTTCGATTGTTGCAAAATTTGAACTCGGACAGTAGCGTTTCAGTGCATATCTTTGCGGGGTATTTTTTTGAGAAATCTCATCGCGGTAGCTTTGATGGGTGCGAGTACTGCAACGCTGGCCGAGACAATCATCTTGAATCTGGAGGAGCCTTTCGAGGGCGGTGTCTATACAGGCATTTCCAATTTGCGCGGCTGGGCCGTAGCCGAGTCAGGTATTGCTGCGATAGAGGGCCATGTCGACGGTAACTATGCGGTTGACGTGCCTACGGGAGGTGCTCGAGCTGACGTGGCGAAGGTCTACCCTGACTTTCCCGACTCAGACAAGTCAGGTTTCTCCATGGCATACAACTACAAGGGGCTTGCTCCGGGGGAGCATGTCTTTACTGCTCGAGCAATCTCTAACGATGGCGGCATCGCCACACAAAACGCGACCGTGGAGGTCGACCGGTTCCTGTCTTCATTCATCGGGGAGGATTCGGAGGTAGATACGTCCACGGTATCAGAGGTGTCATTTGGCGGTGCCTCTTTTACGCTGAAAGGTCTCACCGTTGAGGGTCGTCAGTGGGATGTGGTGATGGATTTTGATACTGCAACCCAGGGCTTTGAAATCACTGACATTGCGGCACTGGACTCATCGGGCACGGGCACCATTTGCCCGGCTACCAGCTGGAAGTCGGGAGATTACACCTTCGAGCAGGAGGGCATCCCGCGCCAATTTCGGGTTCGGTTACCGGCCGGCTACCGCACCGATCAGGCTTATCCGCTCATTGTGTTGTTCCACGGTTGGGGCGGCGATGAAGCCGAGTTTTTGGACAATGCAACAGTGCAATCAGAGTCTGACCAAAGAGGCTATGTGTTAGTGGCGCCGCTGGGACTGGGCAGAGAAGAACCCGGTAATCGGTTTTCGTCTTGGTCGTTTCTGGGGTCAACAACCGGTCTCGACGGGGATGGCCTCAATGCAGCAGTCAGTGACGACACTGACGCGATCTGTGATGACGATATGACCGCGAACTACACTTATCCGTCCTGCGAAGGGATCGCTGAGAACGGTTGTTCCTGGACGCAATGCTCTGTCGACGATGTGTCATTTTCTGCGGCGCTGGTTCAAGAGGTGTCCGCCAATGTCTGTGTTGACTCTGACCGCGTTTACGCTGTGGGGGGGTCGAACGGCGGTATGTTGGTTTGGGATCTGGGCCGTGATGCGCTGAGTGCAGAAGTCTTCAAGGCCGTAGCTCCCATTTTGGGGTTGCCCCATCGAGGCTATCTGGATCCACCGATCTCCGAGGGCGGTATGCCCGTCATTTCAATTACGGGCTCGCGGGACAGGACAGTTCCCCCGGGGGAGTGGGGGCAGGAAAGTTTCACCACCACCTCAGATGGCGACGTTTATTATTATTCCAGCGCCTCGGCGATCACCAAAGTTTGGGCGGCGTCTCAAGGCTGTGACACCACGGTACCCGCGGAGTCCATCGATGTTGGCAGCTCCAGTATGGAGTGCCGCGGCTGGTCCTATTGTCAGAGCGACTCACAGTGGCCGCCCGTGCTAGATTGCCGCGGAGACATGGGCCACATCTATAAACTTAGTTCTAGCTGGCCCCTGATTCTGGATTTTTTTGAGCAGCTATAGCGATCGCTGTAGCAAGGACCGATGCGCTGTTTCTCTCGGGGCCGACGTTAGGGGACTTAACACACCATGACATTTCCAATCGACGCCGTTCGACAACAATTTCCCTCGTTGGCGACAACAGACGACGGCCAGCGCCGCATCTATTTTGATAACGCGGCCGGCACTCAGGTTCCCAGACAGACCATTGACCGCATCGTCGACCTTTTTCACCGCTACAACAGCAATACCGGCGTTTTTAATCCGACCTCTGTCGAGGTCGACGCGCTATATGACAATACCGTAAAAGCCATGGCCGACTTTCTGGGTACGACTGACCCCGGTGAGGTACTGATTGGCGCTAATATGACAACGCTTACTTATCAGCTGTCGCGGAGCCTTGCGCATCAGTTTGAAGCGGGTGATGAAATCATCATCACGCGGATGGAGCACGAGGGGAATGTCTCACCGTGGCTGCAGATGGCCGAAGACAATGGCCTGGTCGTAAGATGGCTGGAATTTGATCGAGACACATGGCGTGTCGAACCCTCACTGCTCGAGCCGCTGCTCAGTGACCGCACGCGTTTATTAGCACTCAATTACGCGAGTAACCTGACTGGCGGGGTGAACGACGTCAAGGCCCTGAGCAAGATGGCGCAGGATGCTGGTGCAGTTGTCTACGTCGATGCGGTTCAGTATGCGTCTCACCGACTGATCGACGTGAAAGATCTGGGCTGTGATTTTCTCGCCTGCTCGCCGTATAAGTTTTATGGCCCGCATCTGGGCGTGGTGTATGGCAAACGGGAGCGATTGGAATCCCTCCGGGCGTACAAACTCCGTTGTGCCAGCAATGATCTGCCTTTCCGATTCAGCCTTGGCACGCCGGCATTTGAGCTGATCGCCGGACTTATGGGGACGCTGGAGTATTTTCAGTGGCTCGCGGCCGAGACCGGCTGCACGGGCGGTCGTCGCCAGTTATTCGAAGGCGCGTACGCTGAGATGGGTGCGCACGAGGACGCAGTATCAGCGCAGCTGCTGGCGGGTTTGGTGGCGATGCCGGGGCTGACCATGAAGGGAGCGAGCACCTTGACGCATCGCGTAGCAACCTTCTCTTTTAGCCATGACCGTCACCCTGCCAGTGCTATTGCCAAACAGCTTTCAGATGCCGGCCTTTATTGTCATTGGGGAGATAACTACGCCTTTGAGGTGGCGAAAGCGCTGGATCTAGACCCCCGGGAAGGGGTGCTGCGTCTGGGGTTGGGACATTACAACACCGCGGATGAAGTCGCGGAGGCGCTCACCCTCATTGAGCGTGTGCTCGCGGCCTAATCGGTTTTTGCGAGCGGCCTGTGAGGTCCACTATCGCAGTGAGACAAGCCTTGGCATAGGTAAGAGGCCAAGAACCTCATTGAATTACAGGGAGGCCGGCTTTGAGAAGCCATCCAGCTTGTCTAATGGCGACAGGGCTTTGCTCTGGCTGAATTAAGCGTCCTCGAGTTCTAACCAGATCGCTTCAACCCACTCGCGAATTTGCAACCCTTCTTGCCATCGGTCTGACAGCTCGAGCTGATCAGCGCCCGTAATAGCGTAGGAGGGTGGTCCCAGCTCCACCAAAAAATTGAGTGTGGCATGGTGGGTTTGCCGAGCATGCCAGTTTGACATGCCCTGTTGCCACCACTGCCTATACTGGACAACCCACTCCCGGTGCTGGGGGAAATCAATCGCTATTTGTATTTGCTGATTGTTCGAGATGCGACCCTGAAACGAATCCGAGCGTTCAAGGATGGTCGAGAAATAGCCCTGGTCGGTCTTATTCAGCGGGATTTGTAACTCACGATCCACCACGAAGTGGGAGAGGTCAGCACATAGCCGCAGCTCAGGAACCCTCTCCAATACTTCCAACGTAAAGAACAAGTCGTTCAGTGTGCCGTTCCGATGCGTTTCGAGCAGCAGCGGAAAGTCATAGGCGTTTGCCATCGCCATCCAAGTCTCGACGACCGGCACGGCCTCGGCTGCGGTCAATGGCATGACACCACCAATTACATTGACCTGGGTGGCGTCCATTTCTGCGGCCATGTCTAGGAGCGGCTGCAGCGCGTCCACATCGTGGGGAAAGGCGTTCACCATGCACTTGAGACCCAAGCGTTCATAAATGGGTTTTAGTGCCAGACAATCCGGGATTTCCGACACATTCGGGTCGACACAGGCACCGGCGTAGCCGGCTTCGGCAATGCGCTCCATGTGTACTTCGACAGGTTCTTCAGCTTGCCCGGGAATGCGCCGCTCCATCGCCCAGAGCGACTGATAAATATCGAGGGTGTGTGCCATCGATGCGGCGTTAGAAGGACGTCAGAAAGGACGCGGCGTTACCGCCGGTGAGCTGCGCAGATTGGGCCGCACGCAAAAAGTCCTTGCCCGATGCAGGCTCAAGACCCGGTGCGTCGTGGAAGATGCGGTATCGGCGGTAGCGCACGTACATCACCAGCTGAGGCCACAAGCGAATCACCGTATCGGGGTCTTCCCCGAAAAGTTCGCGGTGCAGTGCAGGCAACTCGAACCACGGTGTGGTGGGTTTGGCGTGATGGGCGTTGTGATAACCAAAGTTCAGGATCAGCCAGTTCACCCACTCATAACGCCAGGAAAGAATCGGACTAAACGTGTGCTCCTGTTCCCAGGTTAAATCGCCTTTGTGCTCGGAGACCTCGTCGGTATAGAGATTGGTGCGGTAGGGGTAATCGTGCTCGAGGCCGTCTACGAACCGCAGCACAATGATCATCAGTATGTACGCAATCAGATAGCCAACGAATGCGACTGGCGCAGTCCAGGCGAGTGCAGCGAGTAGGGTGAAGCGAACCAGAATCACGCCGACGTTGCGCGGCAGCTGGTTACGGCGCTGGGGAATAATAAAAGCGGTGAACACCATAATGGTGTGCATCAAAATGCAGTGCGCCGGGATAAAACACCACTCAAGGAAGATCGTGATGCGATATACAAGCGGGTGCTTCTTAAAAAAGTCCTCGTAATCAAACCACACCACATCGTCGTTCTCGACGTGATGCCGGAAGTGCTTGGTGCGGATGTCTTCCACCGTGCCGTAGCAGGATCCGCAGATCCAACCGAGCCAACCGGCTAACTGGTTGTTATGCCGATTCACTGTAAAAACGGTGTTGTGGGCGCACTCGTGGATCATGTAGGCCGCAATGATCATGCTGTGCCCCAGCAATAAAACGCCGGGGATGAAGCCCACCCAGCCGCCTGAAAACAACAGCCACCAGCCTACGGCATACGCAGCCAGTGAGTAGGTGATGGCACCGGTGTGCCACCGCTGCCCTTTGGCCGATTTAAAGGTCCAGGTCGTCATGTGAATTTGGGGTTCCGCATCATTGGCTGAGTTTTCGCGTTGCAACGCGGCCACTGGAGTACCCAAGGGCCTGCTCCGCGTCACATCATTCATCGCCCGCGCAGTATACGAACGCGTGGCGGAGAAAAAAACCGAGCAAAGGCAGTCGCTACAACGCCAAAGCACAGTGGTCCCTTAATCCGGTCGGTAGTCCTCCACCGGTTGCCCCAGTAGCCTGAGGCCGACCACGGTGACCGCCGCAGCCCCCAGCATGCCGACCCACCAGGGCAGGCCAAAGCTGGTGGGCAAGGTGCCAAATCCGAGGGCGGCAGCGCCCGCGAGTAGCGCGTAGGGCAACTGTGTTCGCACGTGCTCAATATGGTCGCAGCCCGCCGAGAGGGAAGACATCACGGTAGTATCCGAGATCGGTGAGCAGTGGTCGCCCCAGACCGCACCGGCCAGAACACCCGATACAGAGGAATATAGAATGAAGTAATCCTTATCTGCGGTCAGACCTTCCATGCCCATAATCGCCCAGCAGAGCGGTAGCACCAGCGGCAGCAAAATTCCCATCGCGCCCCAGCTGCTACCGGTTGAGAAGGCCGTAAAGGCAGCCAGCACAAAAATGACGGCGGGCAGCGCCGCCGCGGGCAGGCTGTCACCGAGGCTCGCAATCAGAAAATCAGCGGTATGTAGCTCGCGGCTGATCTCTGACATCGACCAAGCGAGCACCAGAATAATCATGGCAATAAACGTAAACCGTGCCCCTGATACCCAGGCATCGACGATTTCATCGAGCGTCAACAGCCTTTGCGCGGCAGTCATGAGAATCGCGACCAGTGCGCCTGCCAGTGATGCCCACATGAGAGCGCGATAGGAATTGGCCGAGCCCACAATCTCGCTAATGGTTCCGCCCTCGCCGGTGACGTAGAGGCCAACCAGAATCCCCACAATCATTACCGCCACCGGAATGAGCGCATTAAAAGCCCTCGGAGGAACGCCCTCTTTCATCGCGAGCGCCGCCTCATCATCCTGGCCGACTCGCGATTTGACCGGCGGTGCCGTGACGCCCGTGGAGCGAGCCCGCCGCTCTGCCGCCAGCATGGGCCCGAACTCACGCCCTGTGATGATCACCAGCACCACTAACAGGATCGCCATGAACGGGTAGAAGCTATAGAGAATGGAGTTCAGGAAGATGCTGTAAGGACTCATCATGAGGTCATCCAGTGGCGCAATGGCGTCGCCAATCAGGCTCACTTGGTAGCCGATCCAGGTCGTGACCAGCGCGACGGTAGCGAGGGGCGCTGCTGTTGAGTCAACGAGATAAGCGAGTTTCTCGCGTGAGATGCGCAGCCGGTCGGTGATGGATCGGCTGGTATTACCCACCACGAGCGTATTGGAGTAGTCGTCGAAAAATATGAGCAGTCCGAGTGACCACACCGCCAGTTGTCCACGCTTGGCGCTGTTGGCGCCGGTGATAATCCATTCAACGATTCCGCGCATACCGCCATTGCGTGAAATCACGCCAACCATCCCGGCGATCATGAACGTGAACAGCATGATGGTGGCGTGATCGTAGTCGGCCACCGCATTGGCCACATAGACCTCAAAGCTCGTAAACAGCCCCGTAAACACGCCCTTGGCCGTTAAGCCCTCAAGCGCCCAAGCACCTAGCCACAAACCCAGCATCAAAGCGGGTAATACGCTGCGGATAAGGAGGGCCATGCCGATCGCCACTAAGGGCGGCAATATTGAGACCCAAGCCGGGATAACAGGGACCTCAGTTTGCTGCACCACCTCTCCGGAGATTGCGAGGCTTACCACAGCGACACTTGTGCCCATTACGACAACGTCACTGAAGATCCATTCGCCGTCAGAGCGACTCGGGGTATACGGTAAGTCATCGACCCGCAACGAGGGCGTGGTTTGCGAGGTGGCAGCGAGGTTGGCTGCGGGCGACGACACCGACAGATCGTAGGTGATGCCTTCAAGAAAAACCTGGGGTAGTTGCATCTCAAAATGTGTCGACGCGTTGACGGCGGGTGGCAACAGCAGTGTGCAACTGAGCAAGACGCTGCTTGCCCAAACGATAAAACCACGCTCCATCTTGTGCCCCAGATTTATTTTTCCTGATTATTACAGCAATCGCTCTGGATGTCCGAGGGCAGCAAGAAGACCCGTTGCGTCCCGTCACCAGACAGCGCAGAGTGCGCTGTCTGCGTTGGGAGGGTTCAGGAGGCTATGTGATCGAAGGGGTGGGTCTGTTTCTCGCGGGTCTGATAGGCGGCATGGTCAACGCCATCGCGGGTGGCGGCAGCTTCATTACGTTTCCAGCGCTGATGGCGGCGGGTGTGTCTCCCATCGCTGCCAATGCCACCAATACCTTTGCCTCGAGTGCCGGTTATCTGAGTGGCGCTGCGGGATTCCGTCGCGAACTGTGGGCGCATCGACGACAGTTACCAAGAATCGCGGTCTCGGCGCTTATCGGCGGCGGCCTGGGCGCGTGGCTGTTGCTCCAGACTCCTGAAAAGACCTTCAGTCGCGCGATTCCCTGGTTACTGTTGTTGGCTACCGTGCTGTTGGTGTGGGGCGACCCTTTGCAGGCGGCTTTGCGGCGCCGCTTTGAGGGCAAGCAGTCGCTCTCGGCGCTGGGCGGTGTCTTGCTGGCGCTTCTGCTACTGATGGTCTGCACTTACGGCGGTTTTTTCAACGCAGGCCTAGGCATTATCCTGCTGGGCTACTTCACGCTGGCCGGGTATCAGGATATCCATTTGATGAACGGGCTGAAGCTGCTGGTCTCAACGCTGGTATCCATTTTGGCCATCGTGATGTTCGGCGTCGGTGACCTCATCGCTTGGAGAGAGGGTGCGATCGTGCTCATTGGCACGTTGATCGGTGGGTATGCGGCCGCGAGTGCGGTGAGAGTGGTGAGTCAGCGTCTGGTGCGCCGAGCCATCATTGTCGTGGCGGCTGGTTTAACCGCCTATTTCTTTATCGCGAGTTGACGCCGGCTGTCACTGACGGCGGGCGCGCCTGACGCTCAAATGCGATGGCTGCCATCGCGCCAACAACCGAAAACCCAAGCAACAGCATGAACAGATGCTGGAAGCCTGCGAGTCCCGGGCTCTGATCAATCAGGTAGCCGGCGACCGCGGCGATGTACACATCAGGTGTATATCCGATCACAGATACCAGGCCCACCGCCGTGCCGGTCATAGCAAGCGGTATTTGCCCTTCCTCAAGTAAGCCAAAATAAAGCCCGCGGAGGCCGAAGATGGCGATGCCAGTGACCAGCGTATTCAGCAGAATCATCGAGAGGGTGCCGAGCGCCATGCCGGTAAAGGCAAACAGCGAATGGCTGATAATTAGCAGTACAAAACAGACCAGCGCCATCCGTGAAATACCAAAGCGATCCCCCAAAAGTCCGAGCGCTAGTGCTGCGATAGGACGGGTCCAGGCCCCGGTCGCGACTATTTGTGCGGCGTCGATCTCATCAATGCCATGGCCACGGACAGCAAATAGCGCGTACTGATCAAACGCCTTGTAGCTGGTGTAGGCACAGACCAAGACTGTTGACTGCAGCCACACGACACGCAGCTTGATCACTGCCTTCATCTGGCGAAAAAAGTCGGCGGTGGGCGCACTTTGCGTGTCGCTGGCTCCGCCATCGAGGCCGCGTAGCGTAAACCACACCAGCACCCCGACCGCGGCCGTGACGGCTGTGTAGCCGTAGATGACTTGCCGCAGCACGGCTCCTTTTTGTTCTAGCGTCGCGGCGTCATAGCCCAGAGGGAACGCCACCGAAAAAGCAATAACACCCACTGACGCCAAAACGGCGGCCAGCAAGCCCCTGCCGCCATCGAGTAGTCCGTAAGCGAGGCCCTGTTGATTATCACCGCCCCAGGCCCGAGTCACTTTAATGAGCGCCGCCCAGAAGAGCAGGATATTGGTCAGCCCAAAGAAGCCCCAGACCAACATGACGCCGGTGACATCAGGGAAGGTGGCCAGATAAAGGCCCCCCAATGCAGTGGCCCAGAGAGAACCTGCCAACAGTTTGCGCGGTTCAAAACGGTCCGCCAGCGGCCCACCAAAAAAGTAGGCGGCCATGGCGATAAAACCATAAGCGCTCTGCGCCACGCCGAGCTCGGTGGCGCTGAGTTCAAAAACTTCGAGGAAGGTCGGCCGAAAGAAGCGTGTAACGTGGTAGGGCAGGGTGAAGATCGCCTCGCCCGCAAAAATAAGCGAGACGATGATCAGTGCACGCTGCCAATTACTGCGTGTCATTTGGTTACCTTGATCCCGGGTTGATGCTAATGCGGCTCGCGGCGGTTAACCGATCCACCCAAGCAGCTGTCTGACATCACGCAGCGATCTCCACTACGCTGGGTCGTCATTCCTGCGCCAGCTCCTGACGCAACCGCTCGCCCGAAGCGGCCCGCGCTTTGGCAAAGCGGGCAATTCCGAGATAGGCCACTGGGGTGAGGTATAGGGTGAAGAACGTCGCAAGACCCATGCCGCCAAACACCACCCAGCCCACTGCAGAACGCGCCTCTGAGCCCGGTCCCGAGGCCAGTATCAAGGGCAGAGCACCCAGCACCGTCGACACCAGCGTCATCACAATGGGTCGCAGCCGAATCCGAGCGGCTTCCTCGATGGCCTCTCGGACCGTATAGCCCTGATCGCGGAGCTGGTCCGCAAATTCCACCAGCAGAATGCCGTTCTTGGCGATAAGGCCAATGAGCATCACCAGCCCCACTTGAGAGTAGATGTTGAGTGAGGTGCCAGTCAGGAATAGGGCGCATATCGCGGCAGCTAATCCAAAAGGCACAATGGCCATGATCACTAACGCCGAGGTCACGCCTTCGAACTGTGCGACCAGCACCAAAAAAACGATGAGCAACGCAAAGCCATAGGTGATCAGCGTCTCGCGGTTGGTTTCCGCGAGCGCCGCGGCTTCGCCCCGGGTGATCAGTGTCACGCTGTCGGGCAGCACTTCGTCAGCGAGCTCAAACAGGTCATCGACCGCGGTTTGCATCGCGAAGCCCGGTTGAATCTCGACATCGATCTCGATGGCGCGCCGCTGTTCTCGCCGGTCGAGCTGGCTGGCCACACCGCGCTCGTCCAAGCGCACAATGCTCGACAGCGGCACTAAGGCGCCGGATCGAGTGCGAACGTAAAGGTTCACCAAGTCGCTGGGATCGCGAATTTTGTCTGAACCGGCTTCCAGAATAATCGGCACGGTCTGATCATCGGCGTTCAAGTCGACAATGCGCGCGCCGTCCACCATTACGCGCAGAGTCTGCGCTACGTCTTCCAGAGAAATGTTGAGGTCGGAGGCCCGCTCACGATCAATCCCAACCGAAAGCTGCGGCTGTGAGGGGTCATAGCCTATGCGTGGGCGGCTCACCGAGTCTAGTCTCGACCGAATTTGTTCGGTGTATTCCCGGGCTGCGGCGTAGATCTCGTCGTAGTCAGTGCCGAGGAGCGCCACACTCAGGCCGCCGCTCGATGCGCCTCTCAGGTTCAGAGAGTTGGCGCTAAAGATGCGCGTGGCGACGCCCGGTAGATCGGCAAACAGTGGTTTCAGGTCGGCTGCGATTTCCTGCTGACTGCGTTCCCGCTGCCGCCAGTCGGCGAGCTTGGCCAGCATGAATACGTTGTTGGGATCCCAGCGTCCTACCACGGTGAAGAGGGCAATGATTTCGCCGCTCTCCATAAGGGGTAGCAGCATACTCTCCATGCGGTCCGCTTGTCGCTCGGTATAATTAAGGCCCACGCCGTCGGGACCTTTTGCGAACAGGTAAATGGTGCCGCGGTCTTCTGCCGGCAACAGTTCCTGATCGAGCAAGGTGTAAAGCCCTGCAGCGCTGGCCGCGGCCAGCAAACAGATCGATGCCGTACGGCGGGGTGCGTTGAGCACCGTCTGGAGCGATGCGTGGTAAGACTGCGCCAATCGATTGCCCCAATCGCTCACTCGGCGCTGTCGGGGCGCGGAGGCGGGGAGGCGCGCCATGACCGCGGGCACCAGACTCAGTGCCACAAACGAAGAGATTGCGACTCCCACTGCGAGTACTAGACCGAACTCCTGAAAGAGCCTGCCGGCGGTGCCGGGCAAGAAAGCGATGGGCACGAATACGGCGATTAACACTGCGGTAGTGGCGATCACCGCAAAAAAGACCTTTCGTGTGCCCACCACGGCAGCAGCACTCGGCCCGGTTCCTTGGGCACGCTGGCGCTGCACGCTCTCCAGTACAACGATGGCGTCGTCGACAATCAGCCCTGCCGCTAGCACTAGTGCCAGCAGCGTCAGGATGTTAATTGAGAAACCCAGCGCCCAACTCGCCGCCAACGTGCCGAGCAGAGAAATGGGTATGGCGATCGCGGGGATCAGCGTCAGGCGCATCGAACCCGTAAAAAGTCGGATAGTGCCAATGACCACCAGGATAGAAATGAGCAGCGTTGTGACGACCTCTCTGACAGAGCCCCGGATAAAAACGGAATCATCAGAGCTGATACGAAGGTCCACGCCCTCGATCCGGGTATTGATATCGGCCACCGCGGCACGGACCCCGTCGGCGATGCGAACGGTATTGGAGCCTGCCTGGCGTATCACGCTGATGCCAACGATGCGCTCGCCATTGAGCCGCACAAAGCTGGTGGCGTCCTCGGGGGAGAACGCGACTTTGGCCACCTGACCGACGCGAATTTCATCGCGAATAATGAGTGATGCGATGTCCGCCTCGCTAGTCACCGCGGCGTCAGCACGGACCAACAGCTGCTGATCTCCAGCGCGGAAGCTGCCCGCCGGTACATCAAGCGGTGCGGCGCGTAATACCGTAGCAACATCGGCGACGGTAAGACCGTAACTGGTGAGACGCAGGGGATCGAGGATAATCCGCAACACGCGCTGACGAGAGCCCAGCAGTGAAGCGTCCGCGACGCCAGGTAGCGACACAATGCGCGGGACGATGTCCTGCTCCACAAAGCGATTCAGTTCTTCATCGGTATGGATGGATGACCGAACTGCAATGCGCATGATTTCTCCGGCTCGCTCGTCGGCCTTATAAACCGAGAGCTGCTCCAGCGAATCTGGCAGGTCGCGCTCGATGCGACTGATTGCCTCGCGCACGTCGGAAGCAGCTTGATCGGTATCGATCTCCGGGCGGAACTCGATCCATATGCGGGTGCTGTTCTCCTCGCTCGAGGAGTTAATGTTCATTACGCCGGAGACGCGGGCCGCAGCCCCCTCGAGTAGCCGAGTGACTTCCGAGTCCATAGTTTCAGGGGAGGCGCCAGGCAAAAAGGCGTTGACTGACACAACAGGCCGGTCAACGTCGGGCAGTTCCCGCACCTCAATCGCTAACAGCGCGGCAACACCGCCGATGGCGATCAGAAGATTGAGCACCAGCACCAGCCAGGGTCTGCGAACCCCCAGTTCGGGTAACCCCCTTTTGATCGGGATGTCGGATTCAGCCATTGCCGGCGGGGCTCAGATTGTCACTGAGCGGTTTGAGTACCACGCCCGCGCGAACTGATTGAACGCCTTCCATGACCACGGGTTCGCCTTCGGCTAATTCGCCCTCAATCAGGATCGCGCCCGCGAGTCGTTTCACCAAACGAACCTCCCGCCGTGCAGCGCGTCCGTCTTCGACGACCCAGACATAGGCGCCGTCTGCGCCCCACTGCACTGCGACATCGGGCACGGAAAGAAAGGCACCGCGGGAAGCATTGAGACTGATTTCAAAAGCCATGCCGGGCCGGAAGCGATCAGCTGCGTTGTCGATGGCCGCACGGGCGATAAATGCCCTGGAGTTGACATCGATGCGGGAGTCCACTGCGACAATCTCGCCGGATACCGGCGCGTCGGCGGCATCCCACAGTCGCACATCTACCGGTGTGCCCCGCGTGACGCGATCCACATACACCTCAGGCACTGAAAAGTTCACCAGCAATAGGCTGCGGTCATCGATGGTCGTAATCAAGCTGCTGGTATCGATCCGGTCTCCCACATCTATCTCGGTGATGCCCACGCGCCCCGTGAAGGGCGCTGTAATGCGGCGTCGGTCGAGATCGACGCGTGCCTGCTCCAGCGCAATACGAGCGCTGTCTACTGCGCCTTTGGCGTCATCGAGCTGGCTCTCGGGAATATTGGCGTCCCGGGCGTTAACGGTCGTATAGCGTGTAACCAATCGCTCTGCGTCGGCGAGCTTCACGGTGGCCAGCTCCACTGCCAGCGTTTCATCCCGGTCATCGAGTTGCAGGAGCAAGTCGCCCTCTGCGACCGCGGTGTCAGCATCAATCGCAACCGCGGTGACGCGGCCCGAGGTTTCGGCATAGACCGACACGCTTTTTAGCGCTCGTGCGGTGCCAACCGAGGTCAGGGTTTCACGCAGGTCGGTCAGCGTTGCAGGTGCCGTCATCACGGGCACGGCAGCGGCCTGGCCGCCGTAGCGCGCCCCAGCGCTGCTTGCGTTGTCGTTGCAGCCCAGCAACGTGGCACCCAACAGCGCTGTCGCCAGCGCGATAAGCCTATTTAATGTCAGCAGTCGGTTCATATCCGCCGTCACTGTCAACTTGCATTGCAATTCTCGTCGTTGTGTGTGGCCCGGCACTTGGTAGCCGCGAATCGGGCGTTGCCCCGCGGCTCCGAGCAAAGTGTTAACTACCTCTGCACAAGCGCTGATTCTACTCCACATTGGTGAATTCGGATGCGCACAGGGTGCCTTCAGTGGCCCTTATGCGAGGGCACTACCGATGTCGATCGGCCTAAACTGGGCGTTCGGGCTGGGGATGCGCTACAGTCCGGCCTGTCCGCATCTCCCAAGTAAAGGCATTTAACGTCATGAGCGAGTCACCCCAAACGGTCCCACCAGAGAGCTTGCCCTGCCGAGGTTGCACCGCGGATTGCCCTAATCGCGCTCAGTGCGATGGCAAGCCTTGGCGGATTCCCCGCGAGGAGGGTCGGACATCAACATTTTGACGTTCCGCTACTAATGAACCGTTATCTTCTGATCGCAGGCCTTTTAGGTGGCACCGGGGTGGCCGCTGGTGCCTTTGGTGCGCACGCCTTGCAAGCGTCGGTCTCGCCGGAACGCATCGATATTTGGGAGACAGCGGCGCAGTATCACCTTATTCATGCCGCGGTCATTTTAGCGTTGGCACTGCATTCGCAAGCAGATGAGAACCGATGGCGATTCCCCATGATGGGTTTCACTGCGGGTGTGTTGCTGTTCTCGTTCTCACTTTATGCGCTGGTGCTCGCAGACACCACACAGCTGGCGATGATTACGCCTATCGGAGGGCTGCTTCTAATACTGAGCTGGCTGCTGGTGGCCATCAAAGCTTTTAAATAGTTCAGCATTCATTGGCGCTGAGTCAGGCGGCCGCACTGTTTGGAACGAAGGCTCGGTCAGGCCGGATAAAGAGCCACAGCGCGGCGCCTGCGAAGGCCATGACGGTGCCGGTTGAGAGCGCGGTGACCCAACCCACGTGGCTGGCCAGATAGGGCATGAGTGGTGCCACCACGATCCCCGCAAAGTTGCCCCCCGTGTTCATCAACCCGCAGGCAGGTGCCGTGTAGGGCCCCGCGATATAGGTTTGAGCGGACCAGTAGGCCCCCTCGGTGAGCTGGGTGCTGGCGAAACACAGCGACAGCAAGACTACCGCGGTATAGGGGGAGCTGGCATATAGCCCGGTATAAAGGAAAATGCCGGCGCCGATGAGCCCGGTAATGGCCGGAATGCGACACCCAAGCCTCGGTCCGAGCCGCGCGCAAAGCGTGTCGCATGCGTAGCCACCCACGGACGCCATCACGGCACCGCAGAGCCAGGGCAGCGAGGCGAGGAAGCCGGTCTCGAGAATACTGAAGCCGAGCTCGGTCACCAGATAGTGGAAGAACCAAGTAAAGAACAGATAGAAGATGCAGTTCTCAGCAAAATAGGCACAGGTGAGCAGCAGCGTGTCGCGGTTGCGGATCAGTTGCGGCCAGGCGCCGAACCCCGCGTTAGGGGTCAGCTGTTCTCGGTTCGCCTGAATGTGGGCTAGCTCGGCGTCGGTCATGGTGGGGTGCTCAGCGGGTTCGTCAGTGGCGTAGCGCCACCACAGCCAGAAAAGCAAGGTGCCTAGGGGGATGAACACATAAAAGGAGGCCCGCCAGCCCCAATAGACCATCACCACCGCGACCAGCGGCTGTGCGAGTGCGGCGCCCAGTGTCAGGCCCGTGCTTCCTACCGCGTTGGGTAGCGCCCAGTGGCCTACCGGGAACCAACGCTCCACCACAGCCGCCTGAATCGGGTAGATCGGCGCGTGAGCTACGCCCACGAAAAACCTCACCACCAGCAAACAACTGATCACCCCCGCGCCGGTTGTAAACACCTCTCCTGGGAGCCAACCGGTGAGGCCTGTGGTGATAATCCAGATCACACCTGCGCAGGTCAGCGCCACCCTCGGTCCCAGCAGCTTTCCGAATACGCCACCCGGGAGCTGACATAGGGCGTAGCCCCATATGAATGCGGCATAAATCCAGCCCATCTCGATTTCGCTGATGCCGAGCTCGGGCATCATGAATTCGCCGGCCACGTGGATGTTTTGGCGCATCAGGTAAGAGAGGAAGCTGAGTAAAAAAAGCAAGCTGAACAAGCGCCAGCGTGTGGGTA
>CBFHSJ010000014.1:0-28757 GCA_965658485.1 Luminiphilus sp.
CAGAGATGGTCCAGAGCGCGATCGCAGCGCGGCTTGATGCGCTGCAGATCCCAAGCCACATCGATACCGACACCTATCCCTCGATTGTTGCGCTCTTTGAGGAGGCTTTCGCGACGTACCAAAACGAAGCCGCTTGCAGCAGTGTCGGGCACACGCTGACCTACACCGATCTCGACCGGCTGTCGGCGCAGTTTGCCGGCTGGTTACAGCACGGCGCGGGCCTTGCGCGGGGTGACCGGGTCGCGGTGCAAATGCCGAACCTCATCCAGTATTTGGTGGTGTGTCTCGGTGCGCTGCGCGCCGGCATGGTGGTGGTCAACACCAATCCGCTTTATACCGAGCGGGAGCTTGAGCACCAGCTCAACGACGCCAATGTCAAAGTGATGGTGGTGCAGGCCAACGTGGCGCAAACCGCGGCGGCGGTGCTACCCAAAACGGATGTCGAGACCGTCGTGGTCACCGAGATCGCTGACCTTCATCCCCAGCCGAAGCGCACGCTCATTAATTTCCTCGTCAAATACGTGAAGCGGATGGTGCCATCGTTCTCCATTCCTGGCTCGCTCAAGCTGAATGATGTGCTGAAGGCCGGGGCGAAAACGCCCTACCGCGCGGTGATTCTTAACACTGATGATTTGGCCATGTTGCAGTACACCGGCGGCACTACGGGGGTTGCCAAAGGGGCCATGCTCACCCACGGCAATCTGATTGCAAATGTGCTGCAGAGCGATGCTTTTTTTGCTACCCACAAAATGGAAGGGCGGGGCAGCACGGTGCTACAGCCCCTGCCGGTGTATCACATCTATGCGTTCACGGCGTCGATGTACGCACTGCGCATTGGCGCGCATACCGCCTTCGTGCCCAATCCCCGCGACTTACCGTCGGTGGTCAAAGCCTTCGAAGAACATCGCCCGGCGCTGTTCTGTGGTCTCAATACGCTGTTCGTCGCGCTGTGCAACGACGAGGGCTTCCGCGCCCTCGACTTCTCAAATTTACAGGTCACGTTGTCGGGGGGCATGGCGCTGACCCACGACGCAGCGAATCGCTGGGCTGAGGTCACAGGTTGCATAGTGTCTGAGGGCTACGGACTGACCGAAACCTCCCCTACCGTATCGGGGAACCCGGGTAATGGCGTGCAGATCGGCACCATCGGCGTGCCGGTACCGAGCACCGAGATCCAGATCCGCGACGATGAGGGCACCTCACTCGGGCTCGACGAGGCCGGAGAGCTCTGTGTCCGCGGCCCGCAGGTGATGGCGGGTTACTGGCAGCGCGCTGAAGCAACCGCCGAGGTCATCGACAGCGATGGTTGGTTTGCGACTGGAGATATTGCGCTGGTGCAACCCGACGGCTACCTGCGCATTGTCGATCGCAAGAAGGACATGATTGTGGTCTCTGGCTTCAACGTGTACCCCAACGAGCTTGAGGATGTGTTGGTGGCTCACCCGGACGTGGTCGAGTGCGCCGCGATCGGTATCGCCAGCGAGAGCACGGGTGAGGCGATCCGCATGTATGTGGTGCGCAGTAACCCTGATCTGTCGGAGGACGATGTGCGAAACTTTATGCGCGAGGGCCTCACGGGCTACAAGGTGCCCAAGTCAGTGGTCTTCAAGGATGAGCTGCCGAAAACTGCGGTGGGCAAGATTCTGAGACGTGAGCTGCGCGATCTCGACTGACCCCGGTATCAATTAATGAGCGTTGCCCAGCCGGTGACCGAACGCGAGGTGCCGGCACAGATCGAATTCCCTGAACAGCTGCCTGTCTCTGAACGCCGCGCCGATATCGAAGCGGCGATCCGCGAACATCAGGTGGTCATTCTCGCGGGCGAGACCGGCTCCGGTAAAACCACCCAGCTCCCCAAGATCTGCCTGAACCTCGGCCGCGGCCGCCAGCTGCGCATTGGCCACACCCAGCCCCGGCGAATTGCTGCACGGACCGTGGCGCAGCGCATCGCCGAAGAACTCAACACGTCGCTCGGAGACCTGGTCGGTTATCAGATCCGTTTCAACGATAACGTCTCAGATGCTTCCGCCATCAAGCTAATGACCGACGGTATTCTGCTGGCTGAGCTGACCCATGACCGGGATCTCAGCGCCTACGACACGTTGATCATCGACGAGGCCCACGAGCGCAGCCTCAATATTGATTTTCTACTGGGTTATTTGAAGCAGCTGTTGCCGAGACGCCCAGACCTCAAGGTTATCGTGACGTCGGCTACCATCGATGTGGCGCGTTTTTCGGAGCACTTTAATGATGCGCCGGTCATTGAGGTCAGCGGGCGCACCTATCCGGTGGAAGTGCACTATGTCGGCGATACTGAGGACCGGGACGAGGGTGTGCGGCAGCAGATTGCCGACTTGCTCGGCGAAATCGAGCAGGGCCGATTTGGCCCTCGCGGGGATGCGCTGGTTTTCTTACCCGGTGAGCGCGACATTCGTGAGCTCGCCAAGGCACTCAGGTACAACGACCGCCTGCGGGTGTTGCCGCTCTATGCGCGGTTGAGTCAGGCTGAACAGAATCGCGTTTTTCAGAGTGGTGGCTCGGGTATGCGCGTGGTGCTCGCGACCAACGTAGCCGAAACCTCGCTGACCGTGCCAGGCATTCGCTATGTGATTGACCCCGGCGAGGCGCGGATTAGCCGCTACAGCGCGCGCAGTCGCTTGCAGCGCCTGCCGATTGAGCCGATCTCCCAGGCCAGCGCGAACCAGCGCAAGGGTCGCTGTGGCCGATTGTCAGACGGTGTCTGTTTCCGGCTTTACAGCGAGCCCGATTTTCTTGGCCGCCCCCAGTTCACCGATCCCGAAATCCGCCGCACCAATCTCGCGGCGGTGGTGCTGCGCATGCTGGAGTTGGGCCTGGGCGAGGTCGATCGCTTCCCCTTTATCGACCGCCCCGACCCCAAGGTGGTGCGAGACGGATATCGGTTATTAGAAGAGTTGGGCGCCGTGTCGGTGCGGGGCAAACTCACCGCGCTCGGACAACGTCTAGCGCGCTTACCGGTCGACCCACGTTTGGGGCGCATGCTGCTCGCCGCCAACGAGCAGGGGTGTTTGGCCGAGGTGCTGGTGATTGTCAGCGCTATGTCGATTCAGGATCCGCGGGAGCGACCCACCGATAAACAAGCGCAGGCCGATCAGGCCCATGCCCGTTTTCAGCATCCGCGGTCCGACTTTTTGGCGTGGATCTCGCTGTGGCGTTATTACGAGGCGCAGCGCCAGACACTCAGTCAGAACCAGCTGCGCAAGCTTTGTCAGCGCGAGTACTTTGCCTATATGCGTATGCGTGAGTGGCGCGAGATCCATGGCCAGTTGGTTATCGCCTGCCGACAGCTGGGCTTTAAAGTGCGCCCACAACTCCCGGAGGAGGAAGCCTACGAGTCCATTCACCAAGCGCTACTAACCGGACTCCTCGGCAACGTCGCTCAGCGCGACGAGGGTAAACAGTTCAACGCCACCCGCAACCGAAAGACTGTCGTGTTCCCAGGCTCGGGTCAGTACAAAAAGCCGCCGCCCTGGCTCGTGGCCGGCGAGATTGTCGAGACCACGCAGGTCTATGCGCGTCAGTGTGCGGCCATTGAGCCCGACTGGCTGTTGCGCGTGAATCCGCGGGTGCTTAAACGCAGCCACTGCGAGCCGGCCTGGCAGCGCCGCAGCGGCCGCGTGATGGCCAAGGAGCGTGTCACGCTCTTTGGGCTCACGATCAGTGACGGGCGCAAGGTGCACTTTGGTGACATTGATGCCAAAGCCTCGCGCGAGATCTTTATTCGCGACGCGCTGGTGACCGGCAACGTGATGAAGCCGCCCCGTTTTCTCAAAGAGAATCTGACATTGATGCGCTCGGTGGAGGAGCTTGAGTCGCGGACCCGGCGTCGCGATCTGTTGATTGAAGAAGAAGCGCTGGTGCGTTTTTACGACGAGCGCTTGGGTGAGGACTGCGTGGGCATGAGCTCGCTCATTAAGTGGCTGAAGGCTGACTGCACCCGCGACAACATGTTGCTGCTTAAGCGCGAGCAAATTTTGGTGCGCGACCCCGGTGCCGACGTTGAGGCGCAGTTCCCGCCCACCCTTCACTGGCAGGGCGTCGACTATCAGCTGCGTTACCAATTCGAGCCCGGTCGTGAGAACGATGGCGTCTCGATCACGATTCCCCTGCCCTTGCTGAATCGGGCGCCACGGTATTTGTTTGAATGGTTGGTGCCGGGTCTGTTGCGTGACAAATGCATTGCACTTATTAAGGGGTTGCCTAAAGCACTCCGGAAGCAGCTAGTGCCCGCCCCCGATGTTGTAGACGCCGCACTTTCTGAACTGTCTGCTGAGGACAGCGATCTGTGCGCGGCCCTGAGCAGCGTGCTGAAACGACAGCGCGGCGTGCAGGTGAGTCCGTCAGACTGGCAGCCTGCCCAGCTTGAAGATTTTTATCGCATGAACATTCGTGTGGTGGATGCCGGGGGCAAGCTGTTGGGGCAGGGCAGGGATATGGCGGCTTTGGTCGCAGAGTTTCGCGGCGGGGAGCCCGCAGTAGCCTCCCCTCAGGCCGACTCGCCGGAGCGAAAAAATGTTGAGCGTTGGGACTTTGGCGACCTGCCCCCCGTCTGGAAATCCAAAGCGGCTGGACTCGAAGTTATCGCGCACCCGGCGCTGGTCGCAGAGAGAGAGAGCGTTGCCGTGAGGCTCCTGGATTATCCCGGCGAGGCGGCATTGGCTCACGAGGATGGGTTGGTCGCGCTGGCCACCAAGCAGGCCAGTCAGGTGGTTAAGTCGCTGCGCAAGTCACTGCTGTCCGGCAATGAGTTGGTGCTGGCGTTTGCCTCGGTAGAAATCGATCGCAAGCGGTTGGTTGAGGATGTGATCGCGGCGGCGGCTTATCAGTCGCTGAGGTCAGTCGAAGCCCCGCGCTCAGACGCCGCATTTAAGTCATGGTTTGATGCGTTGCGCAGTGATTGGCACGCCGAGGCGATCGGGATTGGCGAGCACTTGGCATTGGCGCTTAAAGCCTGGAGCGCGGCGCGCACTGCCGCGGCCAAGTTGGGCACGGATTATCAGGACAGTCAGCAGGACTGCTGGACCAATATGCAGTCGTTGCTGTCCCGCGAGACATTCCGTTACGCGGGCAGCGGGTGGTTGCGGGAGTATCCTCGCTATGCCAAAGCGGCGGAGCACCGCATAAGCCGCCTCAATGGACAGTTTTTGAAGGATCAAAAGGCGCTTGAGATGTTGGCCCCTTGGCAGGACACGCTACTGGCCGCCACGGAGGGTTACCCCGGGCTTCTCAGGTTAAGCGCTGAGGCAGCTCAGTACCGCTGGATGCTCGAGGAATTTCGGGTGTCATTGTTTGCGCAGCAAATGAAAACGCGCCTGCCGGTCTCTAGTAAGCGCCTTGAAGAGCAGTGGCTGAAAGTGCAGCAGTGGATCGAGCACAACCCGCGCTGAAAAGCTGCGGATATAGACCCTGCTGGTGACCCCGGCGGTCAATAGCGTTACAGTAAACTGGTTAGCCTGGCGGCGTAATCAGCGTCAGCGAGACAATGAGCCGAGTAAGGAGCCGAGAGAGCTCAGTATGTTGCGGTACGCCACAATTTTTTTCCCACACTCCTTTGTGTCAGTCACAAAGCACATGGCGCGTGCGTCGCTGATTGCGCTTGCGCTCATGGTGCCGGTGGCCGAAGCGCAAACACAGGAAGAGATCGATCCCTGGGAGGGTTTCAACCGGTGGATGTATGATTTTAATGGCGACACCGACCGCTGGATCATTCGCCCGGTGGCCAAGGGCTACGACGCCATCATGCCCGAGGTTGGTCGCATCGGCGTAAACAACTTCTTCAGCAATTTCTATGACTTCAACGGCGCGTTAAACGCACTGCTACAGGGCCGTATCGAACAGGCGGTAAATAACACGTTCCGCGTTGTTGCGAATTCGACCATTGGCCTCTTTGGTTTGTTCGACGTCGCGTCGATGGCCGGCATTCCGCGTTACGAGACCGATTTTGGCCACACGCTCTCGATCTGGGGCGTGCCGCGCGGAAACTTTGTGGTGCTGCCGGTGATTGGGCCGAGCACCGTGCGCAGCGCCGTTGGTGCGAGTGTCGACGCGTACATGTCGCCCTTGGGTCAGATGATGAACGATGAAGCCTACTGGGGTCTGCGCGCGTTTAATGTGCTCGACATTCGCGCCGGGCTGCTAGATGCCGAGGAGATCATGACTGGAGATCGCTATGTCTTCTTCCGCGACGTGTATCTGCAGAGCCGCGCGGTGCTCGAAGCTGGTGGGCAGGTCAAAGACGATTTCTCCGAGTTTGACGGTGACTGGGACGAGGACGAATTCTGATGCGTCGCCAGCGTTGGATCCAGCGCTGCTGATATGACTCAGGGCTCGGTGTTAGTAGTCGATGATCAGGCGGACCGCGCGTCTGCGCTGGTCGCTGCATTGGATGACCCTCACCATCGCTACGAAATTACCCCCGAAGCCCCCGATATTGAGGCCGTACTCGGCCTGGACAGTCCCTGGGACTGCGTGATCTGTCATGTGGAATTACTCAACGTATCCTGGGCTTCTGTGCGCCGTGTGATGCGCAACTTTGACGTGCAGGTGCCGGTGCTCGCGGTCAGCGACCACCGCGACATGGACAGCATGACTACGGCCCTCGGTTTAGGTGCCGCCAGTTTTTTTGTGAACCCTGCCGAAAAACCCGGTCTGGTTAAGCGCGCCATTGAGCGCAGCGTCCACCACCGCCAATTGCAGCGTGACCTTGTGGAATCCAACGAGAGCCTGGAGCGGGCCAACACGGAGCTGAGTCACTCGCTAAGGATCCTCGAGCAGGACCAAGCGGCAGGCCGCCAGGTCCAAAAAGCGATGTTTCCTGCGCACTCCCTCAAAGCGGGTGATTACTGGTTCAGTCACCGTATCCTGCCCTCGCTTTATCTAAGCGGCGACTTCACCGACTACTTCAAGGTCGGCAAGAACAAAGTGGTGTTTTTTCTGGCGGACGTATCGGGCCACGGCAGCTCCTCGGCGTTCGCCACCGTGCTCCTGAAAAACCTGTTTGCGCGCAAGCGCTCGGACTACCTGCGTCGCGACGACAAGACGGTGATCAACCCCATGGAGATGCTGGCGCTCGCCAATCGGGAGCTGCTCGAGCTCCACGTGAACAAGTACGCCACCATGGTAGTGGGCTGCCTCGACTATGAGTCGAACACCCTGCAGTACTCTGTAGCGGGCCACCTGCCCAAGCCTGTGTTGATGACACCTGATCAGATTGAATATCTGCCCGGCGAAGGGATGCCCGTTGGGTTGACCCCTGAGGCGAGTTACGGATTAGAGGAGACGGTCCTGCCCGAGACCTTCATGCTGGTGCTAATGTCTGATGGCGTGCTGGAAACCATAGAGGCAGTCGATCTGATCGAGCGCGAGAAAACGCTGCTCGCCCGATTGGGTGGCACTCTGGAAAAACCTGGCGATCTGATTCGCAGGCTGGATTTAGGCGAAGTGACTTCAGATGATTTGGCTGACGATATAGCTGGCCTGTTTGTGAGCCGGGGTGTGGGATGAGTGATTGTCGGATCTGTGCGGCGTCCAACGAAGGCGCCCACGTGCTGAAGCTCGAGGGTGACGTGCGTCTAACGATGTGCACTGCGTTAGACCATTACTTTCAGTCGATGTTCGCCGAGCCCGGCTTTATGAGCGTGTGGGTGGATGTGACTGAGGCTGACGGTCTCGACAGCACTACGCTCGGCATGCTCGCTCAGTTAGCAATCCAAACCAAAGAGCGCTTCGACTTTCGGCCCGCTATTTTCAGCACCAACCCGAGCATTGATCGGCTGCTAGACACCATGGGCTTTGATCAACTCTTTGAGCGACGCAGCGAGTGCTGCAACACCGACTCGGCGATTAAGGAAATTCCCGCGGTGCCCTGCGAAGCGGGCGAGGTAAAGAGGCAGGTCCTTGAGGCACACCGCACGCTCATGTCGATGAGCGACGACAACGCTGATGCGTTCAAGGATCTGGTTAGCACGCTCGAGCGACCCTAGGCGCTGGGGCGGGAGAGCCCCCCACAGTGGCAAGCGTTTCCATTTATTCAGTTGATTCGCTGAGTAGATACACCTTGTCGATGATGGCCTCGACCTGCAGCTCGAGCGATGCGTAATCCATCTCTGCTACCAGCTCCAGCTTGAGCTCGTGCAGTAACTCCATGACTTCTTGCAATCCCGCTTCGTCAGACATAACAGCCTCGTCCCCACGACGTGGGGGGTAGGTGGAGTCTGTGATGTTAAATCACGGCAAGGACATTCGTGGGCGACGATTGCCGTCAGGCGTGAGAAAACCCCAACAAAACTGCTACAGCACCGTGCGCTCAGCCAGCGGCGGCAGCGCGCTCGGGTGGGGCCGCCGCCAAGGCCATCGCCTCGCGGAGCACTTCGACACCTGACTCGGCCTTATGCGCATGTTCACTCAGGTGCCGGCGATACTGCCGCCCACCGTATTGCCCTTGATACAGTCCCAGCATGTGGCGGGTCACGTGATGCAGTCGCGCCCCATCTGCCAGCTGCTGTTCGATGTAGGGCAGCATGGCCTCAATCGCGGCTTCACGATCCGCGCTGACCGATTCGCTGGCGCCAAACAGCCGCGTATCGACGCTACTGAGTAGCCACGGGTTTTGATAGGGCGCCCGGCCGAGCATCACGCCGTCGACGTGCTCTAGGTGCGCCTCGCAGGCATCCAGCGTTTCGATACCGCCGTTAATGACAATAGTGAGCTTGGGGAAGTCGCGCTTGAGGTGATAGACCCACTCATAATTGAGCGGCGGGATCTCGCGGTTCTCTTTGGGCGAGAGACCCTGCAGCCAGGCTTTGCGCGCATGCACAATGAAGACCTCGGCTCCACCTGAGGCTACCGTACCCACAAAGTCGACGAGTTCTGAGTAGCACTCTTGATGGTCAATGCCGATGCGGTGCTTGACCGTTACGGGTATGTCGCAGGCGTCACGCATCGCCGCAATGCAGTCGCGCACTAAGGCAGGCTCGGCCATCAGGCAGGCACCAAAGCGACCGTTTTGCACGCGATCACTCGGGCAGCCGCAGTTCAGATTGATCTCGTCGTAGCCCCATTCTTCACCGAACGTCGCGCAGGCCGCGAGGTCAGCAGGCAAGGCACCCCCTAACTGCAGCGCTACGGGGTGTTCCTCGTCGTTAAAGCGCAAATGGCGATCTACATCGCCATGCAGTAGCGCACCAGCGGTGACCATCTCGGTGTAGACCCGGGCATGGCGCGTGAGCGTGCGCCAAAAGCGCCGACAGTGCCGGTCAGTCCAGTCCATGCACGGCGCGGTGCTGAAGCGCCAAGGGCTGTGGAGGTCGCTGTGAGAGTTCAGATCTGACACTCAGTGCCACCCGTCGGAGTTTAAAACGCAATGTGCCGTGTTACGTCGCATTGCTCGCGGAGGTCGGTAGGATAAGCCTATTGAGAGCAGATTTCCTCACTAATGCTGCCAACTGAGCTGGAGGAATTTGCGAAATACCCGCCTGCAGGCGTGAAAAATTGCTCGCTGAATTGATCGCCCACAGTGCGCAGCTGAGTACGTTGATGATCCCATGCACGTGATGCAAAGGCAGAAACAGCGGTATGACATCGTCCGCCTGCTATGCCCAGGCGGTGATGAGCGTCTCAATTTGTGCGGCGATGTTGCCGTGGGTGGTCACCGCCCCCTTGGGCTTGCTGGTGGTCCCACTGGTAAAGACAACCATCGCCCGTCGCGTTGGAGCGAGCTAAAAGGCCCGCTCTGGCTCGAGGGCGCGGTGGGCGTGGGTGGTTTGCGTGCGCTGACCATCGATGACGGCGAGGTCAGTGGCCCCAGCATCGATGTGAGCAGCAGCCCGTTTGTGAAAATCAGCCTCACCTTCAGGCCGTTTTTTTACTGGTTGGTTGCCCTTGGGAGACTTAAGCCGCCGGGAGTGCAAACATAGATCGGGGCGTTGTCCGATTGCCGTTCAATTTCGTGTGCTGAACGTCACCGATTGGTCACAAAACGCGGTCATACTAAGAAGTCATGAGGCAGCGTGCAGCGCCAGCTTGAAGCCAACCAGCGATTACTCGAGAGAGAACCTTAATGCCCACCTCCCTTCGCCGCCGTTCTTTACTCCAAGCCACCGGTGCCTCCTTGGGTGCGCTCTCATTGCGTGGCTTTGCCATCGATACACCCGCCGCCGCGCACTTTACCCACGGTATTGCCAGCGGTGACCCGTTGGCCGATCGGGTGATCCTGTGGACACGGGTACTCCCGGGTAGCGGTAATGCAGAGGCAGTGCCCTGCACCTGGCAGGTGGCAACCGACGAGACTTTTGAAAAAGTTGTTGCCAGTGGCGAGGCGGTTGCCCGCGCCGAGCGCGACTACACGGTGAAAGTCGACGCCGCGGGTCTGGCCCCCGGCCAACGCTACTGCTACCGCTTTATCGCCCACGGCGTGACCTCAACTATCGGATGCACCCGCACCTTGCCCGTGGGCGCGGTCAGTGAGTTCAAGATGGCGGTGGCGTCGTGCTCGAATTACCCGCAGGGGTTTTTTCACGCTTATAGGGATATCGCCGAGTCTGAACTTGATGTGGTGCTGCACCTTGGCGACTACCTGTACGAGTACCACCTGGGCCGTTACTCAAACCCTATTGCTGAAAACCAGTTTGGCCGCACGGTGGAGCCCGAGCACGAGATTTTGGTGCTTGAGGACTACCGCATGCGCCACGGCCTGTACCGCACTGACGCAGACCTTCGCGCCGCCCACGCGGCGCACCCGTGGATCACGGTCTGGGATGACCACGAGCTCGCCAACAACACCTGGCAGACGGGTGCCGAGAACCATAACGAAGGCGAAGGCGATTTTTTTAAGCGTATTCAGGCCGCCCGGCAGGCCTACCACGAGTGGATGCCGATCCGCACCGGGCCCGAGGGTGATCAGGGGGTGATCTATCGCGCGTTTCAGATCGGCGATCTCGCCGACCTCATCATGCTCGATACCCGCCTAGTGGGCCGCGATGAGCAGCTCGATTACGGCAAAGGCATTGAGCGCGCCGGCAGCGTAGAGGCGTTTCTTAAAAATGATCTGTACAACCCAGAGCGGCAAATGCTCGGTACAGAACAGGAGGCCTGGCTAAAGAACGAACTGCAACAAAGCAAAGCCCGCGGCGCCATCTGGCAGGTACTGGGCCAGCAGGTGCTCATGGGCAAGCTCAATATCCCGGTCATCCCGCCCGAGGAGGTCGCCAAGCTCGAGCTCTCGGAGCTCGCCCGCTCGCGATTCGAGCAGGCCCAGCAGCTGGCGCCGTATGGCCTGCCCTCTAACCTCGACGCCTGGGACGGCTACCCCGCCGCCCGGGAGCGCTTGTTTGCCATGCTCAGCGCTCACGCCGCCAACCCGATCTCGTTGGCGGGCGACACCCACAACGGCTGGGCGTTTAACTTGACTAATGCGCAAGGTGAGGCAGTGGGCGTGGAGTGGGGCACGCCGGGGGTCTCTAGCCCCGGGCTTGAGAGCTACGTACCGTTACCCCCCGAGCAGATGCAGGCGCTTCTCAGAGGCGCCAGCCCCGAACTGGTGGCTTGTGACACCTCGCAGCGGGGTTGGACTCAGGTCACGCTCACCCCCGAGGCAGCCAGCGCCCAGTGGCGGTTTGTGTCCTCGGTAATTGAGCCTGCTTATCAAACTAGTGCCGGTGAGGCATTGGTGACCCAGCGCACCGCGCGCACGCTCGCCTGACTTTTCTCAGTGTAAAACAATCGACTAAGCCCACCTCGGCAGGTTTTTTATTTCAGTTTTTTAAATGAGCGTGAGTCAACGCGACCGCTTTCTTGTGGCCTAAGCCTGTGCTCAAATCTGGGCCATGAGCGAAGCACCCCAACTTCTGATCGTGGCCGACGACTCGGCGCCCTGGACTGACGCCGTGATGTCGATGGCATCACCGCACCGTCGCACAGTGGTCGTTGCGCCCTATACCGAGATAGAGACCTCCGGGGTGGAAGTCTTGGTGGGTGCACCACCAGACCTGGCTTCAATCATTTCGCGCTGCCCCCAACTCCGTTGGGTGCAGAGCACTTGGGCGGGCATTGACGCGATCGCCCACTTCGCCAGTGAGACACTACAGATCACGCCGTTGAAAGGCGAGTTCGGGCCTGCCATGACCGAGTACGTGATGGGGTGGTTACTGGCGATAGAGCGCAATGTGATCAGCCGCGCATCACATACGCAATGGACGCCTTCCCTTGAGCCCCGCATCACAGACAAACGGATGGGCATTATGGGCACCGGCGACATCGGCGCCGCCATTGCCCTTGCGGCGAAGTCCTTTGGCGTAGAGGTGATTGGACTCAACTCCGACGGCCGCGCCGTGGATGGCTTCACCGCCTGCTACCCGAGCACAGATCGACTGGCTTTTGCAGAAAGGCTCGATTATCTGGTGAGCGTGCTGCCGCAAACCGCGCAGACGGATAACCTGATTGGTCATGAAGTGCTGACGCGGCTCAACCCAGGGGCGATTGTGATCAATGCAGGCAGGGGCAACGCCGTGGTGGAAGCAGACCTGATCGCATCATTGAATGCGGGCCATGTAAGAGCGGCGGTGCTGGATGTGTTTCGGGAAGAGCCCTTACCCCCGGATGATCCGCTCTGGTCAACGCCGGGGGCGTACGTGACCTCTCACACCGCGGGGCCTACCCCCGATGAAGCGATCGGCGAGGTGTTTGAACGGAATCTCAAACTGTATATCGCTGGGGAGCCTCTCACCGATGCCGTGCAGCCAGGCCGGGGTTACTGATGGTTTTGCGCCATTTGCCGATAGGGGGAGCTCAACATGCACTACCTCTTTGAAGTCACCGCCAAGCCCGGCTACACCATCGAGCAATACGCCGAGGCCTGGGTGCGCGCTAGTGAGTTGATTCAGCAGGCGCCGGGTGCTCAGGGCACGCGCTTGCACCGCAAGATTGGTGACGAGCGCACCGCGTTGGCGATCGCCACGTGGGACAGCAAGGCCGCGCGGGATGCCTCGCCCGCATCCCTCCCGGGTGCGGTGCAGGAGATCATTGAGTCCCAGGCGCCCTTTGTGGAGATTCTTTTTATCGGTGAGTTCGAGGCCCCCGATTGGGAGGTGCTACCGCCGGTAGTCTAGCGGCGGATCTCGGTCGCCAAGTAGCGGCACATACGTAAAATCGGGCCCGCGCCGGTCATTAAATTCAGCGGTAGCTGCGGCCACCAGATCAGGCTGGCTCAGTAAATCTATCGCTGTGGCGGCGAGCACTTCTGCGGCCAGCAGCGTGCCCTTGTGTGCGAGTGGCGTGCCGCCTGTGGCCACGGCCTGCCAGCTGTGCAGGCCAGTGCCGGGTACGAATGTCGCCGTACCGAGCCCCACAGTGGGTACATTCCAGCTCACGTCGCCCACATCGGTAGAGCCCTTGCTCTGCTTAATAGCGAAGGGCTCAATCACGCGTTCTGAGCCCGGCTCGTAACGCCCGCTGGGCAAGGTCTTGGCAATCTCGGCGGCAAACGCCTGATCGGTCTCGTCATACCGCGGACCCCCGAGTGCTACCAGATGATCATAGGCTACCCGCGCCAGTACCTCGTTGGGCAACACGCTGTGGTTGCCGTGGATGACTTCATATTCCAGCGTGGTACCGGTGCCCACAGCGGCCGCCTCGGCTGCAGCAATCACGCGATCCCACAGGGTAGCGAGCACGGCCGCATTAGGATGGCGCACGTAGTAAAAGCTCTCAGCAAAGTTCGGCACCACGTTCGGTGCAATCCCGCCCTCGGTGATCACATAGTGAATGCGGGTCTCTTCGGGTACGTGCTCGCGCAGCAGGTTCACCATAAAGTTCATGGCCTCAATGGCGTCGAGTGCCGAGCGACCCCGCTCGGGCCCCGCGGCTGCGTGAGACGACACCCCGGAGAATCGGAACTTGGCAGATTTATTTGCCAATGTGCTCGATGGGCTTGCGCTGTTGTTATCACGGGGATGCCAGTGCAGCGCCACATCTACGTCATCAAAGACGCCAGCGCGCACCAAATACACCTTGCCCGAACCGCCTTCTTCAGCCGGTGTGCCATAAAAACGCACCGTGCCGGGCTTGCCAGTATCTTGGAGCCAGTCTTTAACCGCCAGTGCGGCACCCAGTGAGCCCGCGCCGAACAGGTTGTGCCCGCAGGCGTGGCCGCTGGGTTTACCTTCTAGCGTTTCCGCATAGGGCACGGCGGCCTGAGAAATACCGGGTAGGGCGTCGAACTCGCCCATGATGCCAATCACCGGTTCACCGTTGCCAAAAGTGGCGGTGAATGCCGTCGGGATGCCGCCGACGCCTGAGTCGATCTCAAAGCCGGCATTGGCCAACGTGGTCTGCAAGAGTCCGCTTGACTTCGTCTCGAGGTAACCGAGCTCCGCCCACTCCCAGAGCTGGTCAGCCACGGTGGTGACGGTTTGCGCATGGGGGCTGATCCGCCCGTGACGTGCCTCTGATGCTGGTGGGTCTTTGGCAAACGCGCTGAGAGTCAGGGTCGCGGCTACAGTGACAAGCACTTTAGCCAGCAAGTGTCTTGAGGGCGTTTTGTTGCAACGAGGGGCGTGAGTCTGGCGGGGCATTGTTTGCGTCATGACGGGTTCCAAGGAGCTTCTTCTGTGAATCATACGCCGCCCACAGAAGTCCCGCATTCTCATTGTCATTAAGCGTGCGCAGACTGCGAATCCTGGTTCATAGGGTACAACTGATCACCGATGTTGTATGGTGCGTTTCTCATTGAAACGGCATTTTGTAGCAGCGGTGAACCGCTCGGGTTCGACAACTCTACATAACAGTATCGCGAAAACTAGACCAGCAGAGAGACGCACAACAATGAACAGACAGTGGCTTTTACACGAGCGCCCCGTGGGCATGATTGGACCCGAACATTTCAAGTACGTTGAGACCGACATCCCTGAGCCCGGTGAGGGTGAAGTGTTGATCCGTAACCTCATGTTCTCCTTCGATCCTACCCAGCGCGGTTGGACCATGGATCGTGAGAGTTACCTGCCGCCTGTGCAGATCGGTGAGCCCATGCGCGCAGGCTGCGTGGCCCAGGTAGTGAAGTCGAACCACCCGGATTTTTCAGCGGGTCAAATGGTACAGGCCACCAATGGTTGGCAGGATTACGCGGTGGTTGACCCAGCGCACCCGCCCTCAAGCTTGAGGCCTATGCCAGAGGGCGCGCCCCCTGAAATGATGCTCTCGGTATTGGGCGTGACAGGCCTGACCGCTTACTTTGGTCTCTTGGATCTAGGTGATCCCCAGCCCGGCGAGACCGTACTAGTCTCGGGTGCGGCGGGTGCCACAGGCTCGGTTGCGGGGCAAATCGCTAAGATCAAAGGCTGCCGCGTGGTCGGTATTGCGGGTGGTCCTGAAAAGTGTGCCTGGCTCACCGAAGAGGCCGGTTTTGATCACGCCATTGACTATAAGCAAGGCAACCTTGATCAGCAGATTGCCGAGGCCTGCCCCGAGAAATGGAATGTGTTCTTCGACAATGTCGGTGGCGACACTCTTGAAGCGGCGCTCAATCACTTGAATCTGCGCTCACGCGTTGTGATGTGCG
Organism: Luminiphilus sp.; assembly: GCA_965658485.1. Classification (GTDB taxonomy): domain Bacteria; phylum Pseudomonadota; class Gammaproteobacteria; order Pseudomonadales; family Halieaceae; genus Luminiphilus. The sequence continues at coordinate 15,590 of CBFHSJ010000014.1, forward strand.
GTGGTATCGCCAACTACAACGCGACCACGCCTCAGCCTGGCCCCACCAACATCATGAACTTGGTCATCATGCGCAGCCGCATGGAGGGCTTTATCGTACTCGATTATCTGCCCCGTGCAGGTGAGGCGATCAAAGACCTGCTGGGCTGGATTGGTGAAGGCAAACTCAAGTACCAGGTCGACATGCAGGAAGGGTTTGAGAACATCCCCACCACCTTGCAGCGCTTGTTTACGGGCAAAAACCTCGGCAAGCAGTTGCTGAAAGTCGCTGACCCCGAGTAAGTCCGAGCCCGCGATCACTGCAGACGTTCGTTAAAATTCTCCCATCTGAGCCGCTCTAGAGCGGTTCGGATAGACTTTTGACCACGCATAGACCGCGTTTTCACCGTTTTGCGCCGATCCGCAACCTCATGTGGCGCCGTATAGTTGCGTAATCACATGGAGACTTAGCGGATGATTCACTTCACGCTCAACGGCGAGACTGTTCAAGCCGATGTCGACCCCAGCACGCCGCTTTTATGGGTGGTGCGTGACCACTTTAAGCTTAAGGGCTCTAAGTTTGGTTGTGGCGCCGGTTTGTGCGGTGCTTGCACCATGCATGTGGATGGCGCGGCCCTGAAAACCTGTGTCACGCCAATTGCGGCGGTGGCTAACAAGGCGATCACGACTATCGAGGGCCTGGGCACGCCAGAGGATTTGCACCCGTTGCAGGCGGCCTGGCACGAGCACGCAGTGCCCCAATGTGGTTACTGCCAGTCGGGCCAGATCATGGCAGCGGCGGCGCTCCTTGATGCCAAACCCAACCCCAGCAGTGACGAGATCGACGCCGCAATGGCGGGCAACATTTGCCGCTGCGGCTGCTACCCCCGTATCAAGCGCGCGATCCAGTCAGTAAGTGAGAATGCCTTGGCCTACGATGCCATGGCGCAGACGGAGGGCAGAGCATGAACACGGTCAATGTCTCGCGTCGTCGCTTCCTGCAAACCAGTGCTGTCACCGGTGGTGGTCTAGTGGTCGGCTTTGCCATTACAGGTTGCTCCAGCGCGCCGGCGCCCCTGCCAATCGCGAGCACCGAAGGAGCGTGGACTCCGAACGCCTTCTTGCAGATACTCCCCGACAACACCATTCGCTTTTATACCGCCCGCTCCGAGATGGGGCAGGGCGTCACCACTGGCCTGGCAACCTTGGTTGGTGAAGAGCTCGATGTAAACCCGCTCGATATGGAAATCCGTCTTGCCGGGGCGCACGAGGACTATGTGAACCCCGACTTCGGCATGCAGGGGACGGGGGGTAGCTCGTCAATACATGCTCACTATTTGCAACTGCGACAGGTCGGCGCCAATACGCGGGTGCTGTTTCTCGAGGCCGCAGCGAAAGACCTCGGCGTAGTGACCTCGTCACTCACTACTGATAACGGTTATGTGGTGGCGGGTAAGGCGCGTTACCCCTATGCCGATTTTATTGCGACCGCACAATCGCTCACCATTGAGGCGGACGCGCCGCTGAAGCCCGCATCGGAGTTCCGATACATCGGTCAGGAAACCCGTCGGGTTGATGCGATCGCCAAGTCGACTGGCACGGCTCAGTTTGGCATCGACGTTGACGTGCCCGGTATGCATTACGCGGTCGTCGTGCGTGCACCGGTAGCCCGGGCCAGAGCACTGTCAGTGAATGCCGCGAGCGCCAAAAGCATGCCCGGTGTCACCGATATCTTTGAGATCGGTACCGGGGTGGCGGTGGTCGCCGAAAGCTTCTGGCAGGCCAAGCAGGCCGCGGCCAAGGTCGATGTGCAGTGGGAGTCACTGCCATTGGAGGCTGTTGATACCGCTACATTACGACGCGATTATGCGGCAGCACTCGATACAGGTAACGGCGTGGAAGGCCCAAGCGAGGGTGACATTGAAGTGGCACTGCAGTCTGCCTCAACGACCCATGAAGCCGAATATTGGGCACCGCTGTTATCGCATTCTCCCATGGAACCCGTAAATGCAGTAGTCAGTATTCAGGGCGATGAGGCGGATGTCTGGACGGGTATCCAGTTCCCGTCAGCCGTGCCCGGGCTGGTCTCACGCGTGGCAGATATCCCCGCTGAGAACGTACGCTTTCATCAGACTTACCTCGGTGGCGGCTTCGGCCGGCGCGGCACACCGTCGCATATTGTCGAAGCGACCGAGATCGCCAAAACAACCGGCAAGCCGATCCAGTTGGTCTGGACGCGTGAGGACGACATCCAACAGGGACCCTTCCGGCCCGCCTCACTCATGCGCATCAAGGCGGGCGTCGATAGTGGCGGCAACCTGATCGCTTGGGACGCCGCGCGTGCCGGTGCCGATATTTCCCCCGATACCTTCCGTTCGTTGTTGCCGGCTCTCTACTCCTGGATGGGCGACGGCATGGTCGAAGGCGTCGCTAATTTGAGTGAGTGGTACTTCGAGAAATTTGCGACCGATGAGTCGAGTACCGAGGGGTTGTTTGAAGACTACGATCACCCCAATACGCGGGTGACTCACTTGACGGTGGACCATGAACTGCCGATGACATTCTGGCGCGCCGTGGGCCACTCCTACACGGCGTTTGCCAAAGAGTCGATGATTGACGAGTTGTCTCAGGCCGCTGGCATGGATGAGGTGGCGTTTCGATTGCAAAATACGCAGAACTCGCCACGGCTCAACAATGTCATCCGCGTGGCGGGCGAGCACATGGCCAAAATGAACCCGCCGGCGGGTCATCACCTGGGATTTGCGGCACACCATTCGTTCCGTACTGATGTGGCCGAAATTGCTGAAGTCTCTGTCGAGAACGGTAAGATCCGCGTGCACAGGGTCACCTGCGTGCTCGACTGTGGTCAGGCGGTGAACCCCGACATCGTGCGCTCGCAAATAGAAGGCGGCGTGATTTACGGCCTGACGGCTGCGTTGTATGGCGGACTGAGCCTAGAGGGCGGTGCGATCAAGGAGAGTAACTTCCATGACTATCCGATGCTGCGCATGGATGAGTCTCCCGAGATCGAGGTCATTATCATCGACAGTGGCACCAAGCCCACGGGTGTTGGCGAGCCGGGGCTCCCACCCATCGCGCCCGCCGTAGCTAATGCGGTGTATAAAGCCACGGGGCAACGCCTGCGCTCACTGCCGCTGCAGTTGTCCTAAGTCACAAACGACACGAGGTGGTGGTGTGAGCCACCTCGCGTTTCACTGATTGGCCAGCAATGCAGGCCACGAGACAGGTGGCGGAACGTGTCCCAGCCGATACACTGCCTCGGATTAAATAATTCTGTCGGAGAGTGGTGAGGATGGATGTAGCAGAACGAGTAGTGGTGATTACCGGCGCCAGTTCAGGTGTGGGCGCCGCATTGGCGACCAAACTTGCCGAGATGGGCGCGCGGGTGGTGGTGAACTACAGCCGCTCCGCCGAGGCGGCGGAAGCCGTCGTCACGCAGATCACGGCTGCAGGCGGGCAAGCGCTCGCGGTGCAGGCAGATGTTTCGGAGGAGGCCGATTGCAAACGGCTGGTTGCCGCGACCCTCGAGCAATTCGGACAGCTCGATGCATTGGTGAACAACGCGGGCACCACGACCTTTATCCCCCACGATCAACTCGATGCACTCAGTGAAGACGTCTGGCTTCGCACGTTGCGGGTGAACCTGATCGGGGCCTTCATGATGTCGCGGGAAGCGGCGCCGCACATCGAGGCTGTCGGTGGCGGTGAAATCATTATGACTTCGAGTATTGCGAGCATGACCGCCAACGGCAGCTCGATCGCCTACTGCGCCTCCAAGGCGGGCATGAACAGCTTGACCCGCACCCTCGCCAAAACACTGGGCAAGAAAAAGATCCGCGTTAACGCGGTGCTACCGGGCTTGATTGATGGCGACTGGGCTTTCAATACATGGGGTGGGGGCGATGCCGAGCAGTACGAGGGCCTGAAAAAGATGTTCGCGGATCAGACACCCTTGGGCCATGTGGTCACGCCCGACGATGTGGCGGACACGATTTTGTCGCTGATCACGGGTTCCGACTACGTGACCGGGCAATTAGTCACGCTGGACTCTGGTTTTACCCTGTAAGCGAGCCCCCAACGATCTGTCTCCTTCGTTAACCCGCCAGAGATGGGTTGCCACTGGGGGTAACAGCGCCTGGCGGACCTGGCCTGCACTTTGTCATTTTCTGCACACATCTGCTGGATGCCGCGAGCTAGACTTAGCGTGATAAGTCGGCTATTGACGCTCGGTGTGCTTGAAAAATCATACTGATTTGTCTGAGGATAGCGTCGGCCGAGCATGTATCGGTGTTGGCCCTGGAAGGGTCAGCGCCGTGAGCAGCGCCGGAGCAGAACAATGAAAGGAATGGACGCCTGATTACCATGATGTCGCTTTTGAAGAAGTTGCGTATGAAAAAACTGTGCCACCGAGTGCGAGTTCTGTTGATGGCCGTTGTCGTGAGCACTGCAACGGCATTCAGCGCCGGCGTGCTGGCCTCTAACACCTATGTTGGTAGCATCACTTATTCGACAACCCCCGAGAACATAGGGCCGGGCGAGGCGTTCACGCTAACGGCAACGTTCGGTATTGCGGGTACCGGTCAGCCATGCACTGTCAGCAACATTAAGGCGTCTATTCAGGGTTCGATATCAGTAACAGGTAGCCCCAGTGGCGGCAGGTTGGTGAAGGGAAGCGCTCCGCGGCTGACAACCACGTTCCCATTCTCGGGATTCGCAGCGGGTGATTTGACGCCGAGTTTTACCTATACCACCACTGCGCAGAACGGCAAAACCTCTTGCACTGGCAATCCGACTCCAGTGCCTGACCAGGGAAAACCGCCTCCCGCGGTGAAGCCTACGACCGCGCCCAAGCTCGGCATTGCCAAGTCATTAAACGGCAATACGTCGGACTTTGTGCCCGGTGAAGTGCTGTCCTACAAAATCACAGTGGTCAATGCAGGTGACGCCACGGCCAATGGGCTGACCATCACTGACCAGCTCAACGCTCATTTGCTGTTCGAGTCTGCGCCGGGGGCTGCGTCGACCCCGGCAGTGGGCAATTCGGGCACGGTCAGTTGGACACTGGCCTCGCTGGACCCGCAGGAACAGCGGCAATTCATCGTGTCAGTTCGCGTCGCGAATGATGGTTACGCCGGAGATGTACTGAACGCTGCTAACGTCACAGGTAGTGGGCAGAGCAGGGACAGCAATAGCATTACCATTACTGTGCATCGCGATCCCGCGATTGTTATTGAAAAGACAATCAATGGCCCGACCGACACGGGTCTCCGCTTGCCCGCAGGTTCGATTGCCCGCTACGAAATTCATTACGCCAATGTGGGTTTTGGTGATGCCAGCAACGTTGTCATCACCGACGCGATCCCCAGCGAGATCATTGGTACGCCGGTATTACAGGGCGGTACCAGTAACAGTTGGAACGCCATCAACCGCACCGCAACGTGGAATATCGGGACGCTGGCGGCGGGTGACAGCTCCACGGTCATCATCAGTGGCCAAATTGATCCGACTCTGGGCGCGGTTGACTTTGACAATCAGGCGAGCGTCACCTGGACGGGCGGCAACGCGACCAGTCTGCCCGCCAATATCATTGTCCAACCCGAGCCCGACTTTACAGTTACAAAAATAGGAGATCGGCCCAACGCCAGCCCCGGCGACCGCGTTCACTTCAGTATCGGCTTCGACAATATCGGCTCTGCGGCGGCGCTAAACGCTCAGATCATCGATTATTTGCCCGATTCGGTGACGCCAGTAGCAGGGAGTTACGGGAGCGCGGTATACAACGGTAATGATCACACGCTCACCTGGGCCCTAGGGAAAGTGGAGCCGGGCGTTACCGGTACCGTGTCTTATGCAGTTGATGTAAACGTCGATGCGCTGCCCGGCAAGGCCGCCAATACCGCGACGCTGAACGCGACCAACTTGCCGAGCCCGCTACAAGCGTCTGCCCAAACAGTTATTAACGTGAACGGTGTCGTGGATCTTGTGGCGCATAAAGTGCTGCAGGACCCCACCAAAGATTATGTTGGTGATGGTACCGATGTGACCTATCAAGTGTGGGTTGAAAACACCGGCAACCTGGCCACTTCGGGTGGCGTCATCCTGACCGATGTGTTGCCCTCGGCGCTGATCTACGCCAATACCAGTCAGTCCTGGACGTTGAGTGGGGACCAGACCACGCTGTCGCGCACCATTGCCGATATTCCTGCTGGCGGACGCTCGGGCACCTATTTGCTGACTCTCAAAGTGGATGGCACTGGCGTGCCGGACGGCGCGGTGATCGACAATCAGGTCGAAGCCACCAACACCACGAACAATATTGATTACAACCATGTGAGCGCGCCGGCTCGGGTGTATTACAACCTGCCTGCCACGGTCACGCTCACTAAAACGGCTACACCGCCTCCGTCTGACCCGGTGTTCCCGGGCGCGGTGATCGATTACACACTGACTGCACAGCTCGACACGCTGCAGGGCGTGACTGACCTTGAGGTGGGCGATGAACTGCCACTGGGTCTCACGTTTGAGGGCAGTGTGGATGCGGGGTATACCGTTACGACATTGGCCGATGGCCGGCAGTTTGTCCGATGGCCCGTTACGGCTTTGCAGTCGGGTCAGCGGCAGTATCACGTGCGCGCGCGAGTGGCGCAAAACCTTGCGCTGGGCACGGAGCTGACCAACACCGGCGTTGCGCGCTACGGCAGTTCGCTAGAGACCGCGCAGGTCACACACCACATCACAGAAGCTGCGGTGAAACTGACTAAAAAACGGCCGGCCAATCAGGGGCAAATCGTGCCCGGTGAGGTGCTCCGTTACGAGCTGACCTATACCAATACCGGCAAGGTGCCGCTCACGGGCATTACGGTGACTGACAGCCTGCCAGGTAACACGACGCTCAATGCGGCCAACCCCAGTCCAACGTCGACCAGTAATGGGGGAGCAACGCTCACTTGGCAGTTGCCCAACCTGAACCCGGGCAAGAGCAATACGATTACCCTCAACGTGAATACGCCCAGCGCACAGGTGGGCGATACGCTGACCAACCAAGCCTTCGTGAATACCAATGAGGCCCCGCAGCAGTCGGCAAAGGCAGTATCCGACGTGCGTCAGGCGCCCGAGCTGGTGGTCGAGAAAACCGCGCAGCCCACCACAGCCTATCCAGGCGATACGGTCACCTTCACCTTGCACTACCGCAACGATGGCAAGGGCGATGCCGAGAACACTGCGTTGGTTGACCAATTGCCTGCGGCATTCACCTTTATCAGCGCGTCGGGCCAGAAAACGGCAGACGCTAATGGACTAGTGAGCTGGGATCTCGGCACCCTAAAAGCGGGTGCTTCAGGTACTAAGCTCATTACCGTTCAAGTGCCCGCCAATGGCCAGTATGTGCCGGCGGTTAACGTTGATAATCTGGCAAGAATCGAATCCACAAAAGACGCGGATGTTGCCTCAGCGACCGTTACGCTGACACAAAAGCCGAGCTTTACGATTGAAGAGCACGAGGGTGTGCTACCGCCACGGGCGATCGGCACGGCCTCGCCCGGCGATACGCTCCACTATGTTGTCGATGTCGAGAAAAGTGGCGGCGTGGCCACCGGCGTGCTGTTAGCCGAGCTGCTTCCTGACCACACGACTTACGTCACCGGTAGCGCTAACTACCCCATCGACACCACACGCTCGAATGTGGCCGCCGGGCTTCTGGTATGGGATGTTGGCACGCTGAAAGAGGGCGTCATACCCGGACAGATCACCTTTGATGCCGTGATCGACAGCGTCGTGGCCGACGGCACGCGTTTGACTGCCCTGGCGGGACTGAAATCCAACGAGACCGCTAGTCAGCTGAGTAACGAAGTGATCACGGTGATCAACTCGTCACCGGTATTCAGCGTGGTCAAGTCGGCGAGTAAAACCACGCTGTTCAGCCCCACCACCGCCAGTGGTGCGGCCAGTGACAGCGTGACGTTTTATGTGACGGTCGAGAACCGCGGCAACGCAGACGCGACCAATGTGACCGTATCGGATCATCTGCCTCCGCAACTGACCATCGACGCCAACAGCACGTCGGGGGCGGTCTCCAATCAGACGGTGACCTGGTCGATTCCCACGCTAGAAGTTGGTGTGCCCATCACACTTTCTGTCACGGCGAGTATTGCGAAGGATCTGCTCGAGGGCACGCAGTTGATCAACAGCGCCAACCTCACCACCACCATGCCCGGCGTGGGCGGCGCGGTATCGAATGAGGTTCAGATTCTGGTGACCGGCGAGCCGGTGTTATCGATGACGAAATCGGCCTCGGCCAAGTCGGTGTCGCCGGGCGAGGAGTTCAGCTACACCATTACCTATCAGAACACCGGCACCAAGACGAGCGATACGCTGCGGATCGAAGACCCGTTGTCTGATTATGTGAGCTTCGTCAGCGCCACGCAGGGCGGCGCACCAGATACGCAGCAAGTGGGAACCATCGTCTGGAACAACTTGCCGGCGCTGGCAGCCGGCGCATCCAACTCGGTGCAGGTTGTGGTGAAGGTCGACGCGGTGGTGCCCAACGGCACCTCGCTCCCCAATACGGCTACGCTGTCACCGACGACTGACCCCAACCAGTCTATTCCGTCTGAGTTCAAGGGCAAGCCACCGGTCGTTTCCAGCGGGCCAGTGCTGGAGTTGACCAAGCGGGCGGATACCGGCGATGCGGTGATTGCCGGCGATGTGGTGATCTTCAGCCTTGAACTGGCCAACATTGGCAGTGATACCGCCAACAATCTCGTACTTACCGATACCTTGCCCCCTGGCCTGACGCTGGTGGATGCCAGCGGCAACTACGCTGCGCAGGGCAATACCATCACTTGGACGGCGAGCACGCTGCCCGCCAAGCAGGTCGCGGTGTTGCAGGTGACGGTTCAGGCCGACGCCAATCTCGACAACGGCTATTCGCTGATTAATCGCGCCAGTCTCACCGCGACAGAGCTGCCGCTGCCGCTGACAGATGAAGCAGAGGTATTTGTCCGTAATGCGGTGCTGACCTTGACTAAAACTGGCGATAGCAGCTTTGCCAGTTCTGGCATCTCCGCCAGTAATCAGCCCGGCGACGAGGTGGTTTACCAGTTAGCTTACGAGAACACTGGGAGCGTCGAGGCAGTCTCGACACAGATTGTTGACGTGCTGCCACCTGAGGTGAGTTTTATTGAGAGCCTGCCGACACCCGACACGATCAACGGACAAACCCTGAGCTGGGACCTGGGCTCGGTGCCAGCCGGCGCCAGCGGTGCGATTGTCATCAAAACTCAGGTTGGCGATGACTTGCGCGAGGGCACGATCATTCACAACGCCGCCACGATCTCCAGCACGACGACGGGCACCACTCGCAGTAACACCTGGGACGTGACCGTCTTAAGCAGTGCCGTATTAGCGGTTGATAAAGCATCCTCTATTGCTGCGATTGGCGCGGGCGACAGCGTTACCTATGACATCACGGTGCGCAATGAAGGTTCCGACAGCGCGGTCAACGTGCAGGTTGTCGATACGCTGCCGGCCGCGACGACCTTCACCAGCGCCACAGGCGGTGGCACGCACAGCGGTGACGCCACCGGCGGTACGGTAACCTGGACGCTGGCCAGCCTCGCACCCGGTGAGCAGGCGGTGTATCACGTCACGGCCGATGCCGCCACGACACTGGTTGATGGCGACTCGCTGCTGAATTCAGTCACCGTTACCGGCGCGAAACCTAACAACGGTGGGAACCTCCCTGAGGTCACTGATTCTCTGACCTTACCTGTGACCGGCCAGCCCGTTTTCGAGCTCGATTACCGGGTCAACCGTGGCTCGGTGGTAGGAGATTTCGATCTCATTTACACCGTGATCACCCACAATATCGGCAATGCCAATGCACTCAATGCGGTGCTCACCGCCACGATACCGCCCAATACCACGCCGGTTTCGATAGACGCAGGAGGCCGTTTTGAAAACGGGCAGGCGGTCTGGTCGACATCGAGCCTGCCTCCCACCGGGCCGATTACTCTGCAGTTTGCCGTGCGAATGGATGCGGATATCCCTGTTAACTCTCGGCTAGTGTCTAAGGCCAACATTATTGCGACCAATGCGGCACCCAAGAGTTCTTCCGTCACGACAGTGGTGTTGGGGGAGTCGGACATTGAGGTGATTAAGCGGGGTGACCCGATCATCACGGCGGGAGAGGATCTCGACTACTCCATTTCGGTAGCAAACGTGGGCAATTTGATTGCTCGGGACATTACTTTGACCGATCAGCTCCCTGTAGGCACCACCTATAAGTCGGCGCAACCCGCGCCAGACACGGTGTTGGGGCAGACATTGCTCTGGTCGCTGGGCAACCTACAGGCCAATGACGTTAGCCGCATCGAGTTGACGGTGTCTACCGACCCCAATGGCGTACCAGCAGTGCTGAATAACCTCGTTCAGGTGACGGATCTGACCCGTGATACCGATATCGGCAACTGGCAAACCCTAGAAAACGCCTCGACAGTACTCGACGTGACCATCGTACCTGACCAGCCCACGCACCAACCGGGTACCTCTGTGCAGTACACCGTGAACTGGGCGAACACCGGCAATATCGATACCACCGGTACAGTGGTGAAAGCGTCCTTGCCTAGCGGTACCAGTTTTAACGCGGTAACCGGGAGCGGCCAGCTTCAAAATGGCATGGTGGAGTGGTCGGTCGGTAATCTGGCGAAGGGAGCCACCGGACAGGCTACCTTCAGGGTTGATGTGGCGACCAATGTTGCCTCTGGAACCCGGTTAAATAACACCGCTGAGATCAGGGCTGACACCGGTCTGCCCGATTCCGACAACGCCGTAGTCGATGTGGTCGATGTGCCGATATTGCTACTGGCAAAATCGGTGAATCGCAGTTCAGTTACCGTGGGTGATAGCGCGACCTTCACGGTGTCCTATCGCAACAGTGGCAACGCGCCGCTGACGGGCGTGACGGTGGTCGATACGTTGCCGGCAGGGCTTGAGGCCACCGCGGCGAGTGGTGGTGGCACGATCAGCAGCGATGGGGCCACCGTCACATGGAGCCTCGCTGATATCGCGGCGGGTGCCGAGGGGAGTCTTACCGTGGATGTCACCGTAATGCAGGCCTTCGGTAGCGAGGCGATCAATAGCGTCACGCTGCGCAGCAACGAGCTACCCGACGAGACAGCCACGGCAACGCTGGGCACTGCCAAGCCAGTTCTGCCGGTACCCATCGATGATCGCTGGCTGTGGCTGCTAGCTGCGTTGATGGGCGCGATGGTGATGGTCCGAGGTCGGTATCGATTCGGGCTGTAGGCCGCCGCGCACAGATTGAGAACATAACAAGGGGGATTCATGGGCTTCTTTACGTGGCATCAACGCCAAACCGAGCAATGGATCGCCCGACTGGGCATCACCCCGTATCAGGCGTTGTGGTGGGCTTGGGGTAAGGGCATTGTCTTGGGGGCTATTGGCTACTGGTGGTTGCTGAGTTAATCCGCGCGGGCGTATTCGTCGGCTCAGCTTACGACGCGGTGGTCGATGCCGCCTGCAAAATGCCAGAGTTCACCTCTCAGGGATTCAAGAGTGATGGGCGGTGGCTACAGAGCCCCGCCCTCCGCGATTTAGGCAGCGTTGGCGCCGGGAATGGCTGCGAGTAGCGAGCGGGTGTAGTCCTCGCGCGGCGAGTCAAAGACCTGTGCGGTGGAGCCTTCTTCCACCAGCTTGCCGTGGTACATCACCGCAATGCGGTCGGCGATTTGGCGAATCACCGCCAGGTCATGCGAGATAAACAGCATGGTCAGCCCATATTCCTTGGTGAGGTCAGCGAGCAGATCAAGAATCTGTGCCTGAATGGTCACGTCGAGCGCCGAGACCGGCTCGTCAGCCACAATAAACTCAGGTCGTGTCGCGAGCGCGCGGCCAATGGCGATCCGTTGGCGCTGCCCGCCCGAGAACTCGTGCGGATACTTGCGCACAAACGCGCGTGCTAGACCTACGTTGTCCATGAGCTCGCGAATCGCTTGTTCTAGCCCCGCTTTAGTGACCAGACCATGCAGTAACAAGGGTTCGGCTAGCGTGTCATACACTGTCATGCGCGGGTTGAGCGACGCATACGGGTCTTGAAAGATCATCTGCATGCGGTGGCGGAACTGCTTGAGCGATCTGCCTTCTAGTGCCGACAGCTCAATGCCATCGAAGCTGATCTGACCGCCAGTCATCCGCACCAGTCGCAGAATCGAACGCCCGAGCGTTGATTTACCGCTACCAGATTCACCCACTAACCCCAGCACCTCACCGCGGTGAATCTCCAGGGAAACATCATCCACCGCCTTGACCGGCTCGGCACCTGCGGTGGGGGTAAACCAGGTACGAAGATGCTCTATTCGGATCAGCGGGTCCGGCGCCAACGTATCGGCTGCCTTTTGCCCGCTGGGGATCGCCGCCAACAGTTTCTGTGTGTAAGGATGCTGTGGGTTGTCAAAAATCGCTTTCGGCTGGCCGCTTTCAACGACCTTGCCTTTCTCCATGACCACGATTTGATCCGCGATATCAGAGACCACCGCAAGGTCGTGGCTGATAAATAAAACACCGATATCGCGCTTGGTCTGTAGCGCCGCAATGAGCTTGAGAATCTGCGCTTGGATCGTCACGTCCAGCGCGGTGGTCGGCTCATCAGCAATCAATAACTTGGGCTCGTTAATGAGCGCCATCGCGATCATCACTCTTTGGCGCATGCCGCCAGAGAATTCGTGGGGGAATGCACTCATTGCTGCCTGCGGGTCGCGGATGCCAACCTCATCAAGCAGCGCCATTGCCCGCTCGCGCGCCGGGCCTTTGGCCAGACTCTGGTGCAGGGTGAGGGGCTCAATCAGCTGATCGCCAATTTTCATAAACGGGTTCAGACAGGTCATGGGGTCCTGAAAGATCATGGTGATGTCGCGCCCGCGAATGGCGCGCAGCTCCGCTTCTGAGCGCGCGAGCAGATCCTGACCCTGAAAGTGTGCGCTGCCACCATCAATGCGCCCAGGTGGGCTGGGTACCAAGCCCAACATGGCGTAACAGGAGACCGATTTGCCCGAGCCGCTCTCGCCAATGATGGCGGTGATCTGACGCTGCTCGACTGAGAAGCTCACATTATCAACGGCCTTATTGGTGCCGTTGCGGGTGACAAAGCTGAC
>CBFHSJ010000015.1:0-28089 GCA_965658485.1 Luminiphilus sp.
GTGAGCGCATCGAGATCAGAGGTTTTGGCAGTTTCTCTTTGCACTATCGTGAGCCTCGCCAGGGTCGCAATCCCCGAACCGGCGACACCGTGGCGTTGCGCGGTAAGCATGTGCCGCACTTCAAGCCGGGAAAAGAGTTGCGCGACCGGGTTAATCAGGCAGTTAAGTCCGGCTTCTGACTATGCGATGGTTGAGACAGGGGCTGACGCTGCTGCTTGCGGTTGGCGCTGTTGCGGCCGGCGGACTCTTCTCTCTTCAGAATACCGAGACAATCCCCCTCGACCTTCTTTTGGTGCAATTGCCCGCACAACCAGTGGCGATTTGGATTTTGGCGGCGTTGGCTGTCGGCGTCGTCATAGGTTTAGGTACTGGGACGCTGTTGGCACTTAGGCGCTCTGCAACGATCCGCCGACTGCGCAAACAGCGGGATCGGCTGCTGGCTGCCGCTGAGAAAGGAAGCGGGCTTGATTCTCAATAACGCACTGCTGCTGGTGCTACTCGTGCTCGCGGTTGCTGCAGGCTGGACGCTGGGACGCGGCGGACTGCGCATGGACGGTGCCGAGCGGGCACAACTTCCCTCACAGTACTACCGGGGCTTCAATTTTTTGCTTGACGGCGAAGAAGACGATGCGGTGGATGCCTTCACTGAGGCGTTGGCGGTGAACGAGGACACACTCGACACACATATCGCTTTGGGCAGCGTATTGCGCAAGCGAGGCGAGGTCGACCGGGCGATCAGAATTCACCAAAATCTGCTTAAACGCCCGCAGCTGACGGCGGTGCAGTTGCACCAATCCCATCTCGAGTTAGCTAGGGATTTCATTGCAGCGGGCCTTTATGACCGCGCTGAGCAGCTGCTCTCTGATCTGGCCGTGCAGTCGACTGAATTCAGCGCGACAGCGCAGTGCCATTTGCTGGATGTGCATGAAGCACAGCGGGACTGGGTCGCGGCGACAGAGATTGCTGACCAGCTGATTGCGCAAGCTGGGGAGGGCGGTCAGTCGACAACCGGTCAGGGCCAACCCGCTCAGCAACTGAGGGGACATTACCTTTGTGAGCAGGGGGATGCCGCGCTGGAATCCGGTGACGTCACGACTGCAGGTGAGTTCTATGAAGACGCGCTGAGAGACCAGGATCAGGATCTCCGCGCGCGGATGAGTTTGGCCAAGCTGAGGCTCTCAGCGGGAGATCCCGAGGCCGCGTTGGCGCACTTCAGAGTGATCATGGGCAGCGGTCGCAACTGCACCCCCGAACTGCTCACACTCCTGGGCGATATCTGTGCTGCACAGGATGACGGGTCGCAGTATCTCGCGGCACTGGAAGAGTATTACGCGCTACAGTCCTCCTCCCTGCTGGCGTTGGCGCTCGCCGGCGAGCTGGAAAAGCAACGAGGTCGAGACGCAGCCAAGGCGTTCCTGCGCGAGACATTGGCCACTCATCCATCGGTATCTGTGGCGGCGTCATTGGTGTTGCAAGGGCTGCAGGCTGATGCCGCGCTACCCGAACGCGAGGTGTTTGATCGTCTCACCAGTGCCGCGGAGGGTTATCAATGCGGTCACTGTGGATTCACGGGCAAGGCCCGTCACTGGCGCTGCCCCGGTTGTCGCCATTGGGATTCCATTCACTACCGCGGTGGCGCACTGGAGCAATCCCATGGCTGATGCGGGCAGTAATTTGATCGTTGCCCTCGACTACGATTCTCCGGAGGCCGCCTTGGATTTGGCGACGCGGCTCGACCCGGCCACAGTGCGCCTCAAGGTCGGCAAGCAGCTGTTTACGCTTGCAGGGCCCGACATGGTGCGCTCACTGCAGCATCTGGGTTTCGATATTTTCCTTGATCTGAAGTTTCACGATATTCCGACTACGGTGGCCAAGGCGGTCAAGGCGGCTGCTGAGTTGGGTGTGTGGATGGTCAATGTCCATGCGTCAGGTGGATCAAGAATGATGCGTGCAGCGAGAGAGGCGCTGAATGACTTATCGTGCCCCCCTCTGCTGGTCGGGGTGACTGTGCTGACCAGCATGGACCGGGATGATCTGGCTGAGCTCGGTTGCGACGACGAACCTATCGATCGCGTTTGCCAGCTGGCAGCGCTGGCAGAGTCGGCCGGGCTTGATGGCGTAGTCTGCTCAGCTGCCGAGGCAGCCGTCCTCTCGACCAGGCGGCGCGACGGGTTTTTGCTGGTGACGCCCGGTATACGGCTAGCCGGCGACGAGGCGGGTGACCAGCGCCGTATCGTGACCCCCGAGAGGGCGGTTGCAGACGGTGCGACGCATTTGGTCGTAGGACGGTCTATCACGGGCTCTGATGATCCGGCAAAAACCGTAGCAGATATTCGCGCCTCACTGGGTGCGCTCGCCAGTGTCTAGTTTGCCGGGTGTCTGTGAGAGCCCGCGGTGGGCAGCCATGATTTACACCCGAAGGAGATGCTCAGCGTTCAGTGATCTGTCTCGAGCCCACGGCGCGACCCATAGTTGATCAGAGCCCACTCACGTGGGGATCTGCAATTGACTGATGGAGAAAACACCATGAATTCAACGCTCATAGCACCGACACGAAATACCGTTTACCGACCCACTCATGCCGGCGGGGGAAGACTGTTTGGATTGGCGGCGAAAATGCTGGCGATCTGTACTTTGTTAGTGGGTTTGAGTCCCTTTGCCAGCTGGGCATCAGCGCCCGTTAACATCAACCTCGCCAGCGCCGAAGTATTGGCGGAGAGCTTGCAGGGCGTGGGTCTCGCGAAGGCGCATCGCATCGTCGAGTACCGGGAGGCGCATGGCCCGTTCGAGCACATTGATGAGCTGGCGGCGGTGCAGGGCATTGGGTCTGCGACAGTAGAGAAGAACCGCAGTGTCATCCGGCTTCAATAATGCCAAGCGGAGCTGTGCGCCTTGATATTACTGACGGGCGCCACAGGTTATGTGGGCGCCGCGCTCCGCGCGGCGCTTGACCAGCGGGGCCAGCCGCTGCGAGTACTGGCGCGTGCTATGGATGCGACGAACGAAACGTCGCACGTGGACTGGGCGCAATGGGATATGGGCAGCGGCGATCATCTGCCGGGTGGCGCGTTTGACGGCGTGTCTGCAGTCATTCATTGCGCAGGTTTGGCGCATCGCCGTGCAGACGAGCGCGATTATCAGCGCCTTAACGTTGAAGCCACTTCTGATCTCGCGCGGCGCGCCGTGGATGCGGGTGTAGCGCACTTTATCTATATGAGCTCGCTGAACGTGGTCCCCTTAGATGCACCTTCGGCCGGAGACCCGGTGCATCAATACCCCGAGCCAAAGGAGCGGTATGCAGCGTCTAAGTGGCGCGCCGAGCAGAGCCTGGGTTCGATGCTTGCCGGGAGTCACTGCCAGTTGACAGTGTTACGCCCGGGGCTTGTGTATGACGTCGAGCTCACCGCAAACCTAAAAACAGTGAAAAGCGTGCTGCGCTGGTGGCCCTGGCTCCTGCCTTCAGTGGGACGCCGGAGTATGGTGGCTCGCGGGGATCTGGTGGCATTGCTGATTAGCTGTGCATTGGGTGAGTCAGGAGCACCGACGGGGGAAAAAATCCTCTCGGTTACTGACGGAGCTGTCTATGATGCCAAGAGGATCTCGCGCGCACTGTCTCAAGGAGTCAAATGGGGCGTGATGCCACAGTGGCTGTGCCGTCTCGCAGGCACAGCACTTGATTGGAGGGAGGGCAATGAGGCTGGAACTCACTGGCGCAGCCTCAGTGCGGATTATTGGACCGGTGAGGCTCCCGTTGTCACGGGTTGGCAGCCTTCTGTGACGCTCGAATCTTTTGCTGCTAGCCAGACAGGGCGTTTATGATGATGCTCATCGTCATGGCGTTATTAGTCAGCCTCGGTTTGTGGGCATTTGTCCGCGTGGCCCCGCAATGGGGCTTGGTTGACCAGCCCAATTCACGCAGCCTGCATACTACGCCGACCGTAGTCAGTGGCGGCATCGCACCAATACTGGTGCTTACAGGCGCGCTTTACACCACCATGACCTTTCCCGGAGCACAAGCCGTAGCCCTCATCACGCTCGGGCTCACCGCTATCGGCTTGCTAGATGATCGGCGGGGTTTACCCAGCGGATTGCGCCTATTGTGTTATCTCGCTGCAGGGCTTCTGCTCTGTTGGCTCCTGCTACCAGCCCGGTCGGTGAATATCGCCCTGTTGGCGATGGCTGGCGTGGCCGTGGCCTGGTGCATCAATCTGGTGAACTTCATGGATGGTGCCGATGGCTTGGCCTCCACGCAGGCGCTGTGCGTGGCGATGGGAATGGGACTGATCGCCACCTTCGGAACGGTCCCCAATACGCAGTTGGCATGGCTGTCTGCCATGCTGTTTGCCTGTTGGGCACCACTGCTTTGGTTTAACTGGCCTCCGGCGAGACTCTTTATGGGAGATGCGGGTGCGATCCCTCTCGGATTTTTACTGGCACTGATGGGATTGATGGCGCTCCTGACGGATCTCTCAATGGGGTTGGCATGGCTCATTTTGATGATGCCGTTTCTGATCGATACGGGACTCACGCTTTGTATCAGAATCCTCGCGGGTGAACCGCCACACATTGCTCACCGCGATCACGCTTATCAGCGCCTGACTGCGCAGGTTGGCAGTCCATTACCCATTACGCTGGGGTTACTGGGTATGCAGGTAATCTGGCAATTTCCGCTGGCAGTGACGGCAGTTAATAGCACTGTATTCCCGCCGCTTCTGGTACTTTTATCAGCCATTCCACCGGTCGCGGCTGTGGTGTATGCGCACCTTGGGGCTTAGACTGGCGTTTTATCAGTAACCGACTGAATCCTCTGTGGATTCGGTTGCGTGGTTAAGGTGAGTATGGTCAAGAAGATGGCATCGCGGGTGCGCGCGATGAGCGCTCATTCGGTCTCCACTGTCATCTGGCTTTTTGCCCAACGCTCACTCCCCTCGACTTTTCGTTTCTCGGGATGGTTAGTCCTCGATTTACTGGTCGTGCTCGGCGCCCTCTACGGTGCCGCCGCCATTGGCGGGGCAGAAGGCGCCGGCATAAGGGACTCGCTGGCCCCACTGACTGTTGCCTTATTGCTGATCGGCTCCGCCGTCATTTTCAGTATGCAGGGCCTCTACCTGTCTGTTATCCGTTACATGGGTCAACAGGCGACGTGGGATTTGGTCAAAGCCGTCAGCTTTTCGACCGTGGCGCTGGGTGCCGCCATCTTCTTTACCGAGTCAACATTGCCCGCCGCAGCGGCGCTGGTTTATTGGCTCTTGCTGTTTGTGGGTATCGGCGGATTGCGCCTGATCTCGCGGGGCTGGCTTCAGGCGACTACTCGGATAGACGCGAGGCGGGTCATTATTTATGGTGCGGGTGAGTCAGGTCGGCAGTTGCTGAATGCGCTCAATCATGGCACGGATTACCGCGTGGTGGCTTTTATTGACGATAACCCCAACCTGCACGAGACGGTGATCAATGGCCGTCCGGTGTTGGGCGCGGACGATCTGACCAATTTGGTGGAAGAGCATGCGGTGCGTCAGGTGTTGCTGGCGATTCCCTCGGCGTCTCAGGAGCGTCGTCGGGCCATTATCAACTCGTTAGTCGGTTTTCCTGTCAGAGTGCGGACCATCCCGAAGATCAGCGAGCTGATTTCCGGCAACGCTATCGTGAACCAGATACAGGACGTGGATCTGGATGATCTATTGGGCCGTGAGCCGGTTCCACCACACCCAGAGCTGATCGATCGCTGCATCACTGACAAGGTCGTGATGGTGACGGGGGCGGGAGGCAGTATTGGATCCGAACTGTGCCGTCAGATTTTGTCCTCATCGCCCCGGGAGCTGATCCTCCTCGATATTTCAGAGTTTGCACTCTACAGCGTAGATCGTGAGATCAAGAATCTGTGCCAACGGCAGGGCCTGCGTTTCCCTGTTGTGACACTGTTGGGTAGCGTACGAGATGAGCAGCGGCTTGAATCGATTTTTCGTACCTTTTCGGTGGACACGGTTTATCACGCTGCGGCTTATAAGCACGTGCCGATGGTGGAATACAACGTTGCGGAAGGTGTGGCCAATAATGTCCACGGCACCTGGAGTGCGGCCTGGGCGGCGCATCGAGCCGGTGTCGATACCTTTGTGTTGGTCTCAACTGACAAAGCGGTGCGGCCGACCAATGTTATGGGTGCGTCCAAGCGGTTTGCGGAACTCATTCTGCAAGGCCTCTCCCAAATCGAAACCCAAACCCGCTTTTGTATTGTGCGCTTTGGTAACGTTCTAGGTTCCTCGGGCTCTGTTGTGCCGCTGTTCCGCGAGCAAATCAGTGCCGGTGGCCCGGTCACGGTGACCCATCCTGAGGTATCTCGCTACTTTATGAGTATCCGTGAGGCGGCGCAGCTAGTGCTGCAGGCCGGTGCGCTGGGTACTGGAGGCGATGTCTTTGTGCTGGACATGGGCGAGCCTGTACGGATCGTTGAGCTGGCAGAGCGAATGATCCGCTTGAGTGGCCACGATATTGAGCGAGACAATATGGTCGGTGAGCACATCGATCTCGAATACATCGGTCTGCGTCCGGGTGAAAAGCTTCACGAAGAACTATTGCTCGGTACCTCGGTGACGGGTACTGGACACCCGATGATTATGCGCGCAGAGGAAGAATCCTTTGACTTCGACTTCATCGATAACGCGGCTCACCGCCT
The DNA here is from genome assembly GCA_965658485.1 of Luminiphilus sp. Lineage (GTDB taxonomy): Bacteria > Pseudomonadota > Gammaproteobacteria > Pseudomonadales > Halieaceae > Luminiphilus. The sequence goes on from CBFHSJ010000015.1 coordinate 6,671, forward strand.
GTTGCGAGCCTGCGCCAAGATGGACCTAAACGATGTTACGGCTATTTTGACTGAACATGTCATGGGCTTCTCTGGACACGAACCGAGACACGATTACGTCTGGGTTAAACAGGGCCGCGTTGGCAAGCGTATCCGTAAAGCGCTTGAGGCCGAGAACGTCACCCCGATCCGCCCCGAACTCGTGGGACCACGTCAGAGCACCGGTCGAAACAACGACTGATCTCATGAGGTGCGGCGCGACCGCGCGCTTCGCATCTGTTCAATCTCAGGCTTCCCTCTGACGATTTTGGCGGCATTGAGCGCGGGCAAGACCTGCGATATCCAAGTGGCGAATGCCCCCTATCAGCTCCAGTCGTTGCTCCTGACACGGTGCTCTTGTAGGGTCCGCTTTCACCTTGATGTCAGGCAGCGCTGAGGCACCCTATGTCTATGATCGTCAATCGACGCGACGTCGACTTTTATCTCGATGAAATGTTTGACTTGGCTTCGCTACTCGCCAGCGATCGCTACTGTGAGCATGATCGTGAGAGTGTGACGGCTATACTCGATTTGTGCCAAAACATGGCAGAGGAAGAGTTCCTGCCTTGCGCCGCGGAGCATGACGAGAACGAACCCATCTTCAAGGACGGGCAGGCCATCACGCCCGATTCACTCAAGGCCTGTCTTAAGACTTTTGTTAAGGCCGGCCTGCCCACTGCGACCTTTGATCACGACCTGGGTGGCATGCAATTGCCTGTGATGGTCGCCAACTTCATGCAGGGTATTTTTCAGGCGGCCAATGCGCCGGCTGTTGGCTACGTATTCCTGACTGCCTCCAATGCCCACATGTTGCAGGTCTGCGGCAGCGAAGCGCTCCGCGAGCGTTACTTGCCGCCTCTCGTCGAGGGTCGTTGGTTTGGCACCATGTGCCTGTCTGAACCCCATGCAGGCTCGTCACTGTCGGATATCCGCTGTATGGCAGAGCCGGTTGGAGATGGGAGTTACAAGCTGACTGGGACCAAGATGTGGATCTCAGGTGGTGAGCAGGATATTTCCGAGAACATTGTGCACATGGTGCTGGCCCGGATTCCGGACGCGCCCCCGGGTGTGAAGGGCATCTCGCTATTTCTCGTGCCCAAAATCCGCGTCGAGGAGGATGGCTCGCTGGGCGAGCGCAACAACATTGCGCTCGCGGGCCTAAACCACAAGATGGGACAGCGGGGCACCACTAACACGCTGCTCAACTTCGGCGAGGGCGGTGACTGCCTTGGTTATCTTGTGGGGGAGGAAAACGAAGGCCTCAAGAACATGTTCCACATGATGAATGAGGCGCGGATCGGCGTCGGCATGTTGGCTACGATGTCGGGCTTGGGTGGCTATCTTTATTCGCTCGATTATGCCCGCAACCGACCCCAGGGGCGGCATCCAGGCGATAAAGACCCCAATAGCCCTATGCTCCCCATCATTGAGCACGCAGATATCCGCAGGTTGTTGATGGAGCAGAAAGTGGCGGTGGAGGGCAGCATCGCGCTGCTCACCTATTGCTCGCAGTTGGTAGATCAGCAGCTCATTTCAGATGACCCGCAGGCGTCACAGCGGCTCACCTTGCTGCTTGAGCTTCTGACCCCAATCGCCAAATCCTGGCCCTCGGAATACACCCTCGAGGCTAATAAGCACGCGATCCAGATTTTGGGTGGCTACGGGTACACCCGGGAGTACCCAGTGGAGCGCTTGTATCGGGATAACCGCTTGAATCCGATTCACGAGGGTAGCCATGGCATTCACGGCCTCGACCTCTTGGGCCGAAAGGTGAATCTGGCGGGTGGTGCGACACTGGCCATCTTCGAAGAGGAAATGCAGCCGGCGCTGGAGGCTGCCGCAGGTAGCGAGCTTCTGGCGGCAATGGGGGAGGCGCTTTCCAATGTTTGGCAGCTGACCAAGCAGACCGTCGAGACCGTGAATCAGGAAGCCGATACGGTCGCTCGCCTCTCCAGTGCTACCCCATTTCTGGACGCCTTCGGGCACGTTGTCATCGCATGGCTGTGGCTGCGTCAGGCGTTGATTGCTGATGAAGCGTTGCAAAAAGGCGCGCAAGCCGATGCCGATTTCTACGAGGGTAAGGTCGCGGCGTGTCAGTTTTTCTATCGTTATCACTTGCCACAAGCGGCGGAGAAGCTTCGGTATGTGGCGTCTTTGGATCGAACAGTGCTGGAAACCCAAGCGAGTTGGTATACGGGTCAGTGAGGTGCGCGACGCCAGTCAGGGGTATATCTGGATGTTGCTCAACATCAGGTCGGCTTCAGTCTGATTTCTTCTTCGATTGAAAATTGCGCATGAACTCCCTGTCTATGAACGAGCCGTCCTGGTGCAAGCGGTAATGTGTGTGGGCCAGATGATGGGCGTTGAATGCACTGCGCTGCACGTTCTCAAAGCCTTGGGCGTGAAAAGCCGCGTTTATCGCGTCTTTGCCGAGTTTTAAGGCAAACGACGGTTTGTCAGACAGCGTTCGAGCGAAAGCAAGGGTTTTCTCCTCTAACTCGTCTCGTGGGACAACCCGGTTCACCATGCCCGCAGCCTGTGCCTCCTCGGCAGTGATGGGCTGACCGGTGAGAAGGAACTCCTTGGCCTTGCGGATGCCCAGTTCCCAAACGTGGGCAAAGTACTCTACGCCGGGTATACCCATGTACATGGTGTTGTCCTGAAAGGTGGCATCGTCGCTGGCAATGACAAAGTCACAGGGCCAGATCAGCATTAACCCGCCGGCAATGGATTTACCGTGCACAGATGCGATAGTGGGTTTGGCCAAATCCCGCCAGCGGCGGCAAAAACCTTCATAGATTTCCTTTTCTCGGCAGTAATAAGCTTCCGAGCCTTCCCATTTATCGTCACTCCAGGTGCCAACCCGTTTGTGTTCGCTGCCGCGGCTGTCGATATCCCGCAGGTCGTGGCCGGCTGAAAAGTGTGGGCCCTTAGCGGCCAGTATTACCACCTTCACCTCGCTATCGCCCATGGCGATGTCGAAAGCTTCGTTCAATTCGTAGAGGAGGTGGGTATCTTGGGCATTTCGTGCTTCGGGACGGTTGAGCCAGATACGAGCGATGCCCGCCTCAGGTTTTTCGTAGATCAGGTTGTCAAAATCGGTCATATCGGTGTCCTTCAGCGGGTGCGGCAACGGTACTACAAACGTCAGCGGGGGACTATTTCATGCGGGAAATCGTAGCTGGGGTTAGCACGCTGGATGCTCTAGGTTCGAAAACGGCGCTCAAAATAAGTACACCATGACTCGCTTGCCCATGTATGCGCTGTGCCAAGCGATTCGCCGACCCAACGTGCCTGCACCAATCATGACAACAATTTTGTGGTCTGTCGGGGCGCTGCAAATAGCTCATCGCAGCCTAGGGATTATCTGCTTCAGGGATTATCTGCTATCAAAAGGTTCGGGAAGATGGTTTTCAGCCTATCTACTCTGCCTAAACGAGAAAACCTTGTGATCGCTTACAACGATAGGGCGTCCGGTTCGCTAGCTGTTATAGTCCTGGCGAGGTTGCACACTTCGCAGATGTGCTGGGGTTGATGAACGTTGTGAGCTCCTTAGATTGCTCTTAAACCTGACTTTACAGGGGTTTTAATAATGCTTCGGCTCAGTCTTTTTTCGATATGCCTTTGTCTGGGCGCAGTGCTCAATGGATGCGAGCAGGCTGCAGTGGAGCCTGCAGACAGAGTCTTTCTCAATGGCCATATCTATACGGTAGAGCCGTCGCAACCATGGGTGGAGGCGCTAGCGGTCCGCGGAGGAAGCATCGTGTATGCAGGCGATGCGGCAACACTCGATAGCTGGATCGGAGAGAACACCATTGTCACGGACCTCGCAGGCAAAATGGTGCTTCCCGGCTTTCATGACTCTCACGCGCATGTACTGATTGGCGTGGCGACGGACACGGAATGTGATCTGTCCAACTTGGAAAGTGTCGTGCTCGTCACTGAAAAGTTGGTCGAGTGTCAGGCATTGGAGGGCTTCGGTGAGGAGCAATGGGTTATCGGGTCGGGTTGGTTAGATCACTTATGGCCAAAGTCGGAGCCTGACAAAGCGATCTTGGACGAACTGTTCCCTGACCGTCCCATTTACCTATCGTCTAGTTTTGGTCACTCGGCTTGGGTGAATAGCCGCGCGATTGAGTTAATCGGTATAACGGCCGAGACGGACCCGGGTGCCGATGGGGTGGTGGTCATTGATCCCGTCTCTGGTGAACCTACGGGCGCGCTGCATGACTCGGCGATGCTGCTGGTGAAGGAGCAGCTACCTGAGATGACCATGGCACATCGTCTGGACAGTATTCGCGCATCGTTGCGAATGGTGCACTCCCTTGGTGTGACTGCCGTCATCGAGCCTGGCTTGGACGCAGAGCTATTAGAGCCGCTGGTCACCCTGTCCGATCAGGGAGAACTCAAAGTGCGAGCGCTAGCGTCTCTGTCAACTATCAATTGGCAGCCCGGGGTATTCGACGATGAAATCTATGCCTTCTTGTTATCGCGTGATCAATGGCGCAGGCCAGATCTAAATGTGGACTCCGTGAAAATATACATGGACGGTGTAATTGAGTCGTTTACGGGTGCCTTACTCGAGCCTTACGAGGGCGATGAGCACGGAGTAGGGCCGCGCTTCTATTCTCAGGAGCAGGTCAATCAATACTTTACCGAATTTGATGCGATGGGTTTGCAGATTCATGTTCACGCCATTGGGGATGCAGGTGTTCGGATCGCACTAAATGGCTATGAGGCGGCTCGGGCGGCTAACGGCGAGACAGGTAATCGACATCACATGACGCATCTACAATTAATCAGTGACGAGGATATTCCTCGTTTCGGTGAATACAACGTTGGCGCAACATTCCAGCCGTTGTGGGCATACTACGACCAAAATGCGATCAAGCTGGATATCCCTGCCATCGGGGAGCGGCGCACGGCGGAGATGTACCGTATTGGTTCGGTGCACCGTGCTGGGGGCAGAGTCAACGGATCGAGCGACTATTTTGTGACAGACATGAATCCATTGCTCGCCATTGAGGTTGGAATCACTCGGCAAGACCCGTGGGCGAATACCGGAGCACCGCTCAACCCCGACGAAGCGGTCGATTTGGAAACAATGATTCGTGCCTACACCATCAACGGTGCGTACACGATGGGACTCGATGATGTTCAGGGTTCAATAAAAGTGGGTAAGCGGGCAGACCTTGTTGTACTTAGTCAAAACCTGTTTGAGATACCCCGTTATGCGATTTCTGACGCCTACGTCATCGAGACCGTATTCGCTGGTGAGACTGTATATCAGTATGCGGAATAACGGATCGGTTGTGTCTACGGTTAGTACTCGCGCCGCTGGTCTCGTAGATCTTTTTTGCTCACCTTCGAAACCTAGAACGAGCAACTCTGCACCAGCGAATTCCCAAGTGGCTTTCTTTCTGATTGACTGTTGTTGAGCTGGATTCCTTTCAGCGAAAAGAGGCAACGTCTTGGGTGGTGCCTGCAGGGAAAACTCCTTCGCTCCAAAAATGTTATCCATGTCCTCGGAATAATATGTTGAGGATGCGACCAGCAAGGACAGTCAATAAAATGGTGGCCCAGTAGTACTTGAACCTACGACCAACCGACTATGAGGATTTGGGGGACCCCGATCCAGCCACCCTAAGGTGAAGACTCGTAGGGTCTTATCCGGATGTTGATTTTCGATTTGAAGCAATCCAATCTTATTTTGAGCCGTATGGCTCTATGAAAACGTCTCGGGCGGCGTAAATTTAAGAGTTACAAACAATGTTCTCAACCTAAAACCCAACTCGCCCCGAATGCTTCTACGCTCATTACGAGCCTACGGTGGAGAAGCTTTGATAGAACTTAAAAATTTTTTGGAGCGAAATGTCTGAGCATTTTGATCCCAAAAGGGGGTATGCGGGGTACCCCCCACATTGCGGTCAGATTCTCATAAGGGGTCGGCTGTGTGTCACGGACTGATGGCGAATTGTACTGACCATAAGCCCAAGAAAAATATCGGAAATAGGGTGGTTGCATTCAACTAGCCGAAGTAATTTCTACGCCTGCTATTCGGCAGGGGTTTGGCAAGCACATGGTATTGCGGGCAAATAGGGTTTCAGTTGCATCTGACCAATATTTTTTAAAAAAATTTCGACATCGCTCGTCCTAATGAGGCTGCCAAAAACTAGTAGCCTCAGCGGAGAGAGGATCAGCTCCCGCAAAAAGGGCAAGGAGAGGTTCTATGCGGTTTTCAAAGTCCCGCTTATTGAGGTGCAGCACAATTATTGCGCTCGCACTTAGGGCGGCAGTTTCTGCCGGGTTCGCAGCAGTATCGCTGTCTGCCTCAGCCCTGGCCGACGTTGGTGCAGCGCGAGACTACTATCTGACCGATGTCGATAAGGGAGTGCAGGGTCAGTGTCTCGTTTGTCACAAAGATGGGGGCGTGGCGCCACAAGCGGGTGCTCGTCTCGTACTTGGCCCCGATGCGGAGCGTAATCACGACACTTTTTTGGCGCTTTTAGGCTTAACGGAAACGGGCAGCGGAGAGATCAACGCCGAGGTCATTGCTTTTGTTGAGCGCTTCTATGCGCTGGTGCTGGGCCGCGAATCTGATCAGGCTGGCCTCGACGGATGGGTCAATGCGCTTCTGGGCGGCACCTTGTCTGGTGCAGACGTTGCTGAAGCATTTTTTCTCTCTAGGGAGTATCTGGATCGAAACACGAGCGACGACGAATTTGTCGAAACCCTTTACCGGGCCTTTTTCAACAGAAATTCGGATTTTGATGGCAAACAAGGTTGGCTAGGGGTACTGCAGCGAGGCTCTAGCAGAGGCCAAGTAATTGATGGCTTCAGTGGTTCAGCGGAATTTGCCGCACTGGCAGCTGCATACGGAATTAACGCAACGCAAGCTGATTTGACTAAAACTCGAGAGACGGTAGCCCAGCCCGTCGATAGTCAATGGATTCTTGCAAAAGTCGTGGGACAAGAGAGCCATGGTGGCGGCGCAGTTCTCTCACCCTCTAGCCCACTATACAAGGCACTCGAAACTTACCTCGCTCTCTTGGGGTCATTGCCGACGAGTGGCGACAGCGGCGCTGATTTTTGGCGGGGCACGGCCGCAGAGGATCGCGAGATCACCTTAAGGCGCGCATCACTGCTGCTTGCCGGAGCTGTCCCGAGTGATGAGGCTTTGTCCGAAGCTAAAAAATCCGATAGCGGTTTGCGTCAGCAGGTCCTCGGCCTGATGGAAGGCAAAGGATTCCGAGACTTTATTGTCAGGGGTGCCGATGACCGCTTGCTCGTTCAGGGTCTATTGAACGGATTGGATTTTAACATTGACGTCAACGGGCGTTATCCAGAGCTCACTGGGTTGGCGTCGAAGCTTCCCGAGGAGCGGCCTGAGGAGTACCAAGATTTCCATCAGAAACCCTACCTGAGAAGAGGCGATGTCCAACAGGAGGTGAAGTGGGCTATTAGCCAAGAACCGCTGGAGCTCATTGCTCACGTCATCATGAATGACCTGCATTACGGCAAAATTCTCACCGCAGATTACACCATGGTGAATGCTTTCACCGATTTAGCTTATCGAGCTGACTCGGGATTGAGTCATGACTTTGCCGACGAGCGTGGCTTCTATGATCGTAGCGAGTTTACCGTTTTTAGGCCCGGCTATAACGACGGGTATGTCCCTATAGACGAGTATCACTCCCTGGATGAGAACTACTGGGTTTCGAACTTCAGTGATTATTTTCAGGTTCCTCACGCTGGTATTCTTAGTTCACAGGCGTGGTTGGCGCGTTACCCCTCAACGGATACAAACCGCAACCGTGCGCGTGCAAGGTGGACTTATTTCCACTTTCTTGGAGTCGATATTGAGAAGTCGGCGCCGAGAACAACTGATCCGGCGGCTCTCGCCGATACCAATAATCCCACGATGAATAACAGCGCTTGTACTGTGTGTCATGAGCGACTGGATCCCGTAGCCGGCGCCTACCAGAGTTTTGGCGACTTGGGAGAATATCTGGATCAGTATGGCGGCCAGGATTCATTGGCGAACTCTTACAAGTTTCCAGAGTGGTATGGCGGAGAACCCGGCTCAACCTTGTATCAAGACGGAGATACTTGGTATCGCGACGTGCGCCCGCCCGGCCTTGAGGGAGACGCGGCACCGGATATCGCGCCGGGTGGAGATACACTTCAGTGGTTGGGCCGGAAGATTGTTGAGGATACGCGGTTCGCTGCGGCAACCGTCAGGTTTTGGTGGCCCGCTATTTATGGTGCGGATCCGCTGGTATTGCCGGGAAATCCCAATGCGCCAGAGTACCAGCAGCAGCTGAGCGCCTTCACTGCGCAGGAAGCTGAAATTGGCGAGATTGCTGGCCGCTTCGAGGCCTCAGGATACAACGCAAAATTACTTTTCGCCGATATGGTGATGTCTCGTTGGTACCGCCACTCAGAGGTGACCGATCCGGCTCTGGCTGAGGCGCGATGGATAGAATTGGCTAATGTTGGTGGTGGGCGCCTACTGACGCCTGAGGAGCTCGACGTCAAAAATCGGGCCATTTTTGGGCGTACTTGGCGTCAAAACCCGGGTGCACACTTTTATGACCTGAATACCGCGTTGACTGGCAGACGTGCACGCTTCAAAGGTTTCTACGGGGGCATTGACGGCGCGGGTGTTACCGCTCGAAATCGTGAGATGACTCCCCTTATGTCTAATGTGACTGAGGTTATGGCAACAGAGCTTGCTTGTCAGGTGGTGGTTGAGGATTTTCAGCGCCCCCGAAAAGAGCGGCGCATCTTCACCCATGTAGACCGCAGCACCACTCCCGGCGAGCTGGCAACGGTTCAGGCCGTTCTCCCTGGGAAGGTAGTGGATCGCTCCAAAGTGGCGTTGCATGGGGTAACCGTGCCGGCATCGACAGTCTCCGGACCAACACGTCTGCGAATATCCGACATCACACAAAGTTCCTATGACAGCGTCGATGGTGAGGGAACCAATGCCGATCTGGTGATACAAAAAGTAGAAATCTGGTCCGGTGGTAGTTTGGTCAAACGCATTCGAGCTGATCAAATACCCAGTCAACCGGATTTTAAGATTGAGTACTGGCACCGCGATGGATCCAGTGGCCCGAGGGGACAGTTTGAGGAGGGCATTGGTTGGGTTCTGCACGAAAACGCTTGGGTAGAGTTCTCCTTCGACCTGACCCCGAGGGATTACGAAGTCCGCCTGTTTCTGGGCACGCAAATGCTTGAGAACCATGTCAACGACGCTATGCTTGCGGAGATTGCGCTAGTTGCAACCGACAACATCGATCAAACCGCCGCAGCTCAAGCGATGAAAGCGCAGATTGCGGATTTGCTGTGGAAAGCGACGCACCGACCGCCGTCCGATGAAGAAATTACTTCGATGATGGCGACTGTGACCGCCTCCGCCGCCGAAGCTGCCCAACGTGGCTCGTGGTTTAACGGTGATGACGATCACTGCAACACCTGGATGCTTTTCCCAGATCAGCAAACCAATCAGCAGGCCCATCAGGATGGACACGGCATGATGCGGGGCTGGACGGCGCTGGTGCATGCGTTGTTGACCAGTTGGGGGTATCTGCATGACTAGGCATCTTAGAAAGGGCAGCGCGGTAGGCGTTGGTCGCCGCCAATTTTTGCGGGCAGCGGTTGCGGGTGTTTCCGCCGGCGCAGGGTTGTCGACCATGCGCCTCTGGGGTAGCGAAATTGACAATGCATATGCGGGCAGGCTGTTAGTCACCTTGCAATTGGATGGCGGCGCTGACGTTACTCAATTCTGTGACCCCAAAGTGAATACTTCCGGAGAGAGACAGATCAATCAATGGGCCGACATTGCTGAACCGGGCAGGGTAGGCAACATCAGCTACGCGCCCATCGCTAATAATGCGCAATTGTTTCAACGTTTTGGTGTGGACACGTTAGTGATTAATGGGGTCGATGCGCAGACGAATTCCCACGAGACAGGGCGACTATTCAACTGGACAGGCAGTAACGCCGAGGGTCAGCCCTCCTTGTCTGCCTTGTTTGCGGCCGCCCAATCGCCTGATCAGCCGCTCGCTTACTCCATCTACGGAGGTACCTCGCGTACAGCAGGCCTGATCAGCCTTAACCGATTTGACGACCTGTCCGATATGACCGTATTGGTTCAGCCCGGTGCAGATCCCAATACCCTTGAGCCCCTCAGAACCCCGAGCGATGTTGCGAGATCTCACGCTATCGTTCAGGCGGATATTGATCGTTTGCTGGCCCAGCCACAGCTTAGTGTCAGACAGCGTTTGAGTATGCTCAGGTATGAAGAATCCCGCGCCAGTCGCGATAGCTTGCAACGCTTGGCTGCGCTGATTCCAGCCCAAGACGAAATTATGCCCAGCGTGGATATTGCTGCCGGTGGCTATCAGTTCCGGAGTAACCTTAAGCAGCAGATGCAGGGTGCGCTTATGGTGTTCCAATCTGGCTTGGGTTCAGCGGCCGATTTGTCGCTCGGTGGTTTTGATTCTCACAATGAGCACGACCCCATCAGCGAAGCGCTTTTAGCTCATTTGGCGGACGCGTTAGATTATTTTTGGGACGAGGCAGAGAAGGCCGGTCTCGCCGATCGGATTTTGCTGGTAGTGGGATCCGACTTCGGGCGCACTAACCACTATAACGACGGCAACGGTAAGGATCATTGGCCAATAGGTTCCTATCTGGTGATGGAGCGCGGAGCAGCATGGGGTGACAGGGTGGTCGGATTGTCCGACGAGCTTCATTTTGCGCAGCCAATTAATCCTGCCACACTCAAATATGACCGATGGGGGGTCATTCCTACGCCAGCCCATGTTCACCAGTCCATCCGCGATTATCTTGGTTTGACTGATTTTGCAGAAGAACGAAGTCTGGGTTTCGACGGTGTTGATTCATTACCCTTTTTCGACCCCTTTTTGAGTTCTGGTGCTTAGTGCCGACCAATATATGGCTCGTCGCTCGGACTCTCATGCTGCCAAGACCTGACCAGCAAGGACAGTCAATAAAATAGTGGGCCCAGTAGGACTTGAATCCGGGACCAATCGATTATGAGCCGCTAGCCGATTTCAGCTGGTTCTGGATCGATTTCAGTGTATTCATCAGATCCTGATTGCTGGGCTCTTTGCCTTCAGGTTCGTCTATAGCAGCGTCAGTTGAGCCCACCATAATCGACAATAGATTCGTCACGACGGAGTTGTCGTAGGAACGATCTCTTAGCTTCAGCGTTCGCGCTGAAAATTCCAGTGTGCCAAAGAACACATCTCGCAACTGCCCAATGGGCGTGTCCTTGGGGAGTTCCCCCCGGTCCACGCCGCGCTGCATGATGCGATCAAACACTCTGACGTACTCACGCACCTGGTCGAGATCCTGCTCCAGCTGTGGCCGAGCACGATAGGTCAGTGAGACCACCTCAAATTGTTCCAGTATCGAGTTAAGGTGGTAGCGACCAAGCTGTTCCAGTTGTTCTATCGTCGGTGCCTCGGTCTCAATAGCTGCCTCGGCGCCGAGCGTTAGCTGGGTCCAGAAACGGCCCACCACCCCGGCCAACAGGTCCTGCTTATTTTTGTAATAGAGGTAAACCGTACCCTCGGCCACAGAGGCTGCACGCGCGATGTCCGATACCTTGGCGCCATCGAATCCGGCCTGGGCAAAGATGCGCTCGGCCGCGTCGAGGATGCTCGATTCTTTGGCTTCAATACGCGCCCTTGAAGTGTGGCGGGGTGTTGCCGGCATTGCGCAGCGCCCGTATAATGAATGAAACTCATTTTAAATGAGTATAAATCATTTTAGAAGCGGTTTAGACATCAATTAGCGCAAGCAAGGGCGGGCAGTATGATTCGTATCGGCGGTGCCACGGGCTATTGGGGCGAAGCGGATCTCGCACTCCCCCAGTTTTTGGCTGAGGGTGACATCGACTTCATCGTGTTTGATTATCTCGCTGAGATCACCATGTCGATCATGGCTCGCGCCAAAGCCGCGGACCCTGAAAAAGGCTACGCCACCGATTTTGTCAGCGCGATTGTGTCGCCTCATCTTGCGGCTATCGCCGAGTCGGGCGTCAAACTCATAAGCAATGCGGGCGGCGTGAACCCCGAGGCCTGTGGCCGCACGATCAGGCAGTTGATTGAGGACGCAGGACTGCCGCTCAAGGTGGCAGTGGTCACTGGCGACGACCTCATGCCCAAGTTGGATCAGGTGTTGGACTCAGAGCCCGCGGAGATATTCACCGGCGAGCCCACGCCAGCTCGCGAAGCGATAGCCAGTGCTAACGCATATCTCGGCGCGTTTCCGATTGCGGAGGCGTTGAATCAAGGCGCTGATATTGTCGTGACTGGTCGCTGTGTGGACAGCGCGGTGACGCTGGGTGCGTGTATCCACCGCTTTGGGTGGCAGCGCAACGATCTGGACTTACTGGCCGCAGGCTCACTCGCCGGACACTTGATCGAGTGTGGGCCTCAAGCGACCGGCGGCAACTACACGGACTGGCAGGAAGTTGCCGATACCCTCCATGAGGTCGGTTACCCGATCGCAGAGATTGCCGCAGATGGCGCAGTTGTGATGACCAAGCCAAAGGGCACGGGCGGCTGCGTGACCATTGGCACGGTCGGTGAGCAATTGCTCTACGAGATCGGTGATCCTGCAGCTTATTACCTACCCGACGTGATCTGCGATTTCACGCAGGTTGCACTTAAGCAGGTGGAGGCCGATCGAGTCAGAGTTACCGGCGCAAGGGGGCGCGGTGTGCCGGCTCAATACAAAACTTCGATGACTTGGGCCGATGGTTGGCGAGCAGGCATGATCGGTTTTTATGTGGGCGCGCGCGCCGCAGAGAAGGCTCGTATTTTTGCGGATGAGGCGATCCAGCGCGCGCGGCGTAAGCTTTCGAAGATGGGTGCGCCGGATTATGTGGATGTGTGTGTCGAAGTGGTCGGAGATGAAAGCCATTGGGGCGAGGCAGCCCGTTATGTCAGAAGCCGCGAAGTCGCCGTGAAGGTCGCTTGCCGGCATGCTGATCGGCGCGCGACGGACCTCTTGATGAGAGAGCTCGCCGGTGTTGGATTGGGCGCCCCGGCAGGGTTCTGCGCCTTCGCGGGCACGCGCCCCAAGTCCTCGCCAGTCATCCGCCTGTTCTCGATACTTGCTGATCGTGATCTCGTTGATATACAGATCCATACTGCGGACCAGTCTCAGTCTTTTTCAGATTCGGTAGCGGCAACGGAAACGTCAGCCGACGCTGGAGCCGAACCCATCGATATCGAAGCCCTCACCGATGAGAGCGCCGAGCAGATCGAGGTGCCGCTCGAACGTCTGGCTTGGGCACGCTCAGGCGATAAAGGCGATAAAGCCAACATTGGCGTGATGGCGCGCAAGCGGGAATACTTTCCTTGGATTGCGGCCGCGCTGACAGAGTCTTATGTGGCGAGCCGTTTTGCGCACTTTATGGCGAGCCCGGAGATGGATCGCTACGCGTTACCCGGGCTACCTGCACTGAATTTTGTTTTGCACCACGCGCTGGGTGGCGGCGGCGTCGCAAGCCTTCGCAATGATCCTCAAGCAAAGGGCTACGCACAAATTCTATTGGACACGCCGGTGAGCATACCGGCCCAACTTTTGGAGGACTGAGATGGTCGCCGTGACATCCCAGATAGATGCAAATTCAGAGGCCTTTGCGGCCAATCGGGCCAGCATGATGGCCTTCATCGAGCGACTACGTTCGCTTGAGGCGCGGGCGTCGGAAGCGTCGGCCAAACGCCGGGCGACTTTCGAGAAGCGTGGACAGCTATTGCCCGTCGATCGTCTGCACCGGCTACTCGACCCCGGTATGCCTTTTCTTCGGTTGCATACGCTGGCCAATTTCGCGGTCGACAACCCGGATAGAGAAGCGAGTATCCCTGGTGCCTCGGTGTTAGTGGGCATTGGTTTTGTGGGCGGCGTGCGCTGCATGATTTGGGTCGATGACTCGGGTATTGCTGCGGGGTCTGCGACAGCCAAGACGGGCGAGGTTCATCTCTCTCTGCAAGAGATTTGTAAGCGCCAGAAGTTGCCCTTAATCCACTGTGTCGAGAGTGCGGGCGCAAATCTTTTGCAGTACCAGACGGAGCTGTGGTCCGTTTTTGGCGGTGTTTTTAAAAATCTCGCTCAGATGTCGGCGATGGGTTTGCCGACCATGGTTGTGCTGCACGGTGGTTCGACGGCGGGTGGTGCCTACATGCCGGGCATGTCGGATTACGTCATCGGTGTGAAAGAAAATGGCATGGCGGCGCTGGGCGGTGCGGCGCTGGTGAAAGCGGCCACCGGAGAGGTCGCTAATGATCGTGAGCTCGGTGGCACTGAGATGCACGCCAGCGTCTCGGGCGTCGTCGAGTACTTGGTAGAGGATGATGCCCACGGGTTACTGAAAGCGCGCGAGGTGTTTGAGCGGCTGGATTGGAATCGACGGACCACGCCCGTCCCACGTCGCGCCTATCAGCCCCCGCAATATCCGGCTGAGCAGCTGGCGGGTGCTGTACCCACGGACCCCAAAGTGCCTTATGACTGCCGCGAGGTGCTCGCGAGGGTAGTGGATGGCTCGGAAATCGAGGAATTCAAGCCACGCTACGGTGCCTCCACGCTCTGCGCCCACGTCAGTATTACCGGCATTGCTTGCGCGGTGATTGGCAACAATGGCCCGATCGACCCGAACGGTGCGACCAAGGTCGCGCAGTTTGTTCAGCTATGCGATCAGTCCGATTTGCCGATTATTTTCCTCCAGAACACCACGGGCTATATGGTGGGGACCGAGTACGAGCAGGCGGGCATGATCAAGCACGGCTCAAAAATGGTTCAGGCGGTCAGTACCGCGCGGGTGCCAAAGATCACGCTGTACATTGGCGCCAGTTTTGGTGCGGGTAATTACGGCATGTGCGGCTGGGCTTATGAGCCTGACTTTCTGTTTGCCTGGCCCAGTGCGCGCACGGGCGTGATGGCGGGGCAGAGCGCGGCCAAGACAATGAGCGAGGTCGCGCGAGCAGGTGCCGCGCGCAAGGGTATCGAGATTCCCGAGGAGCAGTTGGCTGAGCAGGAAGCCGCGATCATCGCCCACTTCGATGCGCAGGAAGACGCGTTCTATACCTCTGGCCGCGTGCTGGATCACGGCGTGATCGATCCGCGCGATACCCGTAAGGTGCTCGCCTTTTGTCTCGAAACGGCACTGGAGGGCCGCGGACGGACGCTCACGCCCAACAGCTTCGGCGTGGCGAGGATGTGATCATGACAACACTACCCCATACCGACTCTGTCGAATGTGAACTGCATCAAGGCTGGTTGACCGTTTGGTTCAATCAACCTGAGCGGCGCAACCCCTTGACCGACGAGGTCGTCGCGGACTTACAGCGCATATGCGATGCCTTGCAGGACGACCGCTCGGTCAGAGGTCTAACCCTTCGTGGTCGAGGCGGCTTCTTCTGTGCAGGCGGCGACCTCAAGGGGTTCAAAACCATGGCGACTGCGTCTAATGATGAAGTGATCGCCATGAGTGAGACTATTGGGCGTCTGCTCTACACCCTCGATCGTTTGCCCATGGTGACTATTGCGGTCATTGAGGGTGCGGCGATGGCGGGGGGGTTGGGGGTTGCCTGCTGCTGTGATGTCACGATCGGCACCCCTGATGCCAAGTTTGCTTTCTCTGAAACACGGATTGGCATTTCGCCAGCGCAAATTGCCCGTTACGTGATGCAGAAGTGCGGTGAGTCCACAGGCCGGAGACTCATGTTGAGTGCGGCCCGCTTTGCCGGAGAGCAGGCGGCGGCGCTTGGAATCTTAGATGTGGTGGTGCCTGACGCAGACGGCCTTGAGGCTGCCGAGGCGCGGATCCGCGCCGATGTGCTGGCCTGTGCTCCCGGCGCGGTGGCGGCCACAAAAACCCTGATCAGAACACTGCCGACGCTGCCCGATGAGCGAAAGATGCGCTTCGCGGCGGAGAACTTCACGGACTGTTTGAAGGGTGAAGAGGGTAAGGAAGGCGTGGCGTCATTCCTTGAGAAGCGCAAGCCCAGTTGGCACCAGGAGAGCGAGACATGAAAGCAATCCAGACAGTTCTGGTGGCCAACCGTGGTGAGATTGCGGTAAGGGTCATGCGCACCGCCAAGGCGATGGGGCTCAAAACGGTTGCCGTCTATTCTGATGCCGATGCCGATGCCCTGCATGTGCGAACCGCCGATTTAGCGGTTCCGCTGGGGGGGAACACCGCAGCTGAGTCTTACCTAGTGGGAGAGGCGATTCTGGAGGCGGCCCGCACAACGGGCGCTGATGCGATTCACCCGGGCTATGGCTTTTTAAGTGAGAACACCGGTTTTGCGGCGGCTTGTGCAGAGGCAGGCGTCATCTTTATCGGCCCGCCGGCTCAGGCCGTGGAAGTCATGGGCGATAAAGCGCTCGCCAAGCGCGCGATGCTTGAGGCCAAGGTACCCTGTATCCCGGGTTATCAGGGCGACGATCAGTCCGACGAAACGCTCTGTCGCGAGGCGACAGCGATGGGCATGCCCGTCATGATCAAGGCCGCGGCAGGGGGCGGCGGTCGCGGTATGCGGCGTGTGGCAGACCCCGAGCAGCTAATGCAATCGATTGCGCTTGCGCGTTCCGAGGCCGAAGGTGCTTTTGGCAACGGTGACCTGATTCTGGAGCGCGCGATTGAGGGTGCGCGGCACGTCGAGGTGCAGGTGTTTGCCGATACTCATGGCAATGTGATTCATCTGGGTGAGCGCGACTGCTCGCTGCAGCGGCGGCACCAGAAGGTCGTAGAAGAATCCCCGTGCCCCATCATGACGCCGGAGCTGCGCGAAGCGATGGGCACCGCTGCAGTAGAGGCGGCGCGGGCGGTGAATTATGTAGGCGCGGGCACGGTAGAGTTTCTGCTCGATGCCAGTGGCGAGTTTTATTTTTTGGAGATGAATACCCGGCTGCAGGTAGAGCACCCGGTGACCGAATGCGTCACTGGCTTTGATCTTGTGCAATGGCAGATCCGAGTGGCTCAGGGCGAGCCGTTGCCCGCCACGCAGGAAGATATTGATCTTTTTGGCCATGCGATTGAGGTGAGACTCTGCGCGGAGGATCCGGCAGCAGCGTTTTTGCCCAGTGCGGGTCCGGTGTCGCTGTTCACTGTTCCCGCAGGAGAGGGCGTCCGGGTGGATTCAGGGATCGAGAGTGGCGACGCCATCTCGCCCTTTTATGATTCGATGGTTGCCAAGATCATTGCTTGGGGAGAGACCCGCGAAACGGCGAGACTGAAACTGCGCTCCGTTCTGCAGGGCACCGCGCTGGCGGGTGTCACCCATAACCGCTCGTTTTTACTGGAGTTGTTGGATCAGCCGAACTTTATCGAGGGTGGAGCGACCACTGATTACATTGATCAGCACTACCCGGAAGGCTTCGCTCCCGCGCAACCGACGACGGGCACCCTAGCGGCGGGCATCGTGCTCCAGCAGATTCTGGCGGCGGAGCAGCATTTCGCCAGCGCGCTGTCGGTGAGTGAAGAGTTGCGAGGTTGGGTGTCGACCGGGCCGGTGACGAGACGGCACCACTTCGAGGTGGGGGACGCTACGTTCACCGCAGACATCACCTCAAACAGTGCAGAGCAGTTTACGGTGACGCTGATGGAGGTGTCGCACAGTGTCACATTGCTAACGCTTGATACAGACAACGTCACATTCTTGCTGGATGGTCAGCGCGTGGTGCTGGGTTATCACCAGGGTGATTTCGCTGCACTGATGCTGGCGACTGATCAGTCGGAAGTGACGCTGATTAACACCGATCTCATTCCCCCGGAGTCGGCAGAGGACGCGCTAGGCGGTAAGGTTCAGGCCCCGATGCACGGTCAGCTCGTCACGCTGTTAGTCGAGGCTGATCAATCGGTGGAAAAAGACCAGCGACTGGCCGTGTTTGAGGCCATGAAAATGCAGCATGAAATTTTGGCACCGGTGTCCGGCGTGGTGCAGCAATTGAATGGGCAGGTTGGTCAGCAGATGGCGGCGGGAGATGTCATCATGGTGATCGAGGAGGCCGAAGGCGAGTGAATCGGGCGTCAGCCAGCGCAAGTCTTAGGCATCACCTAATCGATTTCAGGAGTCATCATGCAACAGGCGAGTGATTTTTTAGCCGAGTCAGAAGCATTGGAGCAGCTGATCGCGCCGCTACAGACCAGCGATTTCAGTCATCCAACGGGGTTTAAGTCCTGGACCTTTGAGACGATCATGCGCCACCTGCATTTCTGGAACCACATGGCGAACCTTGCGCTCACGGCGCCCGATGCTTTTCAGGCAGAGCTCAAGCCTGCTGTAGAGGCCATGATGGCGGGCAAAACCCTGCCAGACATAGAGCTCGTAAAATTTCCCGAGGGTGGTCTGGATTTGGTATCTCTGTGGCAAACCGGATTCCGTGAGGTCGCGGCGGCCTACCAGCAAGCCGACCCCTCTGATCGCGTCGCCTGGGTTGGGCCAAGCATGAGTGCCCGTTCATCGATTACCGCACGGCAGATGGAAACCTGGGCACACGGTCAGGCAATCGCTGATGAGCTCGGTATCGAGCGCAGCGAGGATGATCGCATCCGCAACATCGTGGTGCTGGGTGTGAATACCTTTGGCTGGTCTTTCACGGTGCGTGGCATGGAAGTGCCGGAGGAGCCGCCTGCGCTGCGCTTGACCTCGCCCTCTGGCGAGTCATGGGAGTATGGGAACCCAGAGAGCGATCAGGTCATTCGCGGCATGGCACATGAGTTCGCCCAGGTGGTCACCCAGACCCGTAACATCGCCGATACCCAATTGGTGTGCGAGGGCGAAATTGCCGAGCTATGGATGCGCAACGCCCAGTGCTTCGCGGGTGCTGCAGCTGAGCCCCCCGCGCCGGGCGTCCGGTGCACCAAATCCTCCAGATGAGCGAGATGTGATTGTTTCGCTGCCTGGGACTGCTGGCTTTCGTGAGCTGGCAACAGAGTCTTGCTACCAATTTGCGCTTTGAAGGATCGCCAACCTCGGTGAACATGGGGCCGTAGCACCTCGCTCTAGCTGGGATTAATGCGATTCATCATTCTCCGAAGCCCCAGCCAGAAGAGCTCCGCGTCTGAGTAACCCGTGATGCGATCCAATTCCTGGCAGTTTTGAATCTGCAGAAAAGTGGGCGTGCCGATAACCGCTGCTGAGGCGCACTCGACGAGCTGATGCCGCTTTGCTTGCCAGTCATCGATTAAAACTCGCTCCATTGGCAGCGTAAGTGATTCACTGGTCTTGGGGTAGATGGCGCCGACTTCGCCATCAAAGTGGCGGCAGGCGCCACATTCTGGACTGTAAACGTAGATCAGCACAGGCGAGCCGTCGCGGACTTCCGTGTCAAGCGCGGCATGCAACGGCATCGAGGTCGCGCCGATAATCAGTGCGGCAAAACCGAGCATGAGCAATGTGACTTTCATTAGAGCTTGATGTAACCCCAACCCTCACGCGCCTGCAGTTTTCCCAGTGCGGCGACCCCAGACGGGACGGTTTCCACGCCAAAGGCGAGGTCGTCCTCGGTCAGGTTGTAGTAGTTGAGTGTCGCCTCGCAGGCGAAAATACGGATGCCTGACGCCATCAACTGCTCCATTTGGGCGCTGTACTGCCCACCATTGGCGTCCTCAGCTCCTTCGAGAGCCGGTTTGACACCATTCCCAATCAGGATGACACGCGTTTCGATATCCGGGTTAAAAGCAGAGTGTCGCGCCACCTGAGCGAGCATGCGGTTCATGCTGGTTTCGGAGTCCAAATGAAAAACGACTCCCGGGCCCTCGGCATCGGCGCCACGGGTGGCGGGTGACAGCGTCAGACAAGCGACCAAGGTCAGCATGAGCAATCGGGACATGGGGTTCTCCTATTTGGGCATGGGCATTCATTATCGGCCGCCCTGTTTTGGTGGTGCTTTTTTAACCACCTTTTGTTCATGGTGTTTGTGTCTATGTTGCTTTGGCAGCGCCCGTTGTGGGCCCATCCCGCGCGCCTTCGGCGCCGCAGGTACGCTACACTCTGGTGGCATAGTCGTTATCAAACGCACCTTACGGTCTGGCGTGACCCTTGGCAAAAACTCAGCGCGAGGCTTGCTGCCGCGATAAAGGCAGTTTACCATTAAGTTATATGCTTATATAAAAAAATAATAACGGAAACAAAACATCCCTGCGCGCGCATAGAAACGCAGGTGAACGTAGACAGACTCCGGGGGAGGAGAAGGATGGCATCAGACGCCGAGCAGGGTCAGCTCCAACCCGCGCCTGAATCCTTTTTGCCCAAAGATCTGGTTGAGGATATCTCTCGAGACGGGATTAATCTCGGCCGCCGCAGCCTGCTGCAAGGCGCTTTTGCGGCAGCGACCGCATCCATGGTGGCGCCTGCGCTGATGGCAGATGACGACCCCGATATCGTCAACCTGCCCAGCTGGACGCGCAGTTTGGGTAAGCCGGTGGTGGCCAACCCTTACGGACAGCCATCCCCTTTTGAGGCCAACATTGTCCGGCGTCAGAGTCCGGGCCTCACCAGGACTGACCAGTCCAGCGTGTCGTTTACGCCACTGCAAAATCTGTTCGGCATGATTACCCCAAGTGGTTTGCACTTCGAGCGCCATCATCAAGGCTGGGTCGACATCGATCCGCGACGGCACCGGCTGATGATCAACGGGCTGGTAGAGACCCCATTAGTCTTCACCATGGAAGACCTGCTTCGCATGCCCAGCGTGTCGCGCATTCATTTTCTCGAGTGTGGCGCCAATACAGGACTCGAGTGGGGCAATGTGGCGGTGCCCACTGTGCAGTACAGCCACGGTATGTTGTCAGCCTCTGAATTCACCGGCGTGCCGGTCTCCCTGCTACTGGAGCGTGCCGGCTTTGATCGCAAACGCGCCACCGTGCTGCTGGCTGAAGGAGCCGACGGTTCCAGCATGACGCGCACCATCAATCTCGAGAACGCATTGGACGATGCGCTGGTGGCCTACGGTCAAAACGGCGAAATGTTGCGCCCGGAAAACGGCTACCCCCTGCGGCTGGTCGTGCCCGGTGTGCAAGGCGTGTCGTGGGTGAAGTGGCTGCGGCGACTTGAAGTGGGCGATAAACCTTGGGCGACCAAAGACGAGGTTGCGCACTACGTGGATCTGATGCCCGATGGCACACACCGTCAGTACACCTCTATTCAGGAGGCGAAGTCGGTGATCACGGCACCTTCCGGCGGGCAAAAATTGTTGAAGCAGGGGTATTACGACATCACAGGTTTGGCCTGGAGCGGTCGCGGCACCGTGGAAAAAGTTGAGGTGTCGGTCGATGGTGGCCGCAACTGGCGCCCGGCGCGCCTCGAGGGGCCGATCCTGCCAAAGGCGCTGACCCGCTTCCACAGCGATTG
>CBFHSJ010000016.1:0-2119 GCA_965658485.1 Luminiphilus sp.
TCGAGCTCGACGTGCGCGATGAGCATTAGCGTGGCGGGCGTGCTGAGTGGCGAAGAGCCAACATAGGTCGCATAGCGCGCAAACAATTGCCGCAGTCGTTCATCAGAAAAAAAATCGCCCAAGGCCCGCCACAAATTAGGCGAAGGTTTGGCCGCCATCAGCGAGCTGGGGTGGTGTTTACGCAGAACGCGACCAACCAGCGTCACCGGATCGGGTTTTGAGGCGTTCATAAACGTTTCAGACAGCGTTTGATGAATACGCGCACTCTGAGAGTAGAAGCGGTCAAAGCCCATAGCGTCGTCTGCGCCGGCGAAATCCTCAATCGATTGACGGGAGCGCTGCGCGTCGGGGTATAAGTCCAGCACGCCGCCGTGACTCCAAGCGTGGCGGGCGATGATCGGGCTCTCCAGCAGTGTCAGTCGATCATTCAGACAGGCGCCCGCATCGGCGAACAGTTGATCGAAGATTGAGCGCATGGTCAGGACGGTAGGGCCGCCATCGACCTCCCGGTCATTTACTGCGCGGGTGTGCATCTTGCCGCCCGGGGCGTCTCCGCGCTCAATGAGTGTGACCTGAAAGCCCGCGCGCGCGAGATCGATGCTGGCCGCCAAACCACCCGCTCCGGCGCCGATCACAATGGCGTGCTTGGTGCTCACGCGAGCCGCAACTTGCTTCGCAGCGGCCGGGTGACGACGCGCTGGTGATAGACGATCAACGCCAGGCCAACAATGAGCGGCACTGCCCATAGACCGGGTTGCAGTGCCAGCTCAGGAATGAATCGTACAGCTCCAAAAGCGAAAAATGCGGTGTACACCGAGATGCCGGCACCGACGAGGCACTTGATGTGTTCCTTGATGCGGTCTGTGGGCAGTGGTTGTGGCTTAAAGATGAACCATAAATTGGTTGCCACCGTGGCGAATCCGACTATGGAGATGCCCATCATCATCGGCTCTTCAGCCATCACGCCGCGCACAAAGCAGTTGGTCGAGACCACGCTCAGGAGCACCTGCGACAGCAGGTTGTGCCAGACGCGATTTCGCAAGTGATTCCGGCCATTGCGAAGACTCAGCCATCCCTGCCACGCCAGATTAACCGTCAGCGTGGCGAGGTACAGCATCATCCAGCCAAAGATATTGGAAATGGCTTGTGGGTCAGCAAAGACCGGGTGCGTTGCTAAATGCGGATGTGTGCCGATGGGGTCTGACAAGGTGGTAAAGCTGATCGCAACGGCGGTGAAGCCGGTGGCAATCATCGACTGCACGAACAAGGTGCCGGCGCGACGATGCAGTACGCCACCTTTTTTCCCGGCGATCGGAATCCACACCACAATCAGCCCGACTGTGCCGGTGGCAATGTGCAGCCCGACCAGCCACTCGAACAGTGTGTGGGTCGACACCATCAGATCCCCCCTCCATACTGCAGTGATCGAGTCGGGACTGTGAGATGAGCGCACCGGAGCCCTATATCCCACCCAAGCCGCTGTCGCTGTGGTCGGTGGTCGCCCTTGCCCGCGTGCTGTGGAAGGGGGACGGCAATCTGCTGGAGCTCTTGCCCGCTGCTGCCTATCACTTTGACGTCGGTAACCTGGGTTACTCCCGGCGCTCGACGGTGCTCTTCAACGAGCCCGACGCCGTGCGCGAGATCATGCGCGACGCAGAGGGCGTGTTCCCCAAGAGTGACCTGATGGTCAGTGCGCTGGAGCACCTGATCGGCGACAGTATTTTTGTCACCGATGGCGAGCGCTGGAAACGCCAGCGCGCGATGATTGACCCCGCCTTCTCGCACATGCGCATCAGCCATGCCTTTGGCGCGATGAAGGCGGCCGTCGATGATCACCTGCTGACGCTGGAGGAAAAGGCCGCGTCCGGCGAAGCGTTCTCTCTCGACCTCGCCATGAGTCACCTCACGGCGGACATTATTTGCCGCACCGTGTTCTCGACGCCGCTGCAGAGCGGCGTGGCCGTCGATGTTTTCGAGGACTTTACCTTGTTTGAACGCTCTGCGGTGCAGGTCGACGTGTTGCGCCTGATCCTTAAGCCCGCCTGGAGTGACATTCCGCAGCCGCCGGAGGTGCTGGCCGCCTGCGAGCGGATCCGTCGACACCTCGGGACGCTGGTCG
>CBFHSJ010000016.1:2217-27967 GCA_965658485.1 Luminiphilus sp.
GCCTGGAGTGACATTCCGCAGCCGCCGGAGGTGCTGGCCGCCTGCGAGCGGATCCGTCGACACCTCGGGACGCTGGTCGACTCGCACCTCAAAGACCCCGGGGCCTTTGATGACATCGCCAGCAGCGTCATCGCCGCGCGCGATGAAGAGAGTGGTGCGCCGTTCTCCCGCGAAGAGCTTATCGATCAGCTGGGTGTGTTTTTTCTGGCCGGGCATGAGACCACGGCGAGTGCGCTGACCTGGGCGTTTTATATTCTGGCTGACCAGCCCCACTGGCTCGCCCGGCTGCGTGAGGAGATCGCCGCTGTCGTCGGCGATTCGCCGATGAGCTTTGAGCACACCCGACAGCTGCCGCTGACCAAGGCGTTTTTCAAAGAGACATTGCGGTTGTATCCGCCGATTACCTTCATGCCGCGGGTGGCACTGCGTGAAGCCAAGGTGGGTGGCCGGCGTCTCCGCAAAGGGGCGCTGGTCATGATCGCGCCGTGGACGCTGCAGCGACACAGTAAGTGGTGGCCAGACCCCCACGCGTTCAAACCCGAGCGATTCCTGCCCGAGCAGGAGGCGGCGCTGGTACAGGGTGCCTACATTCCCTTTGGTCAGGGACCTCATACCTGCGTGGGAGCTGGTTTTGCGCAAACGGAAAGCGTATTGATTTTGGCTGAGTTGGTGCGGCGCTTCGATTGGCTGCTGAAGCCCGGTCAAACCGTGCGACCCGCTGCGCGCATGACCACGCGGCCCGCTGACCAGGTCATGCTTCACGTTCGTTCCCCCGCGGCATAACCGCCGCTTGCTCTCGAGCTTGCTGGCGTAACTCTTGTTGAAACCCTGGCTTGAACCAGTGCCAGGCGATATCGCACTGGCTGGCATCGCCGATGGGCATTCGTTCGCGGATTGATCGCCAGATAAATTCCCAGCACAGGGGTGTCATCAGGAAAAAGGGCAGGGGATCGCGCCAGGACCACACTGCATCGCGAGAGATGAACAAATCCCGGAGACAGCGGATCAACTCGGGGATCTGAAATCGGAACAGGTGCTTGTAAGCCTCGGTGAGTGTGGAATAGCTCCACTGCACGCGCTTGCCGGCCGGGGTAATAGAGGGGGCACCCATGTCCTCGCCCATGACCGCGGCGCCCAACCAAGCCTCATCGACGAAGTGCACCCCACTACTGAGCCGGGGATTGCACTCGATCCCCCAGGGTATGCCGCTGCGGTCCAGAATAAAGTCGAAGCTCAGAAATCCCGTGACATCGGTATCAGCTACAAATTGCTCAATCCATTGTTTGACCGAGAAGGGTGTGGGCGCGCTCTGGAAGCCGACCGCCACTGTGCCGCTATGAGTGCTGCCTCGATAACTGGCCGTGGCTTTCACCTCGCCGGCATCCACCCAGCTCAGCGTATACAGATGATTACCCTGAACTCTGCGTTGCAGGAGCATGTCTTGCGACGGTGGCGGCAGCGTGCTGCCGGGTGGAATGAATGACACCGCGGTACCGGAGCAGCCGCGGCGGGGTTTGAGTACGCACTCGGTTTGACGAATCAGCGCGCGGGACTCGCCATCGGCAGTGGTGTAGACCGAGGGCGCTGTCACGCCGCGGCTGATTGCGTAATTCACGAACTGCAGCTTGTCGTGCCACTGCGCGATCCATTGGGCCGACGGGCCTACATAACGCGTGGTATCAGGAAGCCGGGGGGCGAGGTTGGCGACGTGACAGACCTCCTCGGAGGTTGGGATCAGATCTGTCACGTTCTCGCGCTCGATAATGTCGAGGATGTCCCGCTCCCAACCCTCGATGTCGGTGTTGGGCGGGGCTACCTGAAAGGTTTTGGTCACAGCGCGGCTGACTGAGCAGAGCTGGCGCTTCATGGGGTCAGCCACAATGACCCGAACGCCGCGCGCATGAAGGCCCCGCGCCAGCGTGAGTGCCGCGGGAAAACGCCCAACTGTCAATAATACGGTTCTAGCCACGTTTCTGAGTCAATACTGCCCCTTTGTATCAATATGTTTACTGCATTTGTGTCTAATAATATATACATAACTTTGCACAGCCGCCAGCCAGTGACCAAATGCGGGGGGCTCGTCCAAAGTCCGGCCACAAGGCGACCGCTGACCTGATCAGTTCGGCCTGTTAAAAAGAGAAGACGGTTAGGCCCGCGCGCCGCCACATTTAGGCTTATCTTTATGTGGCCAGCGATTGAGACAGTCGTGCCTCAACCACGTAACACTGAGAAGGCATCGGGTTCAGTTTTTGTCTTGATGAATCCGGCGCTGAAGCAGGTGGGGTCCTGTCATCCTTGAGCGGGGTGCGGTATCTTGCCGGCCCATTCGATGTTGAACCAATGAGCCCAGACTATGAATGCCAAAGCCGAGTTGCCCGGTCACGCCCAATATCCGAACTTATTCTCACCCCTAGACCTCGGGCACACGCAGCTTCGTAACCGCTGCATTATGGGATCGATGCATACCGGGCTTGAGGAGCAGCCGGACGGCTTCGAGCGAATGGCGGCGTTTTACGCCGAACGCGCAGCGGGCGGCGTTGGTATGATCATCACCGGTGGCATCTCACCCAATGAAGAGGGAGGACTGGTCCTCAAAGGTGAAGACGGCAAGCCTCTGGCCGCCGCGTCCAAACTGAATACGGAAGAAGAGGCTGCTGGTCATCGCATCGTCACCGATGCTGTCCATGCGGCAGCGCCCGACTGCAAGATTTGTTTGCAGATTCTGCACATGGGCGCGCTGGCTTATAACGAGGCGGCTGTTGCGCCCTCACCGGTTCGCTCACGCATCGGCGCGTTCTCGCCAAACGAACTGGACGAAGCCGGCATTGAAAAGCAAATTGCTGACCACGCCCACTGCGCAAAGCTGGCGCAGCAGGCCCGGTACGACGGTGTCGAAATTATCGGTTCAGCGGGCTATCTGTTGTCGACCTTTCTGGTGGAGAAAACGAACCAGCGGACCGATCAATGGGGCGGCTGCTATGAGAACCGGATGCGCTTCCCGGTCGAGGTAGTGCGTCGTGTGCGCGAGGCGGTGGGTCCCGATTGCATCGTGATTTTCCGCATTGCGGCGATGGACATGCTTCAGGGGGGCATGAGCTGGGATGAGATCGCGCTGCTCTCAAAAGCGGTTGAAGCAGCCGGCGCATCGATTATCTCTACCCACTTCACCTGGCATGAGTCGCAGGTGCCCACCATCGCCACCATGGTACCGCGCCGCGCGTTTACCGGCGTGACCAAGCGGGTGCGCGACGAAGTCTCCATTCCGGTGATTACCTCTAACCGCATAAACATGCCCGATGTCGCCGAGGCGGTACTGGTCGATGGCGACGCCGATCTGGTCTCCATGGCGCGACCTATGCTGGCCGATGCCGAGTTGATGAAGAAGGCAGCGGAGGGTCGCGAGCACGAGATCAACACTTGTATTGCCTGTAATCAGGCGTGTTTAGACCACACCTTTGCGATGAAGACGACGTCGTGCCTGGTAAACCCTCGCGCCTGTCACGAGACCCTGATCAAGTGGGGTCCGGCGGCAATGACAAAGAATATTGCGGTGGTGGGCGCAGGCCCTGCCGGAATGGCCTATGCCACTGTAGCCGCCGAACGTGGGCACACTGTGACCCTGTTTGATGCGGCTGATGAGATCGGTGGGCAGTTCAATCTGGCCAAGCAGGTGCCGGGCAAGGAAGAGTTTCACGAGACCCTGCGGTATTACCGCGCGATGCTCGAGAAGTACGCCGTGACGGTCAAGCTCGGTGAGCGCGTTGATGCGGCACAACTCGCGTCAGCTGGGTTCGATCACGTGGTGGTGGCGACGGGGATTAACCCGCGCATGCCAGACATTCCCGGCATCGATCACGATAAGGTGGTGGGCTATATCGACGCGATCAAAGGTAACAAGCCGATCGGTAAAAAAGTCGCGGTCGTGGGCGCCGGTGGTATCGGTTTTGATGTGACTGAGCTTATTACCCACGAAGGCACCAGCTCTGCGCTCGACATCGATTTATTTGCCAAGGAGTGGGGTGTCGACTTCGAGAACCATCCCCGCGGTGGCGTCACTGGCGTGGAGCCCGTGGTGAACAAGGCCGATCGCGAGGTCTGGTTGATGCAGCGCAAAGACACGCCCGTGGGCCGTGGTCTTGGCAAGACCACTGGCTGGACCAAGCGGCTCTTGCTGAATCGTCGCGGCGTGAACATGATTAACGCGGTGGAGTACGTGCGCGTTGATGATGCGGGCCTTCATGTGTTGATTGGTGGCCAGCCAAAGACCTTCGACGTCGACACGGTGATCATCTGTGCCGGTCAAGAGCCTGAGCGCAGTCTTTACGACGCGCTGGAGGCAGAAGGTCTGTCAGTGGATCTGGTTGGTGGTGCTTACGAGGCCGCCGAGCTGGATGCGAAGACGGCGATCAACCAGGCGACGCAACTCGCGGCCGCGGTATAGATCTCCCCCGGGGGACGCACGCCACCATCTATGAAAGAGAACCCCCGCGGAGGGCATCTGTGCGTGACAGTGGTTTCTCATGCTGGCACTCTGCGGGCCGTCATCACAAATGCGCAGTAAATAAAGAGGAAGATCATCCATGGCCCGTTGGGAATGCATCGTCTGCGGACTAATTTACGACGAGAAAGAGGGTTGGCCTGAGGACGGTATTGCGCCCGGTACCAAGTGGGAGGATGTGCCCGATGATTGGACCTGCCCGGACTGTGGTGTGGGCAAGGAAGACTTCGAGCTGATTCCCGGGTCTGATGATGAGGATTCTCCTGCGGACGAGGCGGATCCCGAAAGCCCTGGCGACGTCAGCGCGCGTTCTGTCGTGGTGATTGGTTCTGGGCTGGCCGGCTATGGTCTGGTCCGCGAGTTGCGCCGCAAAGATGCTTCCATCGCCATTACAGTGCTGACATCTGATGGCGGCGAGGGCTACTCGAAGCCGATGATCTCAACGGGGTATACGAAGGACCTCAACGCCGACAAACTTGCGGCACAGAGCGCCGAAGAATTGGCAGAGCAACTCAACGTTACGGTCCGCACACGAACCCGGGTCGTGAGCATCGATACCCAGGTTCAGGCGGTCCACCTTGAGGGTGGAGAGACACTGTCCTACAGCGAGTTAGTGCTGGCATTGGGTGCCGAATTGATTCGACCGCCTATTGGTGGTGATGCGGCTGATGATGTGCTCGGCGTGAATGACCTTGACGATTACCGGCGGTTTCAAGACTTGTTAGCCTCCAAGGGCGCAAAGAAGGTCGCCATTATCGGCGCCGGGCTGATCGGCTGTGAATTCACCAACGACCTGTTGAATGGCGGGTTCACGGTCGAAGCCGTCGACCCCATGGGTTGGTGTTTGCCGACTTTGTTGCCTGAGCAATCCGGACGAGCGGTGCAGGCAGCTTTGGAGGAGAAGGGCGCCACTTTCCACTTCGGTCCCCTCGCCACCGAAGTCAACCGCGCTGGTGAGGGTTACGCGGTGACGCTAAATAACGGCGAGACCATTGAGGCCGATGCGGTCTTATGCGCGGTTGGTGTCAGGCCGCGGACGAGTTTGGCCAGTGATGCGGGCATTGAGGTGAATCGCGGTATCGTCACCGACAGGCAACTGCGCACTAATGCGCCGAACGTTTACGCCATGGGCGATTGCGCCGAGGTGGCTGGCCACGTGCTGGTTTACGTGGCACCACTGATGGCTGCGGCGCGGGCACTGGCCGCAACGCTGGCGGGTGAGGCGACCGGTGTCAGTTACCCCGCTATGCCGGTGGCGATCAAGACGCCCGCCTGTCCGGTGGTGGTCTCACCACCCGCCAAAGACGCCGAAGGTGAGTGGCACTTTGAGGGCGATGCGCCCGATATCAAGGCGCTTTTCCGGTCTGGCGCGGGCGATCTCTTGGGCTTTGCATTGACCGGTCAGGCGGTGAAAGAGCGCATGGCACTCGCTAAGGAATTACCTGCGATTCTGGGCTGAGTTTGCCTCAGGCTGCGGCTTCAGCCGGCCAGAAGTGCTTCCAGTGTCTCTTGATCGGCGACAAAGCGCCGGATCCCATCACTCAGTTTTTCGGAGACCATCGGGTCCTGATTATTCGCCAACAGAAAATCGCTCTGGCTGAGTGCTGCCGGTGGGGGAGAGCTGTCTCCGCTGTCCTTGAGTCGCTGTGGCAGATCGTTCTCGTCCGCTTCTAGCTGCTGCAACAGATCGGGGCTGATGGTCAGCCGGTCGCACCCGGCAAGTGCCTCGACTTGACCGGTATTTCGGAAGCTCGCTCCCATGACGAACGTGTCGTAACCATGTGCCTTGAAGTGGTCGTAGATCCGAGTGACGGACTGCACGCCGGGGTCATCGGTTGGGTCTTGAATCACGAGATCGGTGTTGGCGGTGTACCAATCAGTTATGCGCCCGACAAAGGGCGAGATCAGAAATACGCCGGCATCGGCACAGGCACAGGCTTGCTCGAAACTAAAAATGAGTGTGGCATTGCAGTGGATGCCGCGCTGCTCGAGTACCTCGGCCGCACGAACGCCTTCCCAGGTCGCCGCCACTTTAATCAGTACGCGATCGCTGTTGATGCCCGCATCGCTGTACAGCTCGATGAGTTTCTCGGCTTTGGCGATGGTCGCCTCAGTATCGAAAGAAAGGCGAGCGTCAACTTCTGTACTGATCACGCCCGGGATCACCTGATTAATCTTAGCGCCGACGCTCACAGCAAAGCGGTCGACCTTGTCTGCCACAGCATCTTGAGACGACGTCAGCGCAGTGACCTCTTCAGCAAACTCAGGGAGCGCAGCAGCTTTTAAGAGCAGCGAGGGGTTGGTGGTGGCATCGGTGGGCTTCAGTCGTGTAATGGCCTCGAGATCACCCGTATCAGCCACGACCGTGGTCATGGTGCGCAGTTGTTCCAGCTTGTTCATGATCTACCGCTCGCGTGGGGCTGGGCACGGCAGTGCCCACACAAATCCTGCTATCGATCGAGAGCTTAGCAGAGCAATCCCGTTTGTGGGCGGCTAGCCTCTATACTGCTCGCTTTGACATCAAAGGATACCTCAACATGCACGCCATGAAGCTCACCGCCCCGGGCGGCCTCGACCAGCTCCACCTCGCCGAGATTGAACCCCGCGCACCGGGGTTTGGTGAAATCCAGGTCGACATCAAGGCTACCTCACTCAACTTCCATGATTACGCGGTCGTGACGGGTCTGATCCCGGCAGATGATGGGCGCATCCCGATGTCTGATGGTGCCGGCGTAGTGACCGCAGTTGGGGAGGGGGTCACGACTTTCGCCGAGGGGGATCGGGTGTTGAGTTACTTCTTTCCCAACTGGGCGGGCGGCCGACCCATGCTGCCAAACCTGTTAGGCGTACCAGGAGATCACGTTGACGGCTTTGCTGCGCAGACCGTGACCATGCCAGCCTCGGCCTTTAGCCGTATGCCTGCCAACCTCGATTTTGATGCGGCGTCGACCCTGAGCTGCGCGGGTTTGACCGCTTGGCGCGCCCTCGTGGTCGAGACGGCTCTTAAGCCCGGGGACTGGGTGCTAGTGCAGGGCAGCGGTGGCGTGTCGGTGGTGGCATTGCAAATGGCACGCATGATGGGTTGTCGGGTTATTGCCACCTCGTCGTCAGATGCGAAGCTCGAGCGCCTAGGGGCTCTGGGTGCCGAGCACCTGATCAATTACAAAACCCATGCCAACTGGGGCGAGCAAGCGTTTGAACTGACCGGCGGCGCAGGCATAGATCTAGTAGTCGAGGTGGGTGGGCCCGGCAATCTACCCCAATCCATTAGCGCGCTGGCGGTGGATGGCTGCATCAGTCTGATCGGCGTGCTCACCGGTTGGGCGGGGGAGGTGCCGACTGCAGCACTGATGACCAAAAATGGCAGGCTGAGTGGCATCACGGTCGGAAGTCAGGCAGACCAGGCCGATATGATCGCTGCAGTCGAGGCCCATGACATGCAGCCAGTGATTGATAAAACCTATCCGCTCGCTGAGCTGGCGGACGCCTTTCGATATCAGGAGTCGCAGCAGCACTTCGGCAAAATCTGCGTCAGCCTCTGAGCCTGTTCCCGTTTGTGGTGGGCCCGGTTTTGCCATAGGGTGATTGGGGTCGCTGAGCGACATAGGCTGGGTTCCCTCGCACATGACTGGCAAGTGATCTGCGGTGTGACCAACAAATCAATGCATGGGGTGCAAAGTAATGAAAAGTTTTGTAATCGGAGCAGTGATCGCTGCTTTCGGCCTCACCGCGCAGGCAGGCGAGCCCGATGGCGCACATGACGGCGCTGAATGGCAGATCTGGGCTTACTCTTCGGCGGCGCCGGCGCCGCTCGGCACCAACGCAACGATACTTGGACTCGAGGGCTCGGTACTCCGCGCAGGGACCAATGGTTGGACGTGCATGGTGGGCAACCCGCGTCCTGCGCCGGAGGGCGGCTGGCCCACGGCTCACGCCGCGATGCCGGTGTGTACGGATGATGTGGGCATGAAGTGGATGAGCGATTTCATGGCGGGCAAGGATCCAAATATTGAGCGCGACGCGTTCATGTGGATGCTTCACGGTGATGTGGGTGAGGACAACACCACCGCCGGCGTACTCAATAAAGCGGATGCTAAAGATCCCTCGCAGTGGATCGAGTCGGGCCCACATTTGATGCTGTTGCCCCGCGATCCCTCGTCCCTGGATGGCATGAGCGATGACTTCAACACGGGCGCGCCCTATGTGATGTTTCCAGGGACGCCAGGTGCGCACGTCATGATCCCGACCGACGGCTACTACGAGTACCAGGATCCACAATAAAGCCCGACCGGGGTCTTGCCTGCGTGCGGGCCCCGCCACTCAAGGAGAGCACCGATGACAGTGATCAAAAAGGGAGCGCTTGCGCTGATGGCCCTGCTGATATCCGCGACGGTTGTAGCCGGCCACCACGAGAAAGGGGAAGGCCCCATGTTGGCTGCCAAGCCTGGGCAAATCATGATTGTTTATTACTGGCCCTGCGCTGATGCGGATACCGGGCTTACCCTCATCAAGGAGATGATTGCCTATGAGCGTGATGCCTCGCCCCATCCTTACTCGGCGGCACCGGCGATCCACTCAGACGGGGCGTTGGTGTCGGTTGATGTGCATTCTTCTACCGAGTCGATGGAGAAAGCCATCGCCTGGCAGGAGGCTGACGCAGCTTGGCAGGCACAATTTGCCAAGATGGCAGCTGCTTGTGGCTCGGCGGATGACCTTTCCGTCAATGTAATGACGATGCAGTAAGCGCAACGCAGAAAGAAAAACCCGGCGACTGCCGGGTTTTTTTATGGTTTGTTTCCTGATGTTCCAGTGAGCCCAAGGGGCTACATCCGATCAGATTTTTCGTCTCGTTCCTCGCGGACTTGTTTCCGATGCTCCCAGATGGCGTAGGCCGTGCCCACGGCTGCTAGGGCGACTAGCAGCAATACCTGAGTGAGGCTGAACCCGTGCAGGCCGCATTCGGTGAGGCGTTCGATAAAGGAATAGGTGCTGACGGGGCAATCCATGGTTCGCCGGCTCTTGTTGTTCAACGTTTAGTTTACGCGCTTATAGATCCTTCTCCACGAACAGTGCTCGGCAGGGCACTGTCTCACCGATCGGTTTGGTGCTCACACTCCGGCCGCGGGGTTCCATTAATTCTGCCACCTTGGATTTGTTCCCTTCCAGCGTAATCGCGTCGGCATGTCATCGCGTCTTCCGGTAACCCGTCTGCACACGGGGTCTACGCAACGCGTGCCGAGGGCACCGGGTATCCGGCGATCTTCAACATCACCCGCGATCCGCGCGAGGA
Organism: Luminiphilus sp.; assembly: GCA_965658485.1. Classification (GTDB taxonomy): domain Bacteria; phylum Pseudomonadota; class Gammaproteobacteria; order Pseudomonadales; family Halieaceae; genus Luminiphilus. The sequence continues at coordinate 12,006 of CBFHSJ010000016.1, forward strand.
GATGAACGTGGTGGGCACCGAGGCCTGGGTCATTGGTGCCTACATGAAAATCATTGGCGCTTATCAGGCGAGCATCAAGGAGTACCCCAATCCGCAGGGATTCTCGTTAACCACATTCCCCAAATAGTAGTCGCCCGACCATAAAAAAGCCCGGCAAGTTAGCCGGGCACTAGGAGCTCATCTCGAGGCCCACCCCCAGGTGGATTCTCAGGTTAGGGGCCTGTTGTGACACAGTGATGACCGGCTTGTGACAGTGCGGTTAATACCGAATGAGGGCCGCTGTCCTATCCCAAGAAATCGCCTTGAAACACCGTTTATTTGGCTCAGCTCAAGGCCGCTTGTTGGTTCAACCTTGCCTGTAGTTCTGTCAGTCGCTTGGGCGTAATGGTCGGTACGCCACTGGTTTGCTGCCCAAAGCACTCGGGATCTAAAGCCAACCAGGGAATGTTTGCCACCTTGTCGCGCTCCTCGGTGAGCGCCAGTACCGCGGCGTCTCGCGCTTCGTAAAAATGCCATGCTTCGGGTAATGGGGCTTCCCGTTCAAACAGTTCCCGGCCGCGTTCTACGCGATCGTGAAGATGCGCCCGAATCATTCCGTGTGTGGGGATCACACGGCGTCGTGTCTCGACCGTAGCCCGGGTCTGCAAAGCAAACCAAGCCTTGGGAGTAATGCCCACAATGGGCCACCATTGGTAGTGCCAGTCGGGACTGCGCTGCAGAAATGCCTCCAGGGCTAAATATTGTGCACTCAGGCAGGCGCCCGTTTTTTTACCCAGAGCAAACTGTGCCTCGTACACCGATTGAAAATATGCTGCCTTGTCCATTCAGCCTCCTTGCCGAGTAGCAGTTGTGCTAGCTGTCGAGGGGCTGAAAAAAAGGCCCCGCAGTGCGGGGCAAAGAAGGAGCCACTCAAAAGACGACAGATCGGGGGTTGGTCTGAAGATCAGGCCAACTCAGAGGTCGCCGATCTGCCGATGAATCTAGTATCAGTGAGTGCCGTTGAGAAGAATTGGCCGGATACGCCAAGAGGTTGGCAGAAATTGCCAACCCACCGCGCTAACGCGTTACCGAGAGGGTGCTAGCGGCTACCTGGATAGGGCAATCGGGGCTGGAGTGGACGGGGCCAACACTGCCGCGCCGAGCCCCGCTGAGCCGCTCTAGGCCGTGCCGTCGATTTCCTGATAGTAGGCCATCAGAATCTCAGCGACCTCAGGGCGCGAGAACTCGGGAGGCGGTGCAATGCCTTGGCCCAGCATCTCGCGCACCTTAGTGCCTGATAGCAGCACGAAATCCTCCGGGCTGTGGTCGGGCGCATCGCGCATCATGACCACGCGCTCTAATTTTTTGCTGAACGCGGTGTGGTCGGCGCGATAGATCTCGAGCGCCAACGCGCCGTCAGGCACCTCGTCGTCGAAGATGGTTTGCGCATCAAAACCGCCGTAGTAGCTGCCCACGCCAGCGTGATCGCGGCCCACAATCAGGTGGGTGCAGCCTGCGTTCTGGCGAAACACCGCGTGCAGCACTGCCTCGCGGGGGCCGGCGTAGAGCATGTCAAAGCCATAGCCTGTGACCATTACGCTATTGGGCGGGAAGTACAGGTCCACCATCTTGCGGATCGAGGCGTCGCGCACGTCGGCGGGGATATCGCCGGGCTTCAACTTGCCGAGCAGCATATGAATCAGCACGCCGTCTGCAGAGAGATCCTCCATGGCCATGCGGCACAGCTCCTCGTGGGCGCGGTGCATGGGGTTGCGGGTCTGGAAGGCCACCACGCGCTCCCAGCCGCGCTCTGAGATCTCGCTGCGGATTGCCATCGCGGTGCGGAAGGTGTCGGGAAAGTCCTCCTCGAAGTAGGAGTAGTTGAGCACTTCGATCGGACCTGAGATCACGGTGCGGCCCTGAGCGGTAAAAGCGGCTACGCCGGGGTGCTCGGGATCATCGGTGCGGAATACCTTCTCGAGAATGGTCGCCACGTCTTCATCCGAAAGGGTCTCAACAGCCTCGACTGTCATGACCGCTAGCAGCGGGTGCCCTTCGCGATTGGGGTCGGAGAGCGCGAGGCGCTGGCCGGCCTCTACCGGGCAGCTTTCTGCCAGATTGACCACCGGTACGGGCCAAAAAAGGCCGTCGGCGGTGCGCATGTTCTCCGCTATTGTTAACGCGTCGGTGCGATTCATGTAGCCGCTGAGCGGTGTGAAGTAGCCTGCGCCCATCATCACGGCGTTGGCCGCGGCGGCTGAGCTCATCATCAGGGAGGGCAGGGTGAGCGCCTCGGCTTCGAGTTCGCCGCGCCGGGCGTCATCAACAATCAGGGGGCGCAGTTCAGTCGCGCCGTGGGGTGCAATCAATGCCATGGTGTCTCTCGTTTAAAGGGTGCGATCAGACGGCTGTCGGAATCAGCCCTTGCTTCTCTAATAGATCGAGCAGGTGCTCGACTTCTTCTTCCAGCGACTGCTGGTCGGTATGCAAATGCACCTCGGGCGCCTCGGGAGCCTCGTAGGGGTCATCGATACCGGTGAAATTCTTGATCTCCCCCGCGCGGGCCTTCTTATAAAGCCCCTTGGGGTCACGTTCTTCTGCAGCCTCTAAGCTGCAGTCCACGAACACCTCGATAAACGGCATGTTGTCGGCTTCGTGCAGCTCGCGCACTATCTGTCGATCGACCAGATACGGGCTGATAAAGCTGCTCAGCACAATCACGCCGCCATCGACAAACAATTTTGAGACCTCACCCACCCGGCGAATGTTCTCGGCGCGGTCCTCGGCGCTAAAGCCCAGGTTTTTGTTAATACCCAGACGAATGTTGTCGCCATCCAGCCGGTATACCAGCACGCCGCGCTGGTAGAGCGCCTGCTCGAGTGCGACTGCGATGGTGCTCTTGCCGGAGCCAGAAAGGCCGGTAAACCACAGGGTTGCGCCGCCGTGACCCAATAACTGGGCGCGCTCGGGGCGATTGATCTCACCGCCGTGCCAGTGCACGTTGGTGGCTTTTTGCTCACTCATGGGGGTGGTCCTCACAACGGAGGCGGCATTCTACGCGGCGGGTGCAGTGCAGAAAAGGGTGGCGGCGGAATTACTCTTGGGGTTCTTGCCAGTCAGCGTAGTGGAGGGGCTGAGAGGCGGAGTGAGAAGTAGGCTGCGATTGCACCCGCACGATAGTGCCGAGCACACCTACCGCAAGGGCGGTGGCCAGCATAAGCAGTGTCATCGCACCAGTATCAAGAGGCATGATCAGGCCTTCTCGTTACCGGAACACCGCGACAATCGTGCCGCTGCGAACGGTTTAGGTGGCGCCGCGCAACAAGTAGGTATCCGTTACCTGAGTTTTGCCGCCAGACTCGTTGAGATCGCTTGACAGGTAGACCGCGTCGGCGCAAATCAGCGCACGCTCCGAACCGCCCAGCATCGGAATCAACGAGTCACCGCGGGGTGCGGTGGCCATAAGACGCTCGCGCCAGTCGCTGTAGTGCGCAAAATCTTCGCGTTGGAGGTTATCCAGTGCGGCAGATTCCTGACTGACCGCCAGCATGGCGGCCCAGGCAGCGATGCCCGCCGCGGTGCGCAAAGTTTTCTGTGTATCGGCTTTCATACCTGTGATCTCGCATTAAAACTGCCGTCCGTGGCAACAGGGTCATCCTTGAGTTGTGTCGCGGGGTTTAGCCGGCGTTGTCTCCCGACAGCTGGGGGGTACTCCCCTGCGAACACCCTCAGTATCGGCAGGAGCGGGGGATAAAGATTGGCTCGATACGCCAAGGTGTTGGCCAAATCGGCCAGCGACTGTCGACCGTGCAACGGCCGGGGAGATGGGCGGCCAGCGGCGGATCAGGGGGCGGAGACGGGTGTCAAGTAACGAAACCCACTGCGGCAGGTTCGTTATAGAGGGAGTGCAGTACCGGCGTCTTGTAACAGGCCCTCAATTAATGGCGCCTGTCACAGGGGGTGTATTTCAGCAAATGAGTCGCGACCGGGAGAGGCGTGGTTCCGGTAGAGGGATGTGGGAGAGGGCTGTATAAGTGCCGAGAAAAATCGGCAGACGACAATGATAGGGAAGCCGCGGTCTATAGCGGCCAGACCAGCAAAATCATCGGGATCGCTGTGGCCACCACCAGAATCTCAAGCGGCAAGCCCATTCGCCAGTAATCGCCAAAGCCGTAACCGCCCGGGCCCATGATCAGTGTGTTGTTTTTATGGCCGATGGGCGTCAAAAAGGCGCAGGAGGCGGCGACGGCAACCGCCATGAGAAATGGATCCGGGCTCACCTGCAGCCGCTCGGCCACGTCGAGGGCAATGGGTGCCGCAATCAGCGCGGTGGCCACATTATTGAGCACATCAGACAGTGTCATGGTCACCAGCATGAGTGCGGCGAGAATCAGCATCACCGGCCAGCCGTCGGTGCCCCGCACAAACAAGTCGGCGAGCAATTGGGTGCCGCCGCTCGCCTCCAGCGCCACGCTGATTGGGATCATGGCGCCCAGTAACACCACCACCGGCCACTCGATCGATTCATACACCTGCGACAGCGGCAAGATATCGAGCACGATGTACAGCACCGCCACGCAGGCGAGCGCCATGGGTAGATATATAAGCTCGAGGCTCGCCAGCACAATGGCGCCCGCAAAAATGAAAATCGCCCGACGGGCTTTCTCGCGCTGAATGACGTCTAGCCCACGGGGCGCCAAGGGCAGGCAGCCGAGCCATTCGATCATGTCATCGAGGGTGTCCTCGGGGCCCAATAACAGCAGCAGATCACCGGCCTGAATTTCGACCTCGCGCAAGCGCTCGCGCAGGCGCACGCCGTTACGGGAAATACCCAGCAGAATGACGCCGCGTCGGTAACGCAGCCGCATCGCCTCCTCGGTGCGGCCCACCATGCGCGACGTTTGCGGCACCGCGACCTCTCGCATCACGGTCGTGCCCGACAAGGCCTTGGAGGGTCGGTCGGAGTCGGCGTAACTGAGCGCTACCGTGCCCGCAAAAGCCTCGATACCGTCTGGCCCGCCCTCGACCACAATGCGGTCCTCGGCTTGTAAGGTCGCGCGCGCCGCCATGCCTGGTAGCCGCTCACCGTTGCGCACCAAGCCGAGGATCTGCACGCCGGCCTCATTTGCCTGACTATCCAGTTGCCGGAGCTTTTGTCCGATCACCTCGGCTTCAGCGGGCACCCGCAGCTCGACCAGGTAGCTCTCAAGGTCTTCGATTGAAGAGGGCATGCTCGCGCTGGTCCGCTCCACGGGAATCAGCCGCCAGCCAATGAGCGCGACATAGGCAATACCGACTGCTGCCACCACCAAACCCACCGGCGCAAAGTCGAACATGGTGTAAGGGTCGCCCAGCGCTTCACCCCGAAAGGTCGCGATCACAATATTGGGGGGTGTGCCAATCAAGGTGATCATCCCGCCCAAAATTGAGGCGAAGGAGAGGGGCATCAGCGTGAGCCCTGGGTTGCGCTGGGCTTTTTCAGAGGCTTGTAAGTCGATGGGCATGAGCAGCGCGAGGGCAGCGACGTTGTTCATCACAGCCGACAGTGCAGCCGAAACTCCCGCCATGACGACAATGTGTCGCCGGATACCGCGCGCGCCGTCGAGGAGCGCCCCGGCCATCATCTCGATGGCGCCGGAGAGGTAGAGCCCGCGGCTGATAATGAGCACCAGCGCAATAATGATCACTGCGGGGTGGCCAAACCCGGCAAAGACTTCGTCGGTGGGAATGAGCCCCAACAGGTAGGCAATCAGCAGCGCTCCAAACGCCACGAGGTCATAGCGGTAGCGGCCCCAGATCAGGCATACGAACAGCGCGCCGATCAGCGCAAACAAAATCCCCTGGTCAGTGGTCACGTGTGCGGCTCGTCAGTCGGCGGCGGTGACCTGCCGCTCGAGCTCTTCATGGAAATGGCTCACCCGACACTCGATCTCATTGAGCCAGCAACCCTGAAAACCTTCGGAGTGCATGCCCTGTTGAGCGTGTGCCAGCAGCGACAGATCCTGGTCGATGGTGTCAGTCATGGTGGCTTTGCCGGCGATCACATCGGAGTAATCAAAAGACTCCCACTCTGGCCGGCCGCTCTTGCCCGAGCTTTCGTTGCGCTTTTGCTTGAGGTTGTCGGTGCCCTCCAGAAAACGCTGCTCTTCGCTGTTGGGGAAGCGCTCAAAAGACAGCTTGTCCAAGTAGCACAGGTTGGGGTCGGTTGCGTGGGGCCGCAGCCGCATTAGCCACAGCATCTCGGGTTGATAGGTAAGGATGGCGTTGGGGAACACGTTGGTCTGTATGACATCGGTGAGTTCTTCGTCGGTGAAGTTACCGTAGTAGGGCTCGGTTTTTTCGAGCTCGCGTTTGGCGACGCGAATCGCCGCCTGAATCTCGTCGACCCTACCCTCGTATTGCGCCGGGTCCAGACCAAAGGCTTCGAGCTGCATGGTCAAGAGATCGGTGGGCTTGTCCGGAGTCGAGAACAGCGAGTCGGTGGTGGCGCCGGGCACCCAGACGCGGGTGTGGCCCCCCTCGTAGCACTCACTCAGTGACTCGGTGCAGTCCACGAAGCGCCGGTGCTGTGGGTGCAGATAGTGCACGTGGTAGAGCTCGCTGAAGTTATCGAGCACCGCCTTCCAGTTGCAGTTGATCGATACGGTCTGGTCCTGCACCAGTGTGAGCTTGTCAAATTCATAGTGCGCCATGATCGGGAGCATGTCTTTCAAAAAGACATCGAGCGGCTCGGCGTCGGTATCGAGGTTAATCCAGTAAAAGCCCAGCGCCTGTTCGCAGCGCACCTTGGGCAGGCAGATGGTTTGGTCGGGTAAACCGGCCTGAAACCCTTCCTGATGGGGGGCATAGATCAGGTCGCCATCGGTGCCATAACGCCAGCTGTGGTAAGGGCAGCGGAAATTCTCGGTGTTGCCAGAGTGGTCATCGACCAGCCGCACACCGCGGTGTTGGCACACGTTGTAAAAGGCCTGCACGGTGCCTGCGCCATTGCAGGTGAGCAAAATGCTCTCGGGGCCCAGGTCAAACACCACGTAGTCGCCGGGGTCGGTGAGGTCCGATACATGCACGGCGGCGATCCAGCTCTTGGCCCACACGGCCTGCCACTCACGCGCGGACCAGTCGGTGCTGATGTAGCGCTCCTTGGAGAAATTCTTGATCTGCCCGCTGTAGGCTTCGCGACCCTGCTGGTTAAGTGGCTGTTTGGCGTTCATACCTGTGCCTCGGTGTCCTTATCGTCTCAGTCAGTCACTGAGCAGGATGGTGAACTGCTGTTCCAGCGTCGCCACTCCGGCCCCCACCAGAGACTCTACTGCAAGCGCGGCCTCATCGGGGAATATCGCTGTTTTGCCATCAGACATGCCAGTCACGATCATGGCAGCACTCTCCATGGCATCGGCCAGTGGCGCGGTGCTACCCGCAGTCATGTCGGTGGCGGTTGGGCCCGGGTACACCCCGACGCAATGAATGTTGGGGTGCTTGAGGCGCAGCCCCTGCGTCGCGGCATGCAGTGCGGCCTTGCTCGTGCAGTAGCCCTCGCAGCCCGCTACGCTGGCAAAGGCGGCCATCGAGATCATATTCACAATCATCGGTTGGCTGCTCGTTTGCAGACTGGGCAGCAGGGTATCAATGAGTGTGAGAGGGCTGTGCAGGTGCATGTCCATCATGGCCTCGAGATTGGCTCTCTCCTCAGCGGGGTCCGCCGCGGTGGGAATAAGAATGCCGGCGTTGTTGATCAGCACGTCCATTTCGTCGACAGATGCCGCCACATTTGCCACTGATTCCGCATCCTGAATATCGAGCTGGAACCAGCGGATACGGGGGTCCTCAAAGTTGCCTGGGGTGCTGCGATAAGCTGCGTGGATTATTTTCGGTGAGTACTGCAAGATCGTCTTGCACAGCGCTGCCCCCAAACCTCGGTTGGCACCGGTAATGAGTACCGAGCGATCCTTGAGATCAAACCGTGAAGGGGCGCGGGCCATGGGCATTAGTCATAAACAATAAAAAGCGAGGCTTAAATGAAACAGTTTGCGAGCGGACATGCAATGCAGAGCGCGTGGGTGGTCGATGACCTCGACGCGGCGGTGGACGCGTGGCTCAAGGTGGGCATTGGCCCGTTCTTTTTTGTGGAGTACACCCCGGATCTGTTTGAGGAGAGCACCTACCGGGGTAGCCCCAGCCCGATCTCGATGAAGATTGCGCTCGCACAGGCCGGCGATATGCAGATCGAACTGATTGAGCCCACGGGTGAGCAATCCAATATCTACCGCGACACCGTGCCTGAGGGCAAAACCGCTTTTCATCACCTGTGCTACTGGACCGACGATATCGAGGGTGAGATCGCAAGCTTGGTCGAGCAGGGCTATGAGGTGGCGGCCACCGGTGTGGTGGCGGGCAGTGGCGCGACCTTTGCCTATGTCGACACCAGCCCGGTGCTGGGGCACATGACGGAGCTGCTGACTTACTCAGACGACATCAAGGGACTCTTTGACATGGTGGCGGCGGCCTCGATGGATTGGGACGGCAGCGACCCCAAGCGCCAGTTGGGCTAGGAGGCAATCATGGCCTATACAGCAGAACAGCTCTCCGACATGCAGTGCATCCGCGACGCGGCACTGCGCTATTGCCGCGGCGTAGACCGCCTCGATGTCGAGCTCATGAAGTCGGCCTACTGGGAGGGCGCCACCGATGACCACGGTGTGTTCGTGGGAGATGCCTGGGAATTTTGTGAGATGTGCATGGAGGCGCACCTTCCCTGGCGCAGCACTAACCACTGCATCCTCAACCACGCCATTGAGCTGATCGATGCGCACACCGCCACTGGCGAAATTTATAATGTGACCTACCTGTTTCAGGACGCAGAGCCAGTGCTCGACCTGTGGGTAGGGCGCTACCTCGACAAGTACGAGAAGCGAGGTGGCGAGTGGCGCATTATCGAGCGCGTGTGTGTGCACGAAGGCACTCATTCGGCGCCGGTGAATGCCATGGAGTTTGATACCAGCAACTTCCGGCAGGGGAGCTTTGATCGTCCCTCGGCCGGTCGACCAGTTGGACCGTAAGTGGGTGAATAGCAAAATCACAACCGCCTCGATTGCGGCAATGGTCGTGGCGTGGCTGACCGCCGTGCCAACAGCACTCGCTGATACGCTGATTATTAACGCTCGCATTGTCGATGGCACTGGATCTCCCGCGATGCTGGGTAGCGTGCGTGTCAGCGGCGATCGCATAACGGCGGTGGGCAATTTGGCGACAGGTGACGCGGACCTCATTATCGATGCCAACGGTCTGGTGCTGGCACCGGGCTTTATCGATACCCATAGCCATTCAGACCGGTTGATTCTCACCGAGCGCGACGCACTGGCCAAAATCACGCAAGGCATCACCACGGCAGTGGTCGGCCAGGATGGGGATTCACCTTATCCACTGGCAGATTTTTATGCGGCGCTAGGGGCCACGCCAGCCAAAATCAATGTGGCTGCTTATGTTGGCCACAACACGCTACGGGACGAGGTGATGGGAGCCGATTTTAGACGCATCGCGACTGATAACGAGATCGGCATGATGTCGAACTTGTTGCAACAAGAGCTTGCCGCAGGCGCACTCGGACTCTCGACTGGCTTGGAATATGAGCCCGGTATCCATAGCCGAACCAGTGAAGTCGTGCACCTCGCACAGCTCACGGCTGACGCCGGTGGCCGCTATATCAGCCACGTTCGTAGTGAGGATCGATGGTTCGACGACGCGCTCGAGGAGATTATAGAGATTGGCAGAGAAACCAGCATGCCAGTGCAGATCTCGCACCTGAAGCTCGCCATGGCCTCGCTGTGGGGTCGTGCTGACGAGATTATTGGCCGCCTCAAAGAGGCCCGGGAGGAGGGTATCGACCTCACTGCCGACATTTATCCCTATACCTACTGGCAATCGCACATGATGGTGTTACTGCCCGAGCGCGACCCGCTGGACCTAGACGCTATCGACTTTGTTATGGCGGAGCTTGCCCCACCCGACGGCATTATTTTTACGTACTTTCCCGCCGAGCCCAAATACGTCGGTATGTCGCTCACCGAGATTGCTGCTGGGCGCGAGCAGAGCCCCTCCGAAGCGTTCTCGGCGCTTGCACAGATGTCGATAGCGCACGAAGAGGCGACTGGCGAGATGGGTGACATGATGATTGGCACCAGCATGCGTGATGACGACATCGCCGCCTTTATCGCTTGGCCCCACATCAATATTTGCACCGACGGCAGTTTGCGTGATCGCCACCCGCGGGGGTCGGGCAGCTTCCCCCGCGTGCTGGCGCGGTATGTGCGCGAGCAAGGCGTACTCAGTTTGGAGAGTGCGATTTATCGCATGACAGCGCTGCCAGCCCAGCACATGGGGTTTGGCGAGCGTGGCGTGATTGCGCCAGGCATGATCGCTGATTTGGTGCTTTTTAACCCCGACACGGTGACGGATCGCGCCACCACCAGCGAACCTTTTGCGCGCTCAGAGGGTGTCTACAGCGTGTGGGTGGCGGGGGAGCGGGTGTTGCATGAGGGCGCAGTGAGCGAAACGTTTCCCGGTCGCATCATTCGCCGAGCCAGCGCACAGTCGTGATCAAAATCCCCTCGCCTTATCTGCTGTTTCTGGGGGATGTCAGCAACCCTCTGGATGCAAAAACGGCAATGGGTCTTCGCGACTGGCGGCCCGAGGGCTGTGTTGGACAGTATCGATTACTCGGTTGCGATGTGGACCTGGGTTTACCCGATATGAGCTTCAGAGAAGCCATTGCGGCGGGTGCAAGCAGCGTGGTGATTGGGGTGGCGCCCTCGGGTGGTGCGCTAAAAGCTGAGTGGGTGTCTGCGCTGACTGAGGCAATCAGGGCGGGGCTCTCAGTAGTCAGCGGTTTACATCGTAAATTGGGTGAAGAGCCAGAGCTCGTCAAAGTCGCTGCAGAATCTGGGCAGCAACTCATTGATGTTCGGGTGCCGCCTGCGTCGATCTCGATCGCCAACGGGCGGCAACGGTCGGGCAAGCGACTATTAATGGTGGGTACTGATTGCTGTGTTGGTAAAAAATATTCTGCGCTAGCAATCCACAAAGCTATGGAGGAACGGGGAATCGCCGCAACGTTCAGAGCCACGGGGCAGACCGGTATTTTGATTGCGGGTGGGGGCATACCGATGGATGCGGTGGTGTCGGATTTTCTCTCGGGTGCCGCCGAAGCGCTCACGCCCGATGCCGCACTCGATCACTGGGATGTCATTGAAGGACAGGGGTCTTTATTTCACCCAGCGTATGCGGCGGTCACCCTCGGGTTGCTCCATGGCAGCCAGCCCGATGCGATGGTTCTGTGCCATGCGATCGGTCGCACGGTGATTGACGAGTATGAGGACTTCCCTGTGCCCGATTTGCGCGAGTGCGTCGCTCGATATGAACAGGCCGCCCGGGTCACCAACGGGCAAGCAAAGGTTGTGGGCATTAGTCTTAATACCCAGGGCGTCGATAATGCCGGTGCGCTGAGCGCCTGCGATGAGCTGCGCAGCCTGACGGACTTGCCTTGTGTCGACCCCATGCGCCACGAGCTCGACTGCATTCTCGATGCGCTGCCCTAGCGTGCCCGTTTCCATGACGTCTGGGCTCGCGGTAAAGAGCGTGCGCAACTGGGCGTTCGGCAAGGTGCCGACACGGTGATGCTCACCCTGACCCCGAAGCGCTGGGACATGGTGGCGCCATTTGTGACCGCGGGCGAGACCGTGAATCACATCGATGTGTTGCACGTGATGATCGAGTACGAGGGCTTTGTGGGCCGCGCCGAAACCATGGGCGTGGATTATTTTGGCGACACCGTTGAAAGCTTACAGGCTGAGCTATTGGCGCTCGACCCCGCCGCAATCGCGCAGCTCGATCGCAAGACAGTGCAGGCGCTGTTGCCGCCCGGCGGCAGCCGCAACGGACTCGACTGCGCGCTGTGGGATCTACAGGCCAAACAGACCGTAGGCGGGATTAGCGCGCTGACAGGTATCACTCTGACGCGACTGAACACGCTGTTTACGTTGTCACTCGATGATCCCGACGCCATGGCGCGCCGAGCTCATGAATTGCCCGATCTCAAGCGGCTCAAACTTAAACTGAATGCGCAGGCGCCACTCGATTGTTTGCGGGCTATTCGCGAGGCACGCCCTGATGCGCAGCTTGTGATCGACGCCAACGGCAGTTGGACGCCTGAGTTGGTGATAGCAGTGGGGGATACTCTGGCGCGCTATGAAGTGGCGGTTCTTGAGCAGCCTTTACCGCTTGGAGAAGATGGGGCGCTTGAAAAACTGCGTTATCCAGTCCCGCTTTGTGCCGATGAATCCTGCCAAAGCAGTGCCGATCTTGAGGCGGTGGCGGATCGGTACGATGCGATTAATATTAAGCTCGACAAATGCGGTGGTCTGACGGATGCGCTGGTCATTCGTGAGTGGTGCCAGCGCCATGGCAAGCTGATCATGGTGGGCAACATGCTGGGCTCGTCACTAGCCATGGCGCCCGCCCTGGTGGTGGCGCAGGGGGCCGATTTTGTCGATCTGGATGGGCCCTTATTGCAGCTCACTGATGTCGATCCACCGCTTTCGATTGAATCTGGTTGTATCCAGCGGCCCGAACCCGCGCTCTGGGGTTAATCCGTTCTCCTGTCACGGCGCGTATGACGGGAGTCAAATACGACTGTGGTTCAATCAAACTGTGCGAGAACGTGCCAAAATCTGTGATTCCTGCTCGGCCCAAACGCCGACTTTGTATCGGTGTCGGTCCAGCCGACTCAAGAACTGGAAGTTTTTTTGCCGGCGGTGCACCGAGCGTCTGAAAGCAGAGCGCCCAGAAAGTTACCAGTACGGTGGCACCTGGAAGCGCTTCAAGAGCTAGTTCAGCCGCGGGCCTGCTGCTCGGCGATCCATACCTTGATCGATTCTTCCAGCATGGGCAGTGTGATACTCCCCATGCCGACCACGCGGTCATGGAAGCCGCGCAGATCAAAGTTGTCCCCCAGAGTCTCTTCCGCCAGCGCGCGAAGACGGCGGATCTCGATCATGCCTAGCATGTAAGAGGTCGCCTGCGCGGGCCAGGAGATGTAGCGGTCGATCTCGTTCTGGATATCGACCGGCGCCCAGCCCGAGTTGGCCATCATGTAGTCCACGGCTTGTTGCCGGGTCCAGCCCAGCGTGTGCAGGCCACTGTCCATCACCAGGCGCGAGGCGCGCGCGATTTGATCAGAGTAGAGCCCAATGCGATCGAGCGGGGTGGGGTAGAGCCCCAGTTCATCGGCGAGGCGCTCTGAATACAGCGCCCAGCCCTCACCGTAGCCTGAGTTCCACAAATAGCGTGCTAACGGGTGTTGCTGGTCGCCGAGCTCAAGCGCAATCGCGCCCTGCAAGTGATGTCCGGGGAAGGTCTCATGGTGCAGCGTGGCCAACTGGTTCGAGATCGATCGACCGGTGGGGTCAGTCACCGCAATGTAGAAAATACCCGGCCGGGTGCCGTCTTCTGACGAGGAGTGGTATTCGCCTGAGCCACTCTCGGCAAACTCGGGGTAGGGTTTAACGAGCACGTCGGCTTTGGGTAGCACGCCGAAGGCCCTTGGCATAGCGGCTTTCACGGCGTCGAGGGCATCGGTAGAGTACTGAAGCACGGCTTCCTCGGTCTCAAAGGTAAAGGCCGGGTCTTCGTTCACCCGGCGCAGAAACTCCGACACGTCGCCGCCGCCAAAGTGCTCATCTAGCGTGACCTGAATCTCCTCGCGGATTTTCGCGACCTGCTCGAGCCCCACGGCGTGGATTTCTTCAGCCGGCACGCCCACGGTGACAAAGCCGCGCACCAGGGCGGGGTAGCAGGCTTCGCCATTCGGGTTGCCCGATACCGCCAGTGTCTCCCGAGCCTCGGCGAGGTACTCGTTCTCGATGAAGTCGGCGAAGCGATTCAACGCGGGTGCAATCTGCTCGTTATATATCTGCTCTACGGCCGCGGTGAAGGCAGTGTCATCGGTGCGCTGCGCAGGGCCTAAGAAGATGCTGTCGGGGCCAATGAGCGAGCGCACCTGGGCGGGCACGGCCTCAACAGTCACCCGCGGGGCGCTGTAGCCGAGCCGCAGGCCCTCGCGCAGGTTGTCGATCTCGTTATCGATATAGGTATCCATGGCCGCGAAGCGTGTGAGTGCCTGCGCCCTGAGCTCCGGGGTTTCCAGCGGCTGAATGTCGAACACAAAGGGGATCCAGGTATGCCAGCTGGTAGTAGTGCTCGCAGCCCACAGCTCATTGCGACAGATGCGGGTGCCCACCGCGCTCTGGATTTGCTCTTTCAAGAGCCCGTAAGTGACCCAGTCGCGGCTACCAACCTCAGCGGGCACGGGGATGTCTTCAAGCGCCGATAGCCATGCGTCTTCTTTTTGTTGCCAGTCGGCCAGCCCCGCCAGCGAATTATCGGGCAGGCGGTCGTGGCGTGCGCCCTCAATAGCGTAGTAGGTACCCATCAGCGCGTCTTCTTCCATCATCGCCTCGAGGTACTCATCGGCCAGCTGCTCAATGGCGCTGGGGGGAGGGGTGGTCTCGGTGCAGGCGGTCAAGATGATGGCTGTGATGAGCGCACTCAGTGGGCGAAGAGAGAGCATGGTTGACTCCTACAATGTGGAAGTTGCGGTGGCGAGTTCGAGCACTATTTGCGTGCTATCACAATCAGTTTTATACGGGGCAACGGTCACGCACAAACAATTTTTGAGCGTGCCAGCGGCCTGCACAATTGCGAGGTCTTTTGTATTTTTTCAGCGGGTCCTGTTTTGCCCGTGACAAAACGACACCAGACGGCTCAGCTCGGCGAGGCTCTTGCCACTCTGCTCGCGGAGATCATTAAAGTAAGTCTGCGCCGCCTTGAGCGCGCGCTGGCTGGTAATGCCTGAATCCACAATGTCATGGCTGCGCAAAAAGCCTTCGACATCCTGCGTCAGTAAAAAGGTATCCACCCCAAGTGTGCGCAGCGCAAAGGGACCGGTGTTGCCGCCGAGTCGGCTGCCGTGCTTTTTAAGGTACACCCACAGGCCAATCACGTCGTCGTCAGGCCAGCCGGCCACGAATTCGCCAAACGATTTCCGCTCACGCCGCTCGGTGTCATCAATCATCATGGCGTTGTCGCGAACGGTTTTCACCTTGCTGAAGTTGCGGATGATGGCCGGGTCCTTGGCCTTACGCTCCAACATGTCGTCGGGCATCATTAATAGCCGCTCCACGTCGAACTCCCAGAACACTTCCTCGAACTGGGGCCATTTTTTGTCGACTACGCGCCACACAAAGCCCGACTGAAAGATCTTGCGGGTGAACTCGGCCAGGTACTGGTCAGAGCCCAAATTTTTGAGGTGGGCTTTGCTCTTGGTTTTGGGTAGCAACGCTTTGAGTGCTTTTTCACCGCCCTTGCGCTCGCAGGCGTGGTCGTAGAGGTAGCTGTATTCGGGGAGAGCCATGGCCATATGGTATCGCCATCCCAAGGTGCTGACACGGCCCTGCCGTTGCCGATGCTCAGGGCTGTGTAAGAAATAAGCTGGGCAAGTCGCACACACGGCGAGGTAGTCGGCCATAATGCGCGCCTGTTATGCCCCACCGGTGGGTAAGACAACCTTGAATAGATCACCCACCCTTGGCATGGAGCGGTATGCGAGGCCATCAATTCTCTGAAGACAGCCCTACCAGCAGTTTTTTATTGCTCCGTAAGCTGTGGGAACGGCTCTCGCCCGTATTGGGGGCGAATCGACAGCGGGTGGGGCTCGCACTTTTGTGCCTGCTGGCTGCCAAGGCGGGGCTGCTGTGCATTCCTTTCTTACTGAAAGCACTGGTGGATGGCCTCGATACGAATGCCGACCAGTTGGCGCTGCAGGTTGTGTTACTGCTGGTGCTCGCTTACGGCGCGGCGCGGCTGAGTAATACGCTCTTTGGGGAGCTCAGGGACACGCTCTTTGGTCGGGTCACCGAAAAGGCCATGCACAG
>CBFHSJ010000017.1:0-25870 GCA_965658485.1 Luminiphilus sp.
GGCGGCGCTCGATCGGCAGATTGAAATCGGGACTATCTACGCCGACAAAGAGGTCCGGCGCCACGCGCCGCTGCTGCGCGATGAGCCGCCGGCGGATGCCCAGCAGTTCCGGCAATCTTTTTAACGGCTCTACCAGACCCATCACGGCCAACCGGTCTATGGCGCAAAGTGAATCAAGACCCTGGGCCTGCATCTGATCCCCGCCAATGCCTGTGATGTCGAGTGAAGTGCCGCGTTGCTGCCAGGCCCGCAAGATCGAGCCTGCGAGTAGATCGCCAGACGCTTCACCCGCGCAAAGACCGAGGCGCAGCGACTCCTGTGACACTAACGAACGATGCCCCGTTGGGATTGTTTTAGTGAGTCGATCAGTACCTGGATGCTGGGGGTCTCGGCTACCATGCTTTCTAGTCGTTCTAGGGCAGCATCGAGCGTCAGACCTTGTCGATAGAGGATTTTGAACGCTCTTCTCAATTCTGAAATCTCAGCGCTCTCGAAACCGCGTCGGCGCAATCCCTCGGCATTGATCGTTTTCGCCTCAGCCGGGCTCCCTGCGACCGTGACGAATGCCGGCACGTCTTTGCCAATCGAGGTACCCATGCCACTGAAGCTGTGCGCCCCGATCTTGCAGAATTGATGAACCAGCGTATAACCCGAGAGAATCGCCCAATCGCCAATTTCAACGTGACCGGCCAGCGCAGTGTTGTTCACTAAAATGGTGTCGTTACCCACCAGACTGTCGTGGCCAATATGGACGTAAGCCATGATGAGATTGCGATGACCCACCGAAGTCACGGAGCGATCCTGTACGGTACCCCGATGGATGGTCACGTTTTCTCTGATCACATTGTCATCACCAATGTGCAGTTCGGTTGGTTCATCCCGATACTTCAGGTCGGGTGTCGCCTCCCCCACCGTCGAGAACTGGTAAATGTGATTTCGAGCGCCAATGCGTGTGGGCCCTTTGATGACCACATGGGATTCGATCTTGGTGCCCTCACCAATCTCAACCTTGGGCCCGATCAATGACCAGGGACCCACCTCCACGGATTCATGGAGGCGAGCGCCCGGGTCAACAATGGCGGTCTCGTGGATCACGGATCAACGATCGGCACAGAGGATGGTGCCTGACGCCGCCAACTCTTCATCGACGCGAGCCTCGACTTCAAACTTCCAGATACCGCGTCTCTCGCTCAAAATACTGGCATACAGCATGACCTGATCCCCTGGCACACAGGGTCGCTTAAAGCGCAGATTATCGGCGCCCACGAAGTAGTAGATCGAGCCGTCTGCTGGGGTTTTGTCCATTGTGACAAAGCCCAGAATACCGGCCGCCTGAGCCATAGCCTCAAGGAGCAGCACTCCCGGGAACACGGGCTTACCGGGGAAATGACCGTCAAAAAATGGCTCATTGATGCTGAGATTTTTGTAAGCTTCAATGCGCTCGCCCGGCTCTACCGACACTACCCGGTCAACCAACAAGAAGGGATAGCGGTGGGGAAGTCGATTGCGGATTTCTTCAATGTCGAATATCACGCCTTGTCATCCTCTTGCTGATCGAGACCGGTGGCTTTCTCCAGTTCCGCGATACGCTTAGCCATCTGGTCTAATTGAGTAAATCTTGAGGCGCTTCTCAGCCAAGACCTGAGCGGTTGAATGGGCGTACCGGATGAATAGTGCCCCGCTTCGGTCACCGAGCTCGCCACTCTGCCTTGACCGCCAATATGCACGTCGTCGGCGATCACTAGGTGTCCCGCTAAGCCGGCCTGCCCCGCGATCACACATCGGGCGCCAATTTTTGTGCTGCCCGAGACGCCCACTTGCGAGACAATCACCGTCTGACGGCCGACTCGCACCCCGTGCCCGAGTTGCACGAGGTTATCGATGATCACGCCATCTTCCACCACGGTGTCTTCGAGTGCACCACGATCAACCGTCGAGTTGGACCCGATTTCAACATCGTCGCCAATCACAACCGTCGCGAGCTGTTCGATTTTCACCCACCCCTCTTCGCTACGCGCGTAGCCAAAACCATCTGCACCGATCGTTGCGTTGGGGTGAATCGTGCACCGCTGGCCGATTTTCACGGCGTGACAGATAACGGCACCGGGCTTGATCACGGTATCAGCACCAATACTTGCTCCGTGGCCGATGTAAGCGCCTGCGCCAATCCAGACTCGGTCTCCCAGCACTACATTCGCCTCTACGCGCGCGCGCGCATCAATGGTGGCATCAGCACCAATGCGCGCACTGTCTGCAACGGAGGCATGCTCATGGATCTGCCCGCTGCTGGGCGGATGGTTATCAAAGATCCGGGTCGCTTTGGCAAAAGCCACATAGGGCGCAGTACTCAGTAACGCACAACCAGGCCATGCCTCGACCCAATCAGGGTGCAAGATGAGTGCGCCCGCATTGGTGTCGGAAACCTTGTGAAGATGTTTTTTTTCCGAGACGAAGCTCAGATCACCAGCGGTGGCGGACTCTAGTGCCGCTATGTTGGCGATAGAACGTGCTGGATCCCCCCGGAGCTCGAGCTCCAAGACTTTGGCGAGCTCCCCGAGGGTGGTCATGGTGCCTACTCTGCGCCCAGTTGGTTCATCTTGTCCGAAACTTTCGCCGTGATGTTGTAACCCAGGTCTGCGTGGATGACCGCTTGCTGCTGGAGCAGGAGGCCAATCTGATCGGTCTCAATGATCTCGCGCAGCACCTCTTGCGCCTGCGGCGCCAGTTCCTGCATCACGCGCTGCGCATTCTGGGTCTGCAGCGTTTGCAATTTCTTGGCGA
Source organism: Luminiphilus sp. (assembly GCA_965658485.1). Classification (GTDB taxonomy): domain Bacteria; phylum Pseudomonadota; class Gammaproteobacteria; order Pseudomonadales; family Halieaceae; genus Luminiphilus. Next base: position 2,782 of record CBFHSJ010000017.1, read on the forward strand.
CGTACTCGAGATCAGATTGTTTGCTGGCCATCTTTTGTCGGGCCGCGACCTGATCTTCCTCACTCATCGCCGCCTGGTCGCGTTGGAAATCTTTGACCAGTTGATCCAACTCGGCACGCAACGCATCAAACTGTGACTTATCCGAGGCAAAGTCCTCGTTGCTCTCAAACTCCTCCAGTCGCTGTTGCGCCACATCGGTTTGCAGGATCGCCTGCTCCAGATTGACGACCGCAATTCGGCCCTGCGCCAAAACGATTGATGGCAAAACGGCCATCAGCAGGCCTGCCAGCCACACACGTGCGTTCATTGAACTTTCTCCATTTTTTCTCACATCAGAAGCCACGACCCAGAGTGAACTGGAAGACTTCCCTCTCATCGACTGGGCTGGCGTTCAGCGGTTTGGCCAGACTGAAGGTCAGCGGGCCAAAACCGGACAGCCACGTTACACCAATGCCGACAGAGTAACGTAATTCACCTGCGTCGATACCAAAACAATTCACCTGATTTTCACGGCAATTTGTATTGAAAACGTTGCCTACATCGAAGAACAGCGCCGATCTCAACGAACTCCGATCTTTGATAAATGGCATGGGGAACAGCACTTCAGCGCTGCCCTCAAACAGTACGTTTCCGCCGAAGGGGTCCGGTTCGTTATAGAACTGCTGTACCGGTATCTTGCCGGTTTCGGGATCAACGGTGTAACCATAGCCGCGACCATCAGGCCCGCCAAGCTGGGTGGGGCGGCCATTCTCGTCGATGGCGGTGACCGCGGTATTGGCGCTATAGACCGACGGCGGTGTTGAGCGAGGGCCGAGCGTGTTGGCCTCGTAGCCCCTTACTGACCCGAAGCCACCGGCGAAGAAATGCTCGTAGAAGGGCAATTCGGTGGTGTCACCATAACCATCGCCGTAGCCCAACTCGCCGCGCAGATGCAACGTGAACTCACCAAACAGCGGAAAATAAACCTCGCCGCGGTAGTTCAGCTTATAAAACTCCAGATCGGACAATGGCACTGCGATTTCCAGCGATACCGACTGCGACGCACCGCGGGTTGCCAACTGCCCGCGGTTCAGTGTCGACTGCAACCAGCTACCAGTGAGGCTCCAGTTCAGATACTTGTCCCCGTTCAGATCCAAAAAGCCCTCGTTCTTCGGCGGTGAGAGTGCTGAAAAAGGCAGTGTGTCAATGGGTTCCAGCACTTCGGCGGCGGCGTAGGTACCGTCAGCCTGTATCGTTGAGTAGTACCAGTAATCAATTTCGGGGGCGAGCCGTGGACTAGCCGAAATCTCCTGTACCGCGTACTGACCCGATGTGATCTTGGTGTCAGTTACCCCCAACGAGAAACCGAGCCGCTGCGTCTCGCTAATGGGGTAGCCAAAGTTCATACTGCCCCCCCAGGTATCCGTGGTGTAACTCGCCACGTTGATCTTAGAGAGGTCGGTTTTGCGGTAAAAGATGCCGAATCCTCGACTGACACCGTCTTCAGTGAAGTAGGGATTGGTGTAGTTGAAGCTGATCACGTCCTGGTAGCGAGAGGAATTCAGCGAGACCCCGACTCGACGGCCGGTTCCCAGAAAGTTGTTCTGCTGAAGATTCAGTCCGAGAATCAGGCCCGCGTCCTGCGCGTAACCCAAGCTGCCGCCAATCGAGCCAAAGGACTGCTCCTCAACTGCAAAATCAACGTCAATCATGTCGTCGGAGCCGGGCACCTCGTTGGTCTCCACTGTCGCCGTTTTGAAGAAGCCGAGCCGCTCCAGTCGGATACGGGACTGCTCGATGGCCGCTGAAGAAGCAGGGGCTGACTCCATCTGACGCATTTCCCTACGCAGGACATCATCTATCGTGGTCATGTTGCCCGCGAAACTGATGCGCCGAACGTAGGTGCGCTTACCGGGATCAATGAAGAACTTCATGACCACAGTGCTGTTTTCTTCATCGATCTCGGGCATGCCCGTGACCTTGGCAAAATTGTAGCCTTCGTTACCCAGACGGCGAGTCAGGTAATCCTCAGTGGCGGTCACCAGTTGCTGGGAATAGATCTGCTCAGGCTGCACGATAAGGAAACGATTGAGATCTTCCTCTGGCAGCACCAAATCGCCGCTTAACCCCACCTCGCTGACAGTGAACTTGGCACCTTCAGTAACGTTCGCGGTGATGTAGACCTCTTCCTTATTGGGAGAGACCGCCACCTGCGTAGAATCGATATTGAACTGCAGATAACCGCGGTCCAGATAATATGAAGATAGCGCCTCCAAATCAGACGTCAGCTTTTCTTTGGAATATTTGTTGTCGCTGGTAAAAAACGAAAACCATCCGCCGGTCTTGAGCTCGAACAGATCGATCAGGTCATCGTCCGAGAAAATAGTGTTGCCAACCACATTGATATGTTGAATCGTGGCCACCGTCCCCTCGTTCACGTCGATCGCGATCGACACACGATTGCGGGGCTCAGCAATGACCTCGGAGTCAATGGTGGCGTCGTATCGTCCTTGCAACACATACTGGCGCTGCAGCTCGAGTTGCATCCCCTCAAGCGTAGAACGCTGGAAGACCTGTCCTACGGAGAGGCCTGCTCCCTTGAGTCCATCCAAAAGCGCTTCGGTCTCTATGGCCTTGTTGCCGTCGATGGTGATCTCACTGATGCTTGGACGCTCCGCCACGACCACCACCAACACGCCACCGTCCCGCGCAATCGAGATGTCATCGAAATTGCCCGAGGCAAACAAACTCTTGGCCGCTGCGCGCACGGCATAGGTATCCACAGTATCGCCAACGCCAACCGGCAGCGCCGCAAACACACTCCCCGGCGAGATCCTCTGCAGGCCTTCTACGCGGATATCCTGAATGACAAAGGGCTCGGTCTGAGCCAGCGCTAACTGCCCGCCAGCAAAAGAAGCCAGCAGCGTGACCAGCAGCGTAAGAAGTGCACCGAGGCGAGTGCCTCGCTGCGTATGGCTATGTGTTAGCTGCATAGGGGTTTTCTGTGAAACCTGTTCGCACAGCGCAAAGCATCACGCCAGATCGCGCGCTTGGAGCGCCCGGGCGAGCGTCGGTGGTTGTGAAACAGCCTGTCATCCTGCGCCGTCAGAACTTCGAAAAATCATTATACAGGGCAAACACCATAATGCTTAGCACCAATACCAGCCCGACCTGATAGGCCGCCATCTGAAGCCGATCCGGCAACGGCTTGCCCAAAATCGCCTCAAATCCGTAAAACACCAGGTGTCCACCATCTAAAACCGGTATTGGTAAAAGATTCATAGCACCCAGGGACACGCTGAGTAGCGCCAAAAACCCTAGCCAGGCCACCCATCCCGCCTCCGCCGTCGAGGCCGCGACCTTGGCAATCGTAATGGGCCCCGAGAGATTACTGGGCGAAATCAGTCCCTGAAGCATTCGACCAATGGACTTGAAGGTAAACACCACCAACTCACCGGTTCGCTTCACCGAAGCCACCAGCGCCTCTGCGGGCCCCCGGTCAAAGCGACGTTGCTGCGCATCCGGAATCACTGGTAACGCCACAGACATGCCGACCGCGCCGATACGTTCACCCTCCGCAACAGCGGCTGCCGGCGTCACGGACAGACTCTGCCGGGAGCCCAGCCGTTCAAGCTCCACAGAGATAGCTTGATCGGGTCTGGCGCGAACATAGGTCACCCAATCTATCCACAGCGGGATCGCCTCCCCATCTGCACTAATGATGAGATCGCCCTCCAGAAAGCCTGCCTGCGAGGCGGTCCCATTCTCCATCAGCCCGCCCACCACGGGGAGCACTGGCGGCATGCGAATCGTCACGCCGAGCGCCCCAAGAAGATCGGGTTCTTCTTCACCTTTAAGCCACTGGTTAATGCGCGCTTCAGATTCGTTCACCACATCTGACCCCGGATAGCGAGTAGCCAATATCAGGGTGCCCGAATCCCCAAGCCGCTCTAGCAAGGCGAAATTGACCGTGGCTACGGTCGGCGTTTCCCGGCCATCAATCGCAATAATTTCCTGACCGGCCTGCAGTCCCGCTGCCTCGGCAAGGGAGTTCGGCGCCACCGTAGCTATTTCAGGCACGATGCCGACTTCCCCCCTTAGAAAAAGCCCCCACAGCACCAAAATGGCCAGTAGGAAATTGGCAATCGGGCCGGCGGCGGCGATCGCAATGCGCTTGGTCACGGGTTGGCGGTTATGCGCGCGGGGAAGATCTGCCTCGTCGATCTCGCCATCGCGCTCATCTGCCATGCGCACGTAACCCCCCAGAGGAATAGCGGCGATCACATATTCAGTGTCGTCCTTCCCTTGCCATCGAAATAGGGGCCGACCGAAGCCGATCGAAAACCGCAAGACTTTAACTCCCGCGCGGCGCGCCATCCAGAAATGGCCGTATTCATGGAACGCCACAACGATGGCAAAGGTTGCCAGCGCGATAAAAGTGGTTTGTAGGGTATCGAGCACCGCCTCGTCCTAGGATCCTGAGCGAGTGAGCGCACTCGCTATCCATTGCTGCGCGGCCTCCCGCGCTTTTTGATCAAGTGCTTGGACCGCGTCAAGGCTGTCAGGTTCCGCCAAATCAGTCGTTTTCAATGCGGCGTCAATGACTCTGTGGATGTCTGTAAAACGGATCTCGCCGGATAGGAACGCTGCCACGGCGACTTCATTGGCAGCGCTGAAGACACACATACCGCCAGGCTGGGTAATCGCCCATTGCGCCAACGCGAGACAGGGGAACGCTTCCAGATCGGGCGCCTCGAAATCCAGACGGCCTGCGCTGACGATATCGAGTGCGTCCACGCCCGCATCGACTCGCTCAGGCCAGGCGAGACAATAGGCGATGGGCGTGCGCATATCCGGTTGGCCCAACTGCGCCAAGACCGAGCCATCGCGATAACGGATCATCGAGTGCACGATGCTCTGGGGATGCACCACAATCTCGATCTCATCCGGGTTCCGATCATACAACCAACATGCTTCGGCCAACTCCAGCCCCTTGTTAGCCAGCGTAGCGGAATCGACTGAAATCTTCTGGCCCATCGACCAATTGGGATGGGCGCAGGCCTCCGCGGGCGTGACAGCGTCCAGAGACAACCTGGATCGACCGCGGAACGGTCCTCCTGAAGCTGTTAATACTATTTTCTCAACATCGGTCATATCAGGGCGACCGTCAGAGGCGACCGGCAAACACTGATGCATGGCATTGTGCTCACTGTCTACTGGCAACAAGGTGGCCCCACCTTGGCGGACCGTTTCCATGAACAGGCCCCCAGCACTCACCAACGCCTCCTTGTTGGCGAGCAAAATCGTTTTGCCGGCTCTGGCAGCACTCAGCGTTGGGCGCAGCCCGGCAAAACCCACAATACCGGCGACAACGGAGTCAACATTGGGCTCGGCCACCAACTCATCCAGGACCGCCGCGCCAGACTTGACCGTTACCGCCGACAGATCGGTAAGCCTCTCGGCGAGTGCCGCCGCGGCGCTCGGGTCCCCCATCACCGCATGGGTTGGCTCATGGGATCGGCACAGCGCCTCCATATCGTCCACCGAGCGGTGAGCAGATAGCAGCGTGACCTGATAGCGATCGGGGTGTCGCTGAATCACATCGAGGGTAGACCGCCCTATCGACCCCGTCGCACCCAATACCGCTATCCGACGCATCGATCAGTAACCGATCAACAAAAGGCCAAGAGCAAAAACAGGCGCGGCGCCGCAGATACTGTCGAGGCGATCCAACAGACCACCGTGGCCCGGCAGTAACGACCCGGAGTCTTTCAAGCCCACTTCACGTTTAAGTAGGCTCACAGTCAGATCCCCGACCACCGAGGCCCCTGCCGTGGCCAGTCCCAGCACCATGAGTGAGCCCCAACCCAGGTGGAGTTGTGACAGGGGCAGGTTTTGCCAGATCAAGGTGGCGAGTAGCCCCACGCACAGCATGCCCCCCCAGAAACCTTCCCAGGTTTTGGCCGGACTGATCTCTGCAGCCAGTGCATGCTGCCCGAAGCGCCGGCCGGTAAAATAGGCACCGATGTCGGCCGCGGCGACAGTCAGTATCAAGAGGAACACGATAAAAGGCCCGTTGATCAGCGTTAAACACACCGCCACAGCAAGCCAAGTTGCAGTGAGCATCAGCCACCCCATCACCGCGCGCACCCACGCCTGACCCCACACACCGCGGCCAGCGGAGTAGTACTTGAGCCCCACCAGCATGGCAGACCACAAGAGCGCTGTAGCGGCCAACCAGGGCCGAGCATTAAGCGACGCTTCAGGGCCATCAAGCGCCAAGCCTATCCACAGCGCACCGCAAAGTAACGGTATCATGGCAGCATAGACCGCTCGGGAGAACGCTCCCCTCGCACCCACCAGAGCCGCCCATTCCCAGCCACCAGCGGCGGCCACTAGCGCGAAAAGAGTCGCCTGCATGGGATACGGGGCAGATAACAGGGTCACAATGAGTGCCCCCGCGAGAATCAGTGCTGTGATCACTCTCTGGCGGAGCATCCGTTTTTCTCCAGAGCACCGTTAGTAGCGATGCAACAGCGGGCGCAAGCCAAAGCGCCGCTCCCGCACCGCGTAATCAGCCAAGGCAAGGTCCAACACGGTCTCATCGAAATCGGGCCACAGGACTTCGGTAAACCAGAATTCGGCGTAAGCGAACTGCCAGAGCAGAAAATTGGAAACGCGTGTCTCGCCCGCCGTGCGGATACAGAGATCCGGGTCGGGCAATTCAGCCGTGGCGAGTCTCTGTGAGATCGTGTCTTCATTGATGTCATCGGGTAACATCTTACCCGAGGCCACATCACAGGCGATGGATTGGGTAACTTGAGTCACATCCCAGCGACCGCCATAGTCAAGCGCGAGAGTGAGCGTCGCGCGATCCCCTGTTGCCGTCGTTTCCTCGGCCTTAGCCATCAATCGCTGCAGGCGAGGACTGAACCGGTCTCGTCTTCCAATCACCCGCAGTCGAACCCCGTCCGAGGCCAACTTGGCGACTTCATTGCGCAGGTAACGTGAAAGTAGCGCAAGTAGCGCACGCACTTCTGCTCTCGACCGACCCCAGTTTTCACTGGAGAACGCGAATAGAGTGAGGTACCTGATACCCCGGGACTCGCAGGCCGAGACGATCTCTCGGACCACTTCAGCTCCCGCCCGATGCCCAGCCACGCCCGGGTAGCCCTCCCGGCGCGCCCAACGGTTGTTCCCGTCCATAATGATGGCGAGATGGCGAGGTACGGTGCGGGGCTGAATATCAGATGCTTGCACAGGCGCTTTGTCTCGGGCCTCAGATGGCCATGAGGTCAGTTTCTTTCTCGCCCAAAGCAGACTCGACCTTGGCCACATAGTCGTCGGTCAGCTTTTGAATGACGTCCTGGCCGCGGCGCTCCTCGTCCTCGGAGATCTCTTTTTCCTTGAGCAACTCCTTCAGCATGCCGAGGCCATCTCGCCGAGCATTGCGCACCGATACGCGCGCGGACTCCGCCTCGGCACGGGCCTGTTTAATGTAGCCTTTGCGAGTCTCTTCGGTCAGCACCGGCATCGGAATGCGGATCACATCGCCAGCGGTTGCCGGGTTGAGCCCCAGGTCTGACTTCAGTATGGCCCGCTCGATATCGGGCGTAATCCCCTTATCAAACGCCACCACGCTTAAGGTCCGGGCGTCTTCGATATTGATGTTGGCCAACTGATTAAGCGGCGTCTCTGCGCCGTAATACTCGATCCGAATGCTGTCTAATAAGCTGGGGTGTGCCCGGCCAGTGCGGATTTTATTGAAGTTGTGAGAGAGCGCCTCGAGCGCCTTGCCCATCCGGTCTTCGGTATCCTGCTTGATGTCTTCTATCATTATCAATCCTGGGTGTTTTTCTCTTTGACCGCAGCGCACTGCGTTGCGCTATCAAGCCTGAATCAACGTACCTTCATCCCCGCCCCGGACAATACTGAGTAGTGCGCCCCGCTGCGCCATATCGAACACCCGCACCGGCATGTCGTGATCCCTCACCAAACAAATGGCGGTTGAATCCATGACACCCAGCTTCTTGTCTAGCACCTCGTCATAGGTCAGCTCGTCATATTTCACCGCATTGGGGTCTGTAACCGGGTCCGCGCTGTAGACACCATCGACCTTGGTCGCCTTCAACACCACATCCGCTTTGACTTCAATGCCACGCAAACAGGCCGAGGAATCGGTGGTGAAGAAAGGGTTACCAGTGCCCGCTGCAAAAATAACGACGTCGCCATTAGACAGCGATCGGATCGCTTTGCGCCGATCATAGTGCTCTACCACACCGCTCATCGGAATAGATGACATGGCTTGAGTCGCGATATTGGATCGCTCAAGGGCATCGCGAAGGGCCAGTGCATTCATAACGGTGGCCAACATACCCATGTGATCACCTGTGACGCGATCTAGCCCCGCCGCGTTCAAAGCCGCGCCGCGGAAAAGATTGCCGCCGCCGACTACCAATCCGACCTGAACGCCGATGCCCACCAGCTGCCCGATCTCGAGGGCCAGTTGGTCCAATACTTTGGGATCAATACCGAAGGCTTCCTGACCGGTTAGCGCCTCGCCGCTCAGCTTGAGCAGTATGCGCTTGTAGACCTTGTCCGCCGCCATCTGTCCCTATCTCCGCCTGCTCAATCCGTGTCGCCCCATGCTACCGGACGTGAAGTCTCTGTTGACACAGAAACCTTGGTGATTCTTGTCATCCTGAGTTGATATCACGCCGGGATCAATGCGAGAGGGCGGCGCCAGAATCAGTTTGCGAGCTGGGCAGCCACCTCGGAGGCGAAATCTACCTTCTCAACTTCGATACCTTCCCCTACCTCGAAGCGGGTGAAACCGAGTACTTCCGCACCGGCCTGCGAGACTAGCTTACCAACCGTCATGTCAGGGTCTTTAACGAAGGCCTGCTCAGTCAGGCTGTTCTCAGCAAGAAACTTGCGAATTCGACCGTCAATCATTTTCTCAACGATTTCCGGCGGCTTACCAGAGTCCTGAGCTTGTGCAGAATAGATCTCTCGCTCCTTGGCCACGAGGTCCTCGGGCATATCATCGGGTGAGATGACTTGGGGGTTGACGGCGGCCACATGCATGGCCACGTCGCGTGCCAGCTCTTCTGAGCCGCCCCTCAGGGCTACCAGTACAGCAATCCGATTATTGCCATGCACATAACCGCCAATGACGCCGCCATCCGCCACGTGGGTCGCTACGCGACGCACACTGATGTTCTCACCAATCTTTTGCACCAGCGCCTGACGGGCCTCTTCGGTATCGCCGTCCGCCAGTGCAGTCACGTCGTCAATACGTTGATCAAACGCCTTGCCCACGACGCTGTGAACGAAATTCAGGAAGTTCTCGTCTCGCGCGACGAAGTCGGTCTCGCTGTTAACCTCGACCATCGCAGCGAAGCTGCCATCTTCTGCGGTCTTGATCGCCACCACACCATCAGCCGCGGTCCTACCGGCTTTCTTCGCCGCTTTCATTCCGCTGGACTTGCGAAGTGCCTCAATCGCAGCGTCGATATCACCACCCGCCTCTGAGAGCGCTTTTTTACACTCCATCAAGCCCAATCCGGTCCTCTCGCGCAGTTCCTTAACCAATGCCGCAGACATGTTCTTTCCTCACGAAGCCGCCCGTTAAGGCGGCAAGATCATTGATGGTTCCGGGGTGACAAACCCCATAATCACAAACAGACTGGCGTGTCAGGAAGCAGGCTTCTCTGCTTCCTCGGCCGCATCCGCCTCTGTGGGGGCTTCCAGTTCCGCCTCTGCGGGAGTTCCCGGTTCGGCCTCTGCGCTGACCTCAGTGGCCAAAGGCGCGGCCGCTTCAGTAGTTGTCTCCGTAGGCTCCGCCGTTTCGGCGGCCTCTGCGGCGGCGACAGGTTCTGCCTCCGCTTCGGTCACCTCAACAAACTCATCAGCGGATACCACTTCTCCCGCCGCCGCTTTACCCGCCAGCACCGCATCAGCCACGGCGGCGACGTATAGCTTGATTGCGCGGATCGCGTCGTCGTTTCCAGGGATCACATAATCGACGCCATCGGGATTGCTATTGGTATCGACGATGCCAATAACCGGGATGCCCAGTTTGTTGGCTTCGGTCACTGCAATACGCTCGTGATCTACGTCCACGACAAATAACACATCGGGCAGGCCCGACATTTCTTTAATTCCGCCGATGGACCGCTCAAGCTTTTCCTTCATCCGGGAGCGCATCAACGCTTCTTTCTTAGTCAGCTTGGCAAAGGTGCCATCACGTTCCTGCTCCTCAAGCTCACGAAGGCGCTTAATTGATGAGCGGATGGTCTTATAGTTCGTCAACATACCGCCCAGCCAGCGGTGGCTGACAAATGGCATACCGCAGCGACGCGCCTGCTCCTCAACGATCTTTCCGGCTGCGCGCTTGGTGCCGACAAACATCACCTGATTTTTGTTCTCGGACAGGCGCTTGACTGTATTCAGCGCGTCATTGAAGGCGGGCACGGTGTGCTCTAGATTGATGATGTGAATTTTATTGCGAGCCCCAAAAATGTACTGATCCATCTTGGGGTTCCAGAAACGGGTCTGGTGTCCGAAGTGCGCACCTGCCTGCAGCAAGTCACGCATGCTTACTTGCGTCATAGTCAAACTCTCTGTTTGGGTTAACCTTCCGCCCCGTCGTGCGACTCCAACCGGAAACCGGCACCCGGGTCCGCAACTGCGAGGGGGCGTGCTATTTGCCATTATTGGCGTGCCGGATCAAACCAGCGGCGCGCTTTATACCACAGGCGCCGAGACAGTAAAAGCGCGGTCCAAAGGAGCCTCCGAGTCGGTTACACTCTCGCCACCCTTGGATCCATTACCACCGGCAGCCGCTGATGAACACCATTACGCCCAAAACCCACACCGAAATTGATGCCATGCGCGAGGCGGGCCGTCTCGCCGCAGAGGTCCTTGAAATGATCGGACCTCAAGTCGAAGTGGGGATGACGACCGGTGAAATTGACCGAATTTGTCACGATCACATCGTGAATGTGCAAAAAGCGGTCCCTGCGCCGCTCAATTATAAAGGCTTCCCCAAATCGATCTGTACCTCAGTGAACGAGGTGATTTGCCACGGCATTCCCTCGGACAGCAAGAAATTGCGAAACGGCGACATCATTAACATCGACGTCACGGTGATCAAAGACGGCTGGCATGGTGATACCAGTATTATGGTGGGCGTCGGAGACGTCGCCCCTCATGCAGAGCGACTGATGCGTATCACTCAGGAATGCCTATATCAGGCGCTGGCGCTGGTCAAGCCTGGCGCCGCATTGGGCGATTTGGGCCATGTTATTCAGCAACATGCCGAATCCAACTACTACTCGGTTGTCAGAGAGTACTGCGGCCATGGTATCGGCCAAGTTTTCCATGAAGAACCGCAGGTGCTCCATTACGGCAAAGCCGGCACGGGCCTTAAACTGGAACCCGGCATGACCTTCACGGTGGAACCAATGATCAACGCGGGCAAGCGATATACCAAGTTAAATACGCGAGACGGCTGGACCGTGACCACGCGAGATGGCCGGCTTTCAGCCCAGTGGGAGCACACCATCGCTGTAACAGACACGGGTTGCGAGGTACTCACCCGGAGGCAGGATGAAATCCTCCCCTTCTGAGGCACTTCCAGAAGGGTCCATTCCCCCTTTTGACTCTTTCCTAGCGCAGGACACAAATCCTGCTCTGGCGGCCCGGAGTTTTCTGCAGACAGCGAGAGAGGCGCTGGCTGAAAGCTTTGCGCCTGGCAAGGCGATTGCGCCGTTCCTCCGACAAACCAGCGCCATGGTCGACGCTGTGCTCACCCGATTGTGGGTGGAATACATAGGGGAGAACGCGGCGCCGGCACTCATCGCGGTGGGTGGCTATGGCAGAGGCGAACTGTTCCCCCAATCTGATATCGACGTACTCATCCTCACTCGAGAGGCACCAGACGCCGACACCGCGAGCCAATTGGAACGTTTTGTCACCAGTCTCTGGGATACGGGACTCCAGATAGGACACAGCGTCAGAACACTGGCCGAGTGCGAAGAGTTGGCAAAGGAAGATTTGACCGTGGTGACGACGATGATGGAATCACGCCATCTCGAAGGCGACACCGGTTTGATAGAAGCGCTGGCAGAGGTTATCGCTCCCTCCGCCATGTGGCCGCCAAACGACTTTATCCGCGGCAAGCTGGGCGAACAACAAAATCGCCACGACCGCTACAGCAATACCGAATATGCGCTGGAACCCAACATTAAGAGCTCACCTGGCGGGCTGCGAGATCTGCAGGTCATTGAGTGGATTACGCTGCGATGCTTCAGGGCCGGGCTCAACGAGGTCAACGAGGTCAACGAGCCTGACTTTTTGAGCGCGGCCGAACGCGACCAGTTGCGCAATGGCAAGGAATTTCTAAGCCAAGTGCGCTTCGCGCTGCACAGCATGACAGGGCGTGCCGACGACAGACTGCTGTTTGACCATCAAAAAAAGCTCGCGGCGCTGTGGGGTATGGTCGATGGCGACACGCTGGCTGTCGAGCAGTTCATGCAGGTGTATTACCGCTGGATGAAAACCCTCAGCCAGCTTAACGAATTACTAATAGAGGTGTTTGAGCATCGACTGGCCGACGCCCCCGACTCCGATGTCCGCGTCATCGATGACGACTTCGAGGTGAGCGACAGCCGTATCAGGGCTCGACATGACAGCGTATTTCAGGACAACCCCAGCAATCTGTTACGGCTGTTCGTGCTCATCGGCAATGACCCGTTGGTAGACCGAATTGAGCCCAATACGCAACGCCTGCTGCGCCGGGATTCGCCCCTGATCGACGACGCCTTCCGGGCCTCTCAGACGAACCGCGACCTGTTTACGGACGTACTCGGTGTGCCCCACAACATGACCAAGCAGCTCAGGCGCATGTCACGCCACGGCGTGTTGGGTCGATATCTGCCCGCGTTTGGCAAGATCATTGGGCAGATGCAGTTTGATTTATTCCACGCCTACACCGTGGATGCACACACGACTGAGGTCATCGCCAACACCCGTCGCTTCATGCGCGCGGACTACACCGACCGGTTCCCGGTGTCGACCCGGATTGCGCGCCGCTTGAGGGACCCCAGACTGCTCTATATTGCCGCACTGTTTCACGATATCGGCAAAGGTCGGGGCGGCGATCACTCAGAGCTAGGGGCAGTGGATGCCGAGACGTTCTGTACCGATCACGGTTTATCGCACACCGACACCGAGTTGATTGTCTGGCTGGTGAAGAACCATTTATTGATGAGCCAGATCGCCCAACGTCGGGATATCTCCGACCCAGAGGAAATCCAGCGCTTCGCAGAGATTGTAGTGACTCAGGAACGCCTCGATTACCTGTATACGCTTACCGTCGCCGATATCGCCGGCACCAACCCGGAGCTCTGGAACGCATGGCGTTCATCGCTGATGCGTCAGCTGTACACCGAGACTCGCCGAGCCCTGAGCCGCGGGCTGGACAACCCTTTGGACCGGGAGCAGGTCATACGCGAAACCAAACGCATTGCCGCTGACGCGCTGGAGTACCGGGGCTTTCTCGAGGCCGAGCTGGAGGGGCTCTGGTCTCCGCGAGGCGAAGACTATTTTCTCCGGGAGCGCCCTGAGGACATTGCCTGGCATACCGAGGCCATTGCGGATCACAACCACGAGCGTGGCGCGTTGGTGCTGGTGCGGCAGGCCAGCGAGTCACCTATTGGCAATGCGACCCAGATTTTTGTGCACACGCTGGATGAGCCCACTACCTTCGCCTCGATCTGCGCGGCGCTTGAAACGCTGGACCTCACCATCCACGACGCCCGCATCTACAGTGACACCCACGGCAGCACCCTAGACACGTTCTTTGTATTAAAGAGTGACGGATCCTCTCTGGACAGCCATCCGGATACGTTTCAGGAGATCGAAGACAGGATTCGCCAACACCTCAGCGAATCCGAGCTGAAAACGGTGTCCCGACACACGCCCAGAACCGTCAAAGCCTTCACCATTCCGACCACCGTACAGTTCTCCCAGGACGCGACCAGTCACCTGACGACGCTTGAAATCATCACCGCCGACCGACCCGGATTACTGGCACGGTTGGGATCGGTGCTGTCTCGCCACGACGTATCTGTCCAGGGTGCAAAAATACAAACCTTGGGCGAGCGGGTGGAGGATATCTTTTTCCTAGCCAATGCAGATGGCGGACAGCTCCGAGAGGAGACCTTACTTGCCAAGCTTGAGAGCGAGCTCATCGAGGCGTTGAGCACAGATCAACAGAAAGGCAGCGCAATATCGGGGCTGAGTATTTGAATACCGGCTTAAATACCCTGCATCCCTACCCCTTTGAAAAGCTGGGGCAACTCTTTGAGGGTCTATCGCAACCCCATCGTCAGATCATTCCGCTCACCATTGGCGAACCTCAGCACGCACCGCCTAGTCGGGTGACCGAGTTACTGAGCGAGCATACCTCGCTGGTGGCGCAGTACCCCGCTACGGCGGGTCGACCTGAACTTCGCGCCGCGATCGGCGCATGGCTGGAGCGTCGCTTCCAACTGCCTTCAGTCGACGCTGACCGACACGTCTTACCCTTAAACGGTACGCGAGAAGGCCTGTTTGCAGTGGCACAAATGCTGGTGACCCACGGTAGAGCCGGGGCGGTGTTGTGCCCAAATCCCTTTTATCAGATCTACGAGGGCGCTGCGTTGCTGGCGGGCACCGAGCCCGTCTTGTTGAATTGCGAAGCCGGAAACGGGTTCCTGCCGAATTTCGATTCGGTGACCACCCAACAGTGGCAAGCCTGCCAGCTGTTGTTTATTTGCACGCCAGGGAACCCCTCCGGCGCAGTCATGTCCCGAGAGGCACTCCAGAGACTCATTGCATTGGCGCAAGAGCATGATTTTGTGATTGCCAGCGACGAGTGCTATAGCGAGATCTATCCAGATGAGGAGCTTCCGCCAGTAGGCTTGCTTGAAGCCGCCGCCGGCATGGGCAATACCAACTACCGGCATTGTCTGTGTTTCCACAGTCTCTCAAAGCGATCCAACCTACCGGGGCTGCGATCAGGTTTCGTTGCGGGAGATCCGCACTGGATTGAGCAATTCCGTCGGTACCGCACCTATCACGGCTGTGCCATGCCACCACATCACCAAATTGCCAGCGAGTGGGCGTGGAGCGACGAGCAGCATGTGCTCGACAATCGTGCGCGCTACCGCGAAAAATTTGCCGCTGTGACGCCCATTTTGACGCCGGTTCTCGCGACGCCCTGTCCCGATGCTGGCTTTTACCTGTGGCCCGAGACACCGATCGATGATGAAACCTTTGCCCAGCATCTACTAAAGCATGCCGGCGTCAAAGTGCTACCCGGTCGTTACCTCGCCCGGGACACCGCGGCCGGCAACCCAGGCGCGCACCGCGCTCGCTTGGCACTGGTGGCAGAACTAGCACAATGCGTTGAAGCCGCAGAGCGCATTGCGCACGCAGTCACATCAGGTTGGTGACATGAGTAGTCCGAGCAATCTGACTAAAGCGGAGCGCATCGCCTATGTCGACGAGAAGCTACAGTCGCTCTATCCGACGACACCCGTGCCACTGGATCACAAGGATCCCTATACCCTGCTGATCGCCGTATTGCTCAGCGCACAGTGCACTGATGAGCGGGTCAACCAAGTGACCCCGGGATTGTTTGCTAAGGCTGACTGCCCGGAGGACATGGTCACACTGAGCGTCGAAGAAATCCGGAGTATCATCCGCCCGTGCGGCCTCTCGCCTCAGAAATCCAAAGCGATCCATCGTTTGAGCGAGCTTTTGCTAGCGCATCACGATGGCGAAGTACCGGCTGACCTAGAGGCGCTGGAAAAACTGCCGGGGGTGGGCCATAAAACCGCGAGTGTGGTGATGGCACAGGCATTTGGACTGCCGACCTTCCCTGTGGACACGCATATCCACCGCCTCGCGCAACGATGGGGACTGACCCGGGGGCGGAACGTGGTCGAGACGGAGCGGGATCTGAAACGCGCTTTCCCCGAAGCGCGGTGGAACGCACTCCACCTGCAAATCATTTATTACGGCAGAGAATACTGCTCGGCGCGGGGCTGCGATGGCCGCGTCTGCGAGATCTGCCGCACCTGCTATCCCGCGCGAAAACATCCCAAACGATGCAACAAGGCCTGACCGCCGCGGCGATGTGACTGCAATTCTGCTACTCTGCGCCACCTGACACGGGATGACGCGCGATCCGGTGTCGCGCCTCAGCCCGTAAACGATGAATCACTGCACAGGTCACGCTAATGAGTCAGCCAATACTCTTTGGTATTCCCAATTGCGACACAGTCCGCAAGGCGCGCAAGTGGCTCGATGACCAAGGCCAGGCGCATGAGTTCATCGATCTGAGGGCCGACACGCCGTCCACGCAAAAGATCAGCGAGTGGCTCGCGGTGGTTGGCCCAGATCGACTGATCAATCGGCGCAGCACCACCTTCAAACAGTTATCCCAAGGTGACAAAGCCGCATTGGAAGACGATGGCGCGGTGAGCGTGTTGCAGGCTCAACCCACCTTGATCAAGCGCCCGGTACTGGAATGGAACAGCACGGTGTCAGTGGGCTTCAAGGCAGAAGAGTATGCACAACTATTTGATATCTGAGGAACACCTCTCATGAGTTCGCTTCACGGTTTTGGTTTAGGCATTGTGTCGGAGAATGCTCAAGGCGCCGTGCTGGATACCTTCTATCCACAGCCGGTCGCGAAGGTCAGCACCGAACTTTCTAGCGTGCTGTCGGGCGTGTCGGGAAAACTGGACGCCGCACAGCTCGAGGCGTTATCCAAGGCACTCACAGCAGCGGGCGACAGCGCCGGGGCCGGACTCGCGATGCAACTGGCCGCCGCGGAAGGCAAAGTAGTGGCGACATCGCTGGCCGAGGACGCACCGCCACGCTCAGTGGAGGAGGCCTACCTCAAACTCCATCTTATCTCCCATCGATGGGTGAAGCCCCACGAGACCGATCTCACCGGATTATTCGGTTTGCTGCCCAACGTGGCGTGGACCGACCAGGGGCCGGTCGACCTTGAAGAGCTTCCGCAACGCCAGTTGGAGGCGCGCCTCAAAGGCTCAGTCCTCGAGGTGTCGAGCGTCGATAAATTTCCAAAGATGACCAACTATGTGGTTCCTGCGGGTGTCCGCATCGCGCACACGGCTAGGGTCCGCCTTGGGGCCTATCTGGGTGAAGGCACCACCGTCATGCATGAAGGCTTCATCAACTTCAACGCCGGTACTGAGGGCCCAGGAATGATCGAAGGCCGCATCTCAGCGGGGGTCTGGGTGGGGGAAGGTTCAGACCTGGGAGGTGGCTGCTCCACAATGGGCACACTATCGGGCGGCGGGGATATCGTCATTTCCGTGGGCAAGGGGTGCTTGATCGGGGCGAATGCAGGCTTGGGCATCCCACTGGGGGATCGCTGCACGATTGAAGCAGGTTTGTTTGTGACCGCTGGCACCAAGATCAGTGTGCTGGACGAGGGCGGTGACATCATCGAGACCGTCTCCGCCAGAACCTTGGCGGGGCGGCCAGATCTTTTATTTAGGCGGCATTCGAGCACCGGTACCGTGCAGTGCCTGACTAACAAAAGCGCGATCGAGCTAAACGAGATGCTGCATGCCAACAACTGATGCTCAGGAGCCCACGCTCGCTCTGACCCGCGACTTGATCACCTGCGCCTCGGTGACCCCCGAAGACGCGGGCTGCCAATCCCTAATGATGACGCGTTTGCAGCAGGCAGGTTTCTCGGTCGAACCCATGCGCTTCGGTGAGGTCGATAATTTCTGGGCAACGCGCGGCGCATCGGGCCCGCTGTTGGTATTTGCCGGGCACACAGACGTGGTGCCCCCCGGAGATACTGAGCAATGGGAGTCTGATCCCTTCGTTGCCACCGAGGCGGGTACTGATCTTGTGGGTCGTGGTACTGCCGACATGAAGGCCAGCCTCGCAGCGATGGTAGTGGCCTGTGAAAATTTTGTCAGCGCGTATCCCGATCATGTCGGTCGCATTGGCTTTCTGATCACTTCGGATGAAGAGGGGCCCGCCAAAGACGGCACTATTCGTGTCATGGAGGCGCTTAAGGCTCGCGGCGAGCAGATCGACTGGTGCGTGGTGGGCGAGCCCTCCAGCACTCGCGAACTCGGCGATTTGGTAAAAAACGGGCGCCGAGGCTCACTAAATGCGCGGTTAGTGATTCACGGCAAGCAAGGCCACATCGCCTACCCACACCTCGCTGATAATCCGATTCACCGGGCGATGCCGACACTCAATGCATTGGTCGCGGAGCCGTGGGATCAGGGCAATGACTTTTTTGACCCCACTTCGCTGCAGATCTCAACGATCCGGGCTGGCCAGGGCGTTACCAACGTCATTCCGGGCAGTGTCGAGGTGCTTTTCAACGTGCGGTTCAGTACCGAAGTCACAGCCGACGAGATTCGTGAGCGCTGCGAGGCGATTCTGGACCAGGGTGGCCTGACTTATGACATCGAGTGGTCGCTGAGTGGCGAGCCGTTCTTGACCGAACCTGGAGCGCTGCTCAATGCGGTTACGGGGAGTATTGAGGCGACAACCGGCCGCGTGCCCGAAGTCTCCACCGGAGGTGGCACCTCAGATGGGAGATTTATTGCGCCCAGCGGCGCGCAGGTCGTCGAAGTGGGCCACGTCAATGAGACCATTCATCAAATTAACGAGCGTGTGAAACTGGCGGACATCCCGCGGCTGACAAAAATCTACGAGGGCATTCTGGAACGCCTACTGATCGACTGATTCAACCGTCAGTTGCGCTAGAGACAGCCCAACTGCTGCCCAGCGCTCTGTCTCCCTCGCAATCCATTCATCCGCAAAAGCTGCCAAGGCGTGGACCATGGGCGAACTGTGCTCGGCGGAATCCACCCTCAGCAGGGTCAGCCCCGCACCGATAGCGCCGTCCAGCGCCGCCTCGGCACCACGCAACACCGTGATGAGACCCTCGATCGCATGCCGGGTCTCTACCAGCACCTCGTCCAGAGGGCGCGGCGAATCTCCAGCCCACTCAGCAATCGCACAGGAGATGGCAGGCAGCGCCAGAAAAATATGTTCAATCGGACCTCGCTGCCGGATCAGGTCTAACAAATAGCCCTGACCAATCGGTGACGCCAGCGCCAGATCATGCCATTCAGCCTGATCTAGCCTATTGCTGAGGGCTGACCTCATCGCCGCCGCCTCGGCAAGCTGGCCACAGAAGATAGGACGAGGGTGCGACGCGGCGGCCTGCACGACCGAGGCCGGCATGAACTCGACGCCAACCCAAAAACGACTCGCAGTCACCCTTCTCTCCTATTTCTCTTCACAATCGGCCCTTCATCAGGAGCGCTACAGCCGCCGGGTGAACACATCAAAGCGCACTGACTTACCTTTCAGCGTATGCGCAGGACGAATGTGTCCCAGTATTGGAGCACGTAAGGGCCGTTTAACCACGATCCTCTCTACGGGCTGATCCCACGCCCACTGCCACAGGGACTCGCCGTCATCGACCTGCTCAGCCAGATGCCGAAGCATGACGGCCTCCTTTTTCACCGCCGCAGCTTTTTTCCGCTCGGGGAACATCGGGTCGAGATAGATCACTGTACCCGCGGGTGCATGCATCGTTTTGCTATCCCCTGCCAGTACAGTCATTCGTTCCGCCGCTTCCCTAACCTGGTCTACGCCGCTCACTGCAGCGGCTTGCAAGGCTTGGTCAAGCAACCACGCCAATACTGGCACCCGCTCACAGAGAGTGACCTCACACCCCAAATCGGCCAGGACAAAAGCATCGCGCCCCAACCCTCCCGTGGCATCCCATATCAGCGGCTCTCGACCTGCTTTTAGTCCCACGGCCCGGCCCAGCATCTCGTTATGTCCCCCTTTTCGACGATGTTGCATGGCGGCGGAATCAAACTGCACGGCGACCTTGACCCCCTCCAGTTCGAGCCAGGCGCTGGTCTCACCCACGACCAAAATCAGTCCGACTGCATCTCGATAATTGCCGTATTCGAGCGCGAGCTGTTTGGCGGCCTCGCGGGCCCGCGCCGGTGACTCCCCTTGAACGGACACCACTATGGGTGCTGCCGAGACGGAGGCTTGGTGGATTGGGTTTATTTGCATTGCATCAGGGGCCGTGATTGACTGCCGGCGTCGAGTGAACAGCCATTATATGAAGCTATTTATGCCAGAGTTAGCGCGCGCGCTCCTCATTGTCCTGCTGACCTTGGGGTCCGGTTGCGCTGAGCTGGGGCGATACGACATCACCGTCAATAATGTCACAGTCTACGAGCCGGCAGCGCCCTACACAGTGAGTGGCATCGAAGACCCCGGTCTGGCTGCGTGTCTGACACAAAGCCTTCTGGATATCGACGCCCGGGCGGCCACGGATCTCGCGGCACTGAACTGTAGCGATGCTGGCATTCAATCACTGACCGGACTGGAACAATTTACGCAGATCCAATCAATGAAACTCAGCAGCAATAACATCCGCAATTTGTTGATCATTGAGAGACTCACCGCGCTGCGCCAGTTATGGCTTGATGACAATGACGTCGTCGATCCGATACCGGTATTGCGTATGACAGCCCTGAAAGAACTCAATTTGGCGGGTAATCTGCGCCTGCAATGTCCGGACCCGTCAGATGTGCCTCGCCACCTGTCCCTGAACCTGCCTGATCACTGTACGAGATCATGACTTACTGGCTTTACCGCGCCATCGCTCTGCTACCTCTACCCATCAAGTATGGCTTGTCCACCACCGCCGCTTTTCTGTTGCGACGCGTATTTCGCTATCGGGCCGATGTGATCGATACCAATTTGCGTACTGCCTTTCCTGAACGCGACGCCGAGTGGCGCCGTGACACGGCCGCACGTTTTTATCGCCAGTTCACCGATGTCGCGATGGAAATCGTCCACGCCTCGCGGATGAATCTTGGTGATTTCAAACGTCGCGTCACGGTTGAAGGGCTCGATGAACTGGATCGACTGACGGAAAATCGCACCCACTCAGTCATTGTTCTCACCATCCATCTTGGAAACTGGGAGTGGATGATGCATGCGGCCAATGCCCACAGCGATATACCCATTGACCCGGTATACCGACGTTTACACAACGCGGGCTCCGATCGCTTTGCTTATGAAGTGCGCAGCCGCTTTGGTGGCGAACCGATCCTGATGGAGAAAGTCGCGCGTAATGTGCTGAAGCACCGTCGGCGCTTTCGCGCGCTGGTGCTGGTAGCCGACCAGTCACCTGGAGAGCGGGATAACGTTTACTGGACAAACTGGTTGAATCAGCCAACGGCGTTCTTTACCGGCCCAGCAACCATTGCGAAGTTGACGGATTTTCCAGTGATGTTTGCACGCTGCCGAAGAAAATCACGCGGCCGGTATCATTTGAGCCTGATTCCCATCGTCGAAACACCGGGGCAACTGACTGAAGAAGCCATTATTGAGGCTTACGTCAGGGCCGCTGAAGAAACGATTCGCGATGAGCCCGAGAGCTTTCTATGGTCCAACCGCCGCTGGAAACATCAGCCGCCCGCAGATCAGGCCTGAGCTGCCACATCGAGAGAGGTGGTCGGTTCACGCAGGTTGCACCAACCAAAGCCAGTCTCTTGTGTCGCGTGAATGACCTCACACGAGGCCAGATCGGACCAGCCCGAGAGCACCGCATCAGCGAGCTCCGGGGCATTGTTCTGCTGACTGACATGCGCCACGAACAGCATCTTAAGCCGAGCGGTGTCCGCATAATCGAGAAACTGCCGGGCTTGGGCATTGGTCAGGTGACCAAAATCGCCGCCCACCCTTTTCTTCACAGCATGAGGATACGGCCCATCCGCCAGCATCTGCGGATCGTGATTAAACTCAAGCACTAGCGCATCGCAGCCAGAGAATGCCTGCACAACATGCGGCGTGATACTACCCAGATCGGTGAGGACACCCAATTTGAGATCATTGTGAGTGAGACAAAACTGCACCGGCTCCCGGGCGTCGTGAGGGACGGGCTCAGCAGCGATATCGACATCGCCCACAGCAAATTGATCGCCGGGTCGAATCACCACGCCGCTTTGCAGCCCCTCAAGTTTGCGGCTCCCAGCGGTGCCTGCCGTGAGAAATACGGGTAGATCATAGGCCTTGGCAAGCGGCACCACTCCTAAACAATGATCACCGTGCTCATGAGTCACCAGAATGGCGTCGATGTCCTGTCCGCCCACACCACGAGACTGAAGCCGCTCCTCTACGTCACGTCGAGGCAGACCACAGTCAATCAGCAGGAGTGTCTCGCCCGTATCGACCAGCGTCGCGTTCCCCTTGCTTCCGCTTCCGAGGGACGCGATGCGCATCAGGAAATATTGCCCCGCAGGATGGTCAGCAGCGCTTGCTGGTCGCGGCGATCGACCGCGCCGCCATCAGGGCCCCGCAGGGTAATCAGCGTCAGCTCGTCCCCGGCCCGGTCAAGGTGAATTTGATATTGGTGGCCCGCCAGAGGGTGTTCGTCCTCTCCCCCCCACAGCCAATCAAACCAACCGCTGTCCTCATCGTCCTGAGGACCGACAAAGGTAACGTACAGGAGCCCCTCGCTACGATCGCGGTCATCAATCACGAAATCCGCGTCCTCGGTGCCTTTAACGACAGAAGCCCAGGCGCGATCAAAGCGGAGCGTCAGGCGAATGCGGGTCTCTTCTTCTGTGTCTTCCAGCGTAATACGCCCTGAGTCGCTCATAGCGCGATCCGCCATCATGGAAATAGGGGCGGTCTCAGCACTGTTGGCAAGATACTGGGACACGTCCTGGAGCATCTTGCGTTCCAGATCGCGATCATCGGACTCGGGCGGCCAGCTGACGTCCTCAACGCTGCGATTTTGCTGCAACACATGGAGCTCAGCGGTGTTGCGCTGTACGCCGGTATCGACCCGAAAACGAAACCGCACAGCGAGCTCCTGATCTTCTAACTTGAACCACTGTGTATCGATCAATCCGGCCTCGGCATCTACAGCGGCCACACCAATACCGCTGGTGGTCAAAAAGGTTCTGACCTGCGGCCAGAGCTGCCCAGGCGCTACGTTAACCAA
>CBFHSJ010000017.1:25970-27940 GCA_965658485.1 Luminiphilus sp.
TCCGGCTGTATCGCTTCGGTGGAGAGGTGGGGCGGGACGTCGATCGGAGCCAGCTCGGGCGCCGTTTGATAGCGGCCGGCGTTATCAGGGAAGAGCCCATCCTCGCCAAAAAACCAGCTGCACCCGGAGAGGCAGCCCAGCAATACCACGCTAACAACTCGTCGAATCACGCGAAATAGGTCTCCAAAGCCCGCTCCAGGTCGCCATGACACGGCTCCGAAAGTGGCGTGAGGGGCAATCTGATTCCAGCCCCTATCATACCTTGTTGTGCCATCGCCCACTTCACCGGTATGGGGTTAGCCTCAATGAACAGCAGGTCGTTCAATTCACTCAGTCTTGCATCGACCTCGGCGGCAGCATCCCACTCGCCGGCCAATGCCAGATTGCACATGGTCGCCATATCCCGGGCAGCGATATTGGCGGTGACGGAGACATTGCCCTGCCCGCCCCGACGCATCAGTTCGAGTGCGGTCGCATCGTCACCGGAGAACACTGCGAAACCATCCGGCACAGCTTCAATCAAGGCTGCCCCGCGCTCCACATCACCGGTCGCATCTTTAATCGCCACGATATTGTCGATTTGGCTGAGCCTGACCACCGTGTCATTCATCAAGTCACAGCCGGTGCGACCCGGGACGTTATAGAGAATGATGGGTAGGTTGACCGACCGCGCCACAGCCTGAAAATGCTCAAAAAGCCCTTGTTGAGTTGGCTTGTTGTAATACGGCGTCACAGACAATGAAAAGTCAGCGCCTGCCTCGGCCGCTGAAACAGTGAGCTCGATCGCCTCATGAGTCGAGTTACCCCCCGTGCCAGCCACCACCGGGATGCGTCCCCCGGCTTGCTCGACCGCAAACCGAATCACCTCACAATGCTCAGGCACCGTGAGTGTCGGGCTTTCGCCCGTCGTGCCCACCACGCCCAAACCCGCGGTGCCCGATTCGATATGGTATTCGATCAGGCGCGCGAAGGCGGACCAATCGATAGCACCATCAGGGCGCATGGGCGTTACCAACGCAACGATGCTTCCGGTTATCATCGATTTACTCCGGCCGGGCGGCTAAGGGAAAGAACTGCACAATATGATGTTGCAATTATCCACTTCAGAGGCGGTTTCACAACCGACGAAAACGCGGTTTTTAACCAAGTGCTTGAGACGCTTACTAGCCCTTTTCATTTTGTCTGTCCTGTCTGTCTGCGCCAGTTGGTCAGTCGCCCAAAGCCCCAATTTTGACGTCCTCATCGAGCCCCTGAGTGCTGTAGACCAACAATTTATGGCAGAGCAGCGCATGCGAGTGGAACAACTCGCCAATCGCCTAGGTCGCGGCCTGACGGGCGCCGTCGATCGCGATCTAGATACGCTGCAACGGATACTCGATGATCGAATGGTACCCACAGAGGACACACTGACTCTTCAGGCCATGGGCGTAGTGTTTGGCGATTTACTCGGTAAACGCCTCGGCATGGACTGGGTGGTATACCGCGATAATAAAGGTCGATCCAGAGCGCTCAAGTACCGGAAGATAGATATCTATCTCTTTCCTGTCACCATGATTTCCCGTCGTCAGGAGGGGAGCAGTGAGCGTCGACTCAAACCCCTGTTCGACGATACGGTCCACGAAACACGGCCACTGCTACCCGGTGGCAAGTGGTTTCAATAATCCGACCCGAGCTCATGCGAGCTCAATGCGAGCTCAATGCGAGCCAGTAGTAAGACGTGCCATCAGTCGGCGCCAAAGTAACGGAAGATACCCCGCTCCCCGAGCGTCCGATGCAGAGCGCCCTGCCGACTGAGATCGCCACTCTCATACGCCGCGTCACCCGCGTAAAGAAACGCCATCTGATCGCCGTCTCTCACCACGCGGGGGAAAAAACGCGGCGAGGGCCGCTCACCCAGCTGCGACAGCAGCAGCGACGAATCATCCTCAGCCTGAAGATCATGCAACGACACCAGCGTGGGTGGCGTGATG